>JAHZKP010000060.1 GCA_022600345.1 Alphaproteobacteria bacterium | reverse complement strand
GCCAGTGAAGCCAACCAGATTGTCCCACTGTCATCTGACAAATCCGCGCTCAACAGCAAGATCAGTAATTTTGAAGCATACGGCCCAACCGGCGGCGCTTTGGGCACAGCCTTTAGCTGGTACACCCTGTCACCGAACTGGAACACCATCTGGACCGGACAAAGTTCGCCTGCGCCCTATTCGCAACTCACCCAGATCCAGGCAAACGGAGCCCCAAAACTCCGCAAGGTCGCGATTTTGATGTCGGATGGTGTGTATAACGCTTACCGCAGTTGGGACGGACAGGACCAGCAGGAAGTCTCCGACATGGCGGTCCAATTATGCACGAACATGAAGGCAGCCGGAATCGAAATCTATTCCGTCGCCTTCGACCTGGACTCGCTTTCAGGTACCGAACGCACCATCGCTGAGAACACACTTAAATCCTGCGGCACGGACTTAGATCACTTCTACAACACGCTCAACGCTCAGGAATTGGTGACAGCTTTCCGCGACATCGCTGTCAAACTGACGTCTGTTGTGTTGACGGATTGATTTCGAGCCCACGCTCCTCAATCCACAAGACCACCCAACCACCCCAATAAGACGTCGGCCACCAGACCGGCGTCTTATTGCTTATAATGCCGACGACGCCATCATTTCCCTCATTCCGGGTGCCAATCCCCTGGCCTGCCTTCTCAACGCCTCTTTTTGCCCCATCCAATCGCTTGAACACCGCTCGAAGTAGCCCGACATAGACTGGTCAGGGGCGCAAATCGAACAATTTCAGGAACAACTGAATGGCAGAGCAGCTGAGACTAGGCCAAGCCCGCCTTGAAACAACTACCAAGGTAACGCTTGCCGTCCTGGCACTGGCCAGCGGCGTCTATACTTATCTGGGTGTGCGCGGGCTATTAAACGGTGACGCAGCCGTCGTGTTCTTCGGAGCGGTGATCTACTCCGTAGCCGTCTCCGTCGGCATCTATGCCTTCTGGTCCTACCTGATGCGCTTTCTACCCCACATAGAAAGTGCACGCGCTCGAGCCTGGCTGTTTGTAGCGATGTTGATCGGCTCATGCATGATCATCGCCATGTCCAGCTGGCTCAACGCAGCAGCCCTCGCTGGTTCCGCCGCCCTTGAACAGCACATGGCCAACGCCACCGAAACCTATCAGCAGCAGCTCGACCAGGCACACGCTAACGCCCTGGCCGCCCAAAGCCTGCTGCCCGACATCCAGCTCGCCTCCAAACGCTTCGCCAGCCTCGCCCAGAATGAACGCTCAACAGGCGCCCTGACCGGCACCTCAGGTTCGGGAACCGTTGTTCAACTACTCGCTCAGATGTCGACCGAGCTGAACCGCTTGTCGCTCGAAGTCGACGAGAGCCGTGGCGAAGTCAAACGCAAGTACGAATCGGGTGGCCGCAACCTGTCGCGAATGCGCGAACTGATCTCAAACTCCGGGCCCATTGAGGCACGCGCCAACGCATTCGGCGAAGAAACCCTAAAACTGATCGGCCAGATTACCTCACTACAGCAAACATCCGTTGCCCCCTCAGTAAAACGCGCCGCCGAAGATCTCGGCAAGACCTTCATTGCCCCCATTGCAGACGGTCAGGACGCTTCCCTGCAAGAGCGCCAGACAGAAGTCGTCAGCCGGGTCGAAACCGCGCTAAGAGCACAAAGCCGCGCACTCTCAGCTGCCGCCGACGAAATCCTTCAGCGCGAACCAGTAACCCCAGCGCGCTTTCAACCGCTCTCACCACCCGAAGCAGTCCTGCGATACGCCAACGACTTCCTTCCCAGTTGGGCCGGCGCCATCTCAATCGACCTCCTGCCAGCAGTACTCATTTTCATTATGATCATCGTTGAAGGCGCTATCCGTCGTCATGGCGGCGTCGACCTTGATGCCGAAACCATGAGTGCAGCTGACGTTATGCGGGGCGCAGAAATCTACCGCCAGATGGAAGAGCGCTTTTCACAACAGCCCCCACCATTGCCCGCCGCTCCAACACCGTCCCCAGATAAAAACGTGACACCGATCACCATGCCCGGCGTCAATCGCCGCAATGACTGATCCGGCGGGGACGGCAAGCTCATGACAAACGACGAGACAGCAACAAACGGCTATAGCCCAGACGAGCCCGCCAAACCATGGGCGTGGCTAACCGAGCAGCTGATTCTGACCTCCGTTTTCCGCCTGCTGCTCGTGACCTCCGTGACCTTCCTGGCTTTCGATTTTCGCACCATCTACGAGGAGGCCAACGCCCCGCTGCCCGGCGAGACCGAGCGCGAAGAACCGCTCACCATGGACCCGCCCAAACCGCGCGATCACATTCGCCCTTATCTCCCCCGGACCATGCCGCGCCGCCGCTCTAGCAAGGGGCCGTCAATGCCCGGATACGCCAAGCCTCCACCACACGAGGCGATGGCTGAAAAGATGACTTTCAAACGCGGGCCCAAAGGAACCGCCAGCGCAGTCGGCCGCATTGAACCGGGAACCGCGTCGCGCTTCGTTGACTTTCTCGACGGCCAGCAAGGCGAAGTGAAAAGCCTTCACCTGCATTCGCCGGGCGGTTCGGTATCCGACGCCCTCACAATCGCCAAGCTGGTCCGCAAAAAAGGCATCGCAACGAATGTGCCCAATGATGCCTACTGCGCTTCATCCTGCCCGATCATGTTTTCGGGCGGCAAGGAACGCATCGTCGGCCGCAACGCCTGGGTCGGCGTGCACCAAATATTTCCTTCGAAAAAGTCACCGGGAAATGTTGCCGACGGCATGGCTCAGGGTCAGGAAATCACCGCCCAGGTTCAACAACACCTGACCGAGATGGGCATCGACCCTCGCGCCTGGCTGCACGCCATGAAGACACCAAGCGACCAGCTCTACATCTTCACGCCCAAAGAACTCAAAGACTATAAACTGGCAACAAAAGTCGCCAATACAAAAACGTCAAAGAAGTAACCTACCAGACGAGTTCTGCCATCGCCGCAACAGGACGAGCTGACGGATCGGGAAACAACCCGTCCAAGACACCAGGTTCAAGCGCCTCATCATCGCCCATGTAAACCCGGCTTGCGATATAAACCGCCCTGACACCCGCCGAAATCCCCCCGGCAATATCGGTTTTAACACCGTCCCCGATAGCCAGTATCCGCGAGCGAGCGACATCGCGACCGCGCATCTCAGCCAACCTCGCAAAGGCCATGTCGTAAATCGGCGAGTGCGGCTTACCAGCCAGGTGAACCTCCCCACCCAACGCCTCATAAGCTTCAGCCAAAGCCCCGCCGCAATATATCACCTGACCGCCACGTTCCACTTTAATGTCCGGGTTGGCACAGATCATTGGCAGGCCGCGCGCTTTGAAACCGGCAAGTTGCTTTGCGTAATCAGCTGGCGTTTCGCTTGTGTCATCAAATAGCCCGGTACAGATAACGACCTCTGCGCCATCACCTGGCTCATCGCCGACCCGCTGGACGTCAATCCCATCGAATAGCGGCAAATCGCGTTCCGGCCCCAGATGATAGACAGCCTGCCCGGCATAAGCACGGATCAGCTCCCGGGTCGCATCCCCCGACGACAGAATCCCATCGTAAGCATCCGCCCTGACACCGATCTGATCGAGTTGCGTTTTGACACCAGGACCGGGCCGAGGTGAATTCGACAAGAGCAAAACCGTACCGCCGTTTTCGCGAAATCGTGCACAGGCATCCCCCGCGTCCGCAAACGGCACAACGCCGTTGTGCATCACCCCCCATATATCGACCAGCCAGGCATCGGTGCCGGAGGCGAGCGGAGAGATGGAACGAATGACGGGAATGGATTGGGGCATGAGGATATTGAAACCGTTCCAGGTTGAGTTGCGATGCTATTGAAACAAACGCGGCGTGGATGTCTCATCCACGCCGTTGGTTATGTCTTAGACCAGAATTGCAACAAATTCTCGAATTGCCGAGATCAGCATATCGCCATAGAGCGTGTCTAGGCAGCTGCGTGTCCGGACCCCGAAAGGGCTTCGCGTTTCACAGCTTTAGCACCGCCAAACAGCGTTCCCTGCCCAAGAAGCACACCAAAACCGAAGATCCGTGCGGCAATCTCTGGATCTTCAATCCGGCCGACAATCACACTCAAGCCCAACCCAGCCAGATGTTTGCAGATATCTGGTGCCGGAACGAAAACATCATTTCCTGCCGGCAGCCCGCGCAAGAAGACATCAGCATCGAGCTTGACGAATTCAAATCCCTTCGCCTTCAACTCTTCAAAATCCAAATCGAGATCGTTCACATCGGCAATGGCGTAACGGAAGCCAAGGCGGGCAAATTCTTGCAGCATCTGCCACTCACGCGCACCAAAGCCGCGCACATCATCCTGGCTGAACGTCATCACCAGCTGACCCGCAAAACTGGTACGTTCGCGGTAAGCATGGGCAACGCCGTCAAGGAACTTATTCGACGTGAGCGACTCCCCGCTGACAGTCGAGAATACCGCAGCTTCGCGTCCCCGCCCGGCAAACCGCACCGCGATCTGCGAAGCATTCTCCACCCTCGCACCATCAAGCCGCGATAGCATTCCAGTTCCCGACAACTCAGCCCCGACGCCATCTGTGCCAAGCACGTTGCCAGCTTCATCGCGCAAACGCACGGCAATCTCAAAATGCTTCGGCCGGTTGGCGTTAAAGTCAACGATCGGATCAAGCAGCACCTCCACCCGGCCCAAAGCAAGCGCTTCTGCCAGAGCCGACAGCCGTTGATTGACAGCCGGTGGCCGCCCCGTCTCAGACACGTCTTCACCACGTGAAGCCGCGCCTCCTGTTCCACTGCCAGCTTCCGCCCTGCGAAGAGCAGCTGCTTCGTCCTGCCCGCGCATCGAATTTGCCGTCGCCTTGAGTGCATCGACCGATTGCGTAATAGCGCGCTCTGATACCTTTTCAGCCTCACCTTTCGCTTTCACCGGCTCAGTGCTGGCAGCGTTGACTTCGTCGGCAAGCTTCTTGATCAGCCCCTGGATCATTTCAACATCGGCTTCGCGTGGTGCTGGGGCAGTATTCGTTGCTCCGCTCGCAGGCATCGATTTCGGTGGTGGGGGCGGGTTAGGTGCTGCTGCAGTTTTCTCTGCCGGTGCAGGACGACCGTCCGGTTTCAGCACGGCACCTGGATTTGCGGCCCCAGGAGCGGGCCGTGTAGCCGCCGGGCCTTCGGCTGGCAAACCCGGCGCGCCTGGCCCCGGTGTCGACGATCCTTGTGGCCTGGCAGCCATTTGCCCAGCCTGATGCGAGGGATAAGACGCAACACCTTGCCGCGCAGGCGGGGGCGCTGGCTCCCTGTGTTGAGTGCGCCCGCCAGAAGCTGTTTTCGCAACCGCTCCGGGTCCACCACGCGCTACGGGTCCACCGCTAGCTGCTGAAAATTCATCGGACCGTTCCGCACCGTAAGCTTCTACAGAAAAGAACCGCGGCATCATCGCGTGAACAGCAAGCATGCAGACGTAAGCAGCCACCGCAGTTGCCGCTGCTGCCCAAGGCTCAAACCCTGCATGCAGATAAAGCCCTGTGCCCAGCGCCAATGTCGCCAGAGCCATCGCCGCAACACTGATCGCTTCACCGGTTAATCGAACCGGAAAAGGAACCGGATTAATCCGCGCTTCCCCCGAAGCTGTTCCCGCACCATCGCCCACGCCCGGCTTTGCCGGACGGCTGCCGCCTAGCGGCGCTCCCTGCGACGGGCTCGACTGTTCGCCAATCATGAATTCCACGTTGTGCCCCACGGCTATATAGAGAATCACTCAACCTTGAGGATCAGTGGCTCAGTCCGCCATGGCAACGCGCACGGGCGACCTGTCACCAGCTTTTGCCAGGCACGATCCGGCGAATCGCACCCCTGTTGCGCAAATGGCACCTTGAATCAGCTGGCAACCGCCTGAGATTATGCAACCTTTTCAAGAACCTGCCGCAACCTGTCGGCAATCTCCTCAATATCGCTCATCTCAGCAACGAGCGGCGGGGCAACAACCAGCGTATCGCCGCTCACCCGCACATACAGATCGTGTTCGTGAAACGCCCGCTCCATGACCTCATAGCCACGCAACGCCACGCCATCTGAACGTGGTGCCAGATCGATTCCGCAAATCAGGCCCACAGGACGGATATCAACGACGTTGGGAGCATCCTTCAGCCCCATCATGATGTCGGCAAATCCCGGTTCCATTTCATCGGCCCGCTCAAACAACCCTTCGTCGCGATAAACGTCGAGCGTTGCCAAGGCCGCAGCTGTCGCCAGCGGGTGCGCTGAGTAGGTGTATCCATGAAAAAGCTCCGGCATGACTTCCGGTCCCACCATCAGCGCCTCATGGATCCCCTCCCGCAACAGCACTCCCGACATCGGAACGGCACCGTTCGTCAGCCCCTTCGCAAACGTTATCATATCCGGGACCACACCATACCGTTGCGCCGCAAACGCATGACCGAGACGCCCGAACCCCGTGATCACCTCATCGAAAATCAACAACACCCCATGCTTGCGCGCAATGGCACCCAACCGTTCCAGATATCCCTTGGGCGGCGGCAGACAACCCGTCGATCCCGCCACCGGCTCGACAATCACAGCCGCGATGTTGGAAGCATCATGCAGCGCAATCAGCCCTTCCAGTTCATCGGCAAGCTCGGCGCCCCAATCAGGTTCGCCTTTTGAGAACGCCTGTTTGTCCCGATTATAGGTCGTCTTCAGGTGATCTACACCGGGAAGCTGGGAGCCGAACGCCTTTCGGTTGCCAGGAATACCCCCAACCGACATGCCACCGAAACCGACCCCGTGGTAGCCGCGTTCCCGGCCGATAAACCGGGTCCGAGAGCCCTCCCCGCGCGCCCTGTGATAAGCCAGCGCAATCTTCATGGCGGTATCGACAGCTTCACTGCCCGAGTTGGCAAAAAACACGTGATTGAGATCGTCAAGAGCTAACAGCGCCAACCGGCCTGCCAGCTCGAAGGCTTTGGGATGAGCGAATTGAAATGCTGGAGCATAATCGAGCGTTTCTGCCGAAGACTTGATCGCCTCAACAATCTTTGGGTGCCCATGCCCGGCATTGACGCAATAAAGCCCCGAGGTAGCGTCCAGCAACCGGCGCCCGTCACTGGCGATGTAATAGAGCCCCTTTGCCCCTGAAATCATCCTCGGACGGCGCCGAAACGCCCGGTTGGACGTATAAGGCATCCAGTAGGAGGCCAACTCATTTGGATTGGGAATATCGCTCATTTTTGAGCCTTTCCACGTTGTATCGCCGCCATTAGCAGGCAGCCAGCTACAACAAGGATATTCCCCGCGACCACCCTCCAGCAAGTCGATTGGACCCCGCCTGGCACGTTACAATTGAGTCAAATCCGTCACCATTTTCCTGTGACTTGCCCGATTCCCGCCACTTGCCAGCCCCCGCCAATCCCGAATCGCCAGCGCATTTAGTTCTCGTTAGGCGAATCGGAGTGGTATGGTCGTAACCGGGCGCTAGCCCGCCTTTCTCGCAGGGGATGCGGGCGTCACGGAGGCCAAATGGCTGACAGGCACGACGAAAATTGCAGCTCGATATGGTTTATCGGGCCAGATTTTCAACACAGCATGTCAGCCATTTGGCCCCGCCTTTCAGGTGGCCTGAGGAGGGCCATCGGCTTTGTTGAGCTGCTTAACCGTATGAACCCATACGCTTTTCACCACTCGCCTCGCCGAATGGACCCGCCTGAGGCCATGACGCTCCACTACCCTGTGAGAAAGGCGGGCTAGCACTATGGAGATTGAAGGGCGAGCGGGCTGAGGAACAATTGCCGGCTGCGTTATTGGGCGGGACCGGGCAATTGTTCTGGTTCAAGCGCATCGCCGTTGCCATCGGCGTCGGGCGTCACGTCGATGGCTTCCTGGACCGGCCCGGCCTCAGGTAGTCTGACCGTCACGCGGGTGCCAGAACCGGGCTCTGAGACCAGCTCCATGACGCCACCATGCAACTCCACAAGACTGTGGGCGACCGATAGTCCGAGCCCGACGCCACGATGCTTCTGGCCCCGGCTGTCGCTGACGAAGCGCTTGAAGATCCGCTCCTGCGCCTCGGCTGGAATACCGACGCCATGGTCTTCCACCTGAAAGGCAACCTGGCCTGCTTCCCGCCAGCAACTGATCAGCACCGTGCCGTCTTGTTTCGAAAAACCAACAGCATTCGACAGCAGGTTATAGAGAACCTGGCGCAAGCGTGCCCTGTCAGCGGGGAAGGTATCGACATCATCGGCTATCGCCACGTCCAGCGTCAGACCCTGTCGGGCGGCCGTTTGCTCAACGCTTGCGATGGCCGATTGAATAAGCTCGCGAACCGCAACCGGCTCAACTTCCAGCCACATGTTGCCTGCATCTATGGTCGCGAGGTCGAGAATACCGTCGATGATCGATAGCAGCGTGTTTGATGAATAGGTGATGTCCTGGAGGTATTCGCGTTGCTTGGGATTGAGTGCGCCCAGGTGCTCGCTGCCCAGGAGATCTGTGAAACCGATGATGTTGGTCAGCGGTGTACGCAATTCATACGAGACGTGCCCGATGAACTGGTTCTTGAGCAAGTCGGCGGTCACAAGGGCTTCGTTGCGCTCCACCAATGCCCGTTCGTAGCGCTTTGCTGCCGTTACGTCGGCGAACGTGATCAGTGTGGCGCCATCAGGCAGCGGCATTGCCGAATAACCGATGACTTTTTGGTCGCTGCGTTGCATCTTGCCGTCAATCGATACCCGTTCATCCAATAGCGCGGTTGCCGACTGCTTCATGCGCTGCCAGACGTCGTAGTCATCGAACAGATGGCGTGCACGGTCGACGATTTCGTCGATGTGCGGCCCTTCGCTGAGGAATTCCTGCTCGATTTGCCAGATGTCGGCGAATGAACGGTTCCACAGCTTCAAGCGCCCGTCGGTGGCGAACACCGCGACACCCTCTTTCAGGCTGTCGATGGTTTCGCTTTGCACCGAGATCATGGCGTTGAACTGGCTTTCGAGCGCCAGACGCTCGGTCTCATCAACGTAAAGATGCGTCACTCCGCCATCGGGGCGCTGCTCGGCAATGAGATGGACAATGCGGGCGTCGGGCAGATGCCACCAACGGTCGCCCTCTGGGATTTCCTCGTTGGGATCAAGCAGTTTGTTGCGCCACTCGCGGTAATTGACCACCTCAGGCAAAAGACCGCGTTCGCGCAGCCGGTCGAACAGTTCAGTATCGCGCGGCCGCGCCTCCAGCCAGACGCGCTCCAGTTGCCACAGCTTGACGAAGGCTTCGTTGAAGAACACCAACCGTTGTTCGGCATTAAATACCGCAATCGCAGTCGACACATGGTCGAGGGTACGGTCAAAGGCGGCTGACTGTTGATCCAATTCGCGCTGGGCGACTTCCAGTTCGGTGACGTCGACGGCGGCATTGGCGATGGTGTCTTGCAGGCGTACAGCGATGAGGTCCGTAATCCGGCGCTCGTTGCCCGACAGCAGTGTGACGCGTCGGCGGAACCTCGGGTTAGCATGGAGTGCCTTGGCCAGACCTTCGCGCTGGCGCTGTTCGAGCAACTCGATCTGCCGCTCCAGAACCTCTTCCAGGCTGGCGGCCTCTACCGCCGAAATGTAGGCCGAATTCACCCAGGTCAATTGCCCATGGGGATCGCGGAACCAGACCGGCATCGGCAGCGAGTTGAGGATCGCCCGGCTGGCGTGAATGTCGCGGGCAAGTCCCTCGTGACCGTCGATGATGCGGGATATGTCGCGCTTGTAACCGGCAACATCGCGGATGCGTACGACGGCCCGGCCCGATGCCGCCCGCCCATCGGCTTCCAGATGCGCGCCTCGCAGCGTGCGAACAATCATGTTGAAGGGTTGGCCGAGCCGCAGCAATCGATCCAGTGCGTCCTGGAAGCGCTGAACGCCGCTGCCATCGAGCCAACTGGAAAAGGCTATGACCTGGGCATCTTCGGAGGGCAGGCCGGGGACGCCTTCGAGGTTGTTGTTTATGACGCGCGGCTGCATGCCGGTATCCCACAACACAAGGATCTGAGGCTCGCCGCCGATCACCGCTTCGGTGATCGATAGCTGACGCTTCAGGTCGGCGGCCTCTTTTTGCGCCGAGGCAACCTGCCGGCGCATTGCCGTGACAGCCCGGAAGACGAGAGTCGCGCCGACAAGTCCGCCCAATGCGGTCAGTGCAATGACGGCAAGCTGGGAAACGCTCAACCCGGTCAGTCCATTGCCCTCGCCGTGCACGATGCCGGCTGTCAGCACCAGCACGCATGCGAGACTGGCAAGCAGCAGCAATACGAGTTCGCGGCCCGTTGTGGCATACGACGACTGAGCGGTGCGGGAGAGCATCAAGTGTTCCTTGGAGCAAGTGGCGCAGCAACAAGTCCGGCCGCAACGCGATGCCAACAATAGGGCGCAGACTGAGTAGCTTTGATGGCAAGAGCCGAATCAATGCCAAATTATGCGGCCGCCCATTCGCCCTGGATAGGGCGCAAGCAACACAAACTGATAGAGAAAAGAAAAACGGCACCGGTTTGTGACCGGCGCCGTTTCAAGTTGTCGAATTGTTCAGGCTTGACGAAGCGACGAATCGCTCAATCGATCCCTGGAGGCTGGTCGTGAGATCTAAGCCGGATCAATAACGGTAGTGATCGGGCTTATATGGACCGGCCTGTGGGATGCCCAGGTATTCCGACTGGTCATCAGACAGGTCTGTCAGAGTGACGCCGATCTTTTGCAGGTGTAGGCGGGCCACTTTTTCATCGAGGTGCTTGGGCAGCGTGTAAACGTCTTTTTTATAGGTGCCGGTGTCACGCTTTGTCCAAAGTTCGATCTGGGCCAACGTCTGGTTGGTGAAGGACGCCGACATAACGAACGAGGGGTGGCCCATGGCGTTGCCAAGGTTGACCAGGCGGCCCTCTGACAGCAGGACGATCTTCTTGCCGTCGGCAAACTCGATCTGGTCGACCTGCGGCTTGATGTTATCCCACTTGAGGTTCTTGAGGCCGGCGACATCGATTTCGTTATCGAAGTGACCGATGTTACAGACGATTGCGCCATCTTTCATGTTGCGCATATGGTCGATATTGATGACGTCCTTGTTGCCCGTTGCCGTGCAGAAGATGTCGGCCTGCGGTGCGGCCTGTTCCATCGTGACGACTTCGTAGCCTTCCATCGCCGCCTGCAATGCACAGATCGGATCGATTTCCGAAACCATCACCCGGCAACCGGCGTTGCGAAGCGAGGCGGCCGATCCCTTGCCAACGTCGCCGAAGCCGGCGACCATTGCGACCTTGCCCGACATCATAACGTCGGTGCCACGACGAATGCCGTCGACCAGCGACTCACGGCAGCCATACAGGTTGTCGAACTTCGACTTGGTGACGCTGTCATTGACGTTGATGCATGGGAACAGAAGCTTGTTCTGATTGGCAAGCTGATACAGGCGGTTGACGCCCGTTGTCGTTTCTTCGGAAACGCCCAGGATGTTCTTGGCCAATTCGGCAAACCAGCCTGGCTTTTCGCCGAGCGTGCGTTTGATCAGCTTGAACAGGATCTCTTCTTCTTCCGAGCCGGGCTTGTCGAGGAAGGCGGTGTCGCCTTGTTCGGCGCGCAGGCCCAGGTGGACGAGCATCGTGGCATCGCCGCCATCATCCAGGATCAGGTTGGGGGTACCGCCATCGCTCCATTCGAGGATCTTGCGCGTGTACTCCCAATAATCTTCCAGCGACTCGCCCTTGACGGCGAATACAGGAACGCCCGATGCAGCGATCGCGGCGGCTGCGTGGTCCTGGGTTGAGTAGATGTTGCAGGATGCCCAGCGGACATCAGCGCCCAGGGCGGTCAGCGTTTCAATCAGGACGGCTGTCTGGATGGTCATGTGCAGCGAGCCGGCGATGCGCGCGCCCTTCAGCGGTTGCGAAGCACCATACTCTTCGCGGGTCGCCATCAGGCCGGGCATTTCGCCTTCTGCAAGAGTGATCTCCTTGCGGCCAAAATCCGCAAGACCGATATCGGCGATTACATAGTCGTTCGAAGACATAAGCAGATGGTCCCTTTGTTTCTTTAGCTTCCATGCCCCGGGGCCGCACATTGATCTTGTTGCGTCGATCCCAAATGAGCACCATTTCGAGCTGGAACGTTTTGATTTGGTGCAGTTCACGAGCCCTGGATCGTGATGATCCGAGTAATCGTGGCACCCCACGCTCCTGCCAAGTCGTTGATCCTTGCGGCATCGGTTGCCACTGGTCGACCCAATTGCAGGCCGTGAATACGCCCTGATACGAAGCGGTAACAGCATGTTCGTTGCTGCTATTCGCGCCGGCCTGGATCGGCAGAGGGCTGCATCGCCAATGGACGCCCACGGTCCGCTTAAGTGCTGGTGCAGATCCCCCTTGTCCCGTCCGTATAGCGGCAAGCGGCCCAGATCGCAATAACATATAAACAAGTCTTTATGTCATGGGGTTTGGCCGGTTCCAGTCGGCTGCCTTTACCTGTTGGGTGCCGGCAACACGCGCCCAGTGGCGAGTTTGCTTGGCTGGTAGGGCCTTAGAACACGGTTTAGTTGTGCGGAGATCAGTTTGAATAAGTAAAAATTGAAGCAAACTCGAACTTGTTGGTTAGCACAATACTCAACACGTTGCCTGAGAGCTGTATGTGTTTACAGGCTGTAAATTTCTTTCTGTGAATTTTGAGCAAAGAGTAAGTATTAGCAGGATCGGTGCCATGTATAGAGTTGCCAACTCGAGTGCAAAGAAAACCCGGAGCGGCGGGCCGGTGTCCTTTGCTGCAGCACGCAAAGGCAGTGTCACGATTCTGTTCGGGTTGATGGGCATCGTCTTATTCTTGGTGATTGGCGTCTCGATTGACATGGCGCGCTGGCTGCACGCGCGCACCGAGACGATTGGGGCGGTGGATGCGGCTGTATTGGCGGGCGCCCGCAACCTCCAGGTCAACGGTCTGGATTCGGCAGCCGCGATTGCGATTGCCAACAGCTACTACAATGCGAACATCCAGGGCCGCGTGCCGCTGTCGATGGACACAATCCAGTTCAAGGTTGTCGATGAAGGGACTGCTGTCACCGCGGAGGGTACGGCAAATCTGGAAACCAGCTTCATGAAACTGGCCGGCATTAACCAATTGCCGCTCCTGAAACTGTCGGGGTCTGAGTTCTCAAAGGCCGTCCTTCAGGTCAACGGCAACGCGGAATCCTCCATCGAGGTGTCGTTGATGCTGGATGTGACCGGTTCGATGTGCGACAGCGGCACTTATAATTGCACCAGTGGTGAAAAGCTGAACGCGATGAAGGAGGCCGCCAAGGACCTGATCAACGTCGTCGTCTGGGACAATCAGGGCTCGCATACCTCGCGCGTCGCCCTTGTGCCGTTCTCAACTGCGATCAACATCGGCACGCTCAGCCAGTCTATCATTCATTCCGGCCCGAACGCCAAGAAGATGAAGAACGCCAACGGCAGCAATGTCTGGTGGAACCGGGCTGCAATCTGCGTTGCCGAGCGTTCCGGTTCCAAAGCATACACCGATGCAGCACCTGTCGGCGGCGACCGGCTCGCGCCCGTCTACACCGCGAATGGCGCCTGCCAGCCCGATAATCCAATAGTTCCGCTTACCGCCAACAAGGCGCTGTTGAATTCAACCATCGATGGATTCGAGGCCCGCGGCACGACGGCTGGACACCTTGGCACGGCTTGGACGTATTACACTTTGTCACCCAACTGGGGGGACGTTATGCCCTCGGCCAGCAAACCGGACTCTTATGCCGGGCTCACCCAGCTCAATTCCAAGGGGCGGCCGATGCTGCAAAAGATTGCTGTGCTGATGACCGATGGAGAATACAACACCCAATACTGCACCACTGGTCTCAAGGATAAGGAGTCTTCGGGCAACAATGCCCACAAGGGGAACTGCACGTCGGCCAATGCCAAGTCTGCCCAGCAGGCGCGCTCGATCTGCGCTTCGATGAAGGCTCAGGGCATCACGGTTTATTCGGTCGGCTTCCAGCTTGCCAGCGGCGGTGAGGCCGAGCAGACGCTTAATGCGTGCGCAAGCTCTGAGGATCATGTCTATTCGGCGCAAAACGGCAACGAGCTGCGTCAGTCGTTCCGTGACATCGCGCTGAAGATTTCCGCTTTGCACCTGTCGAAGTAGGGGCGGGTTCCGTTTGATGGAGTTGCCGGATGGGGCGGTGCCAAGAAGAGCTGGTGGCGGTGCCCTGAGGCTTGTCTGGGTCTCCACCTTCGTGGAGATGACGGGGGTGGAAGAGGTGGATTTGGGTGGCGCTTCGCGCGCTCAACGAGGGAATTTGTAACGGATCACGTGCTGCTAAGGCCTGAGAAACACGGGCTCCAACGGTTCATGGCAAACAAACTCTAAATTTATCCGTTCCCTGTCCCGGCCGGAACAGCGGCTGGGTGTGTGTGTCGGCATATTGGTTTCAACAGACGGCGAGACACCAACCGCCAGCCAATTCGAGACACCAGGGAGAAGACGAATGACCGGTTTCAACACCAAAGCAATCGCAACCGCCCTCACCTTCGCAGTTCTCGCCGCTTCGGCAACTCAGGCTTCCGCCGTTTCCTCCTCCGTCAAGTACGCCTGCATGGGCGACTATCTTTCCTACTGCTCCTCGCACGCTCCTGGTTCATCGGGTGTTAAGCGCTGCATGCGCCGCAACGGTTCGAAGCTGTCGCGCACCTGCGTCAAGGCACTGGTTAAAGCCGGTTACGTTTCGAAAAAAGAAGTTCGCCGCCGCGCTGCCAGCCTGGGACGGTAAGGCTCTTTCTTGGCTCAACACTGCGCAAGCGCGTGTTGAAGCTATTGTTGGCCCAACATTCGGAAAACCGATGTTGAAGCTAGGTGCCAAGATACGGCGGGCCGATGTTGAAGCGGTGCCAAGATACGGCAACCCACTTCGAGACAGGATAACTTTGGCGCCGTCAATCCTCGCCGCAGAAATCCTCGCCGAAGCCACCTTCGACAAGCTCGACGAGCGCCTGCAGCGCCTCGGGGCCTTCGGGCCCTTTGGCCAGTATATGAAGGGTAGATCCGGGACCGGCAGCCAGCATCATCAGCCCGAGAATAGACGTGCCGACCACCTTTTGACCATCGCGGGTCACTTCGACATTGGCCTTGAAGGTTTCGGCACATTTGACGAATTGCGCAGAGGCGCGTGCGTGCAGGCCCTTGCGATTACGGATTGTGACGATGGCTTCTGGATGGAGACTGTCGTTGAGTTCGGGCATTGCTCGTAATTGACACGGGGGTTGCGGATATCTTTGCAGCTCACAAGCCGGCCAACATAAAGCGTATTGGCGGCAGATGAAATCGTGCAGAAGTACCACTGTGTAGCTGGTTTGGCCTGCCAGCCGATCACAACGCCTAAGAATCGCTGGAAAGCTGCTGGCTGGCAATCTTGATATATTTGCGCCCCGCCTCGCTTGCCGATTCCACTGCCTCCTTGAGGCTTACTTCACCTCTGATGCTGGCCAGCTTGACCAATATAGGTAGATTGATGCCGGCCAAAACCTCGACGTTGGCTTCCTCGATCACCGAAATTGCGAGGTTGGAGGGCGTGCCGCCAAACATGTCGGTCAACAAAATTACGCCTCCGCCGGTATCGGTCTTAGCGATGGCATCAAGGATCCGCTGGCGTCGTTCAACCATGTCGTCTTCGGGTGCAATGGCAATCGTATCGACCTGCCGTTGCGGCCCGACTATATGTTCCAGAGCCGCTCGGAACTCTTCGGCGAGCCCCCCATGTGCAACGATCACAAGCCCGATCATTTCAGAGAAATTCCATTTTTTGACTGTTCTAAAGCTGCGTGTGCACGATTTGCAGCAGCACAAATAGATGCGGCTGTTCAAGACAACGAAAACCGAGGACGAGTGATTTGGCAAGCCCTTTACGTTGCCCGAGCTGGAGCATCATCCGACCAGCCGCGCCCGGAAGGCACAAATGCCGGGCGCGATTGCCTGGCGGGGCCTCAACGGAGCATCAGTCGGGACTGTTTGAAAATGGTAACTGTCCACAGCGTTGTACGTGTTCAAGGGCAACCATCAGCTTTGCTGTTGCCGAAGCCTGCGTTGCGCATAACACAATCGAGGGTAGGCTTCGTCCCGCGATTTCGGCGTTTCGTGGCGGGTCGGGGAAGCGGGCAATCTGATCGGCATCGACCAGGTCGACCACCAGTCCCAAACGAGCCTCGGCCAAAGCCTCGATCCGAACCGGCCCAAGTCCACGAATTTCCAACAGATTGGCAATTGTTTCGGGGGGCCTGGTCCATAACCGGCCCGCGCGCTCAAAGACTTCCGTGTAGTCGTCGGAAACCAACTTTAGCGGGCTTTCGATCAGGCCGTTGGGGGAAGCTGCAAGGCACCTGAGGGCAAGGTCCGATTTTCCGGCTCCCGAGGGGCCGCGAATAAGCGCCGCCATTCCATTCAGCGCGACGGTCGTTGCATGAATTCTTACCGGCAGGTCGACGGCCATGAGGTGCCTCAAATCTCCACAGGTGCGGTGATGCGGGCCAGATCGGCCGACCCAGCATATCGTCGGCCTTCGCGGGTTCCATCATCCTGTTCTGGAACCATTGCGCGCGACGAGCGGTTTTTTTATTGGCAGGCGAACAATAAATCGAGCGCCAATTGGCGCCTGGTTGTCGCTATCGCCATGACGGTGGCCTGCATACCGGTTTTCCGCCCAGATTTTTCCGTGGTGGGACTGGATAATCTCTTGCGAGATGCTGAGACCGAGGCCCGAGTTGTTGCCGCGGCTGGAATCCGCTGTTGGCCGGTAGGTGTAGAACCGCGAGAAGATCGTCTCCAGCTTGTCGTCCTGGATGCCGGGGCCCTCATCATCCACTGTCACCACGACGTCTCCATTTTCGATCCGGGCGGTCACTTGCACGGTGCCGCCTTCAGGTGAGAACGACAAAGCGTTGTCGATTAGGTTGGTGAAGACTTGGCCCAGGCGTCCGCCGTTGCCTGAAACCATGATCTGGCCGCTGCGGCTTTTCAGGGCATATTTCAGCGTTTTACCCGCGCCCTCAGCCTTCTCCGAGAAGATTGACGAAACGTCGGACAAAACCGATTTCAGGTCGACGGGCTCGGCGGTTTCGCGTTGCAATTGGGCATTCAGCATCGAGGCCTTGGAGACATCGCTGATTAACCGGTTGAGCCGCTTGAGTTCCTGCTGGATCTGATAGACGACCTGCTGGCGGTCTTCTTCGGTTTTGGCATACTCCAGGGATTGCGACATGGAGCTGGCTGCCGTCAGCGGGTTTTTCAGCTCATGGGCGACATCGGCTGCGAATTTTTCGCTGGCCTCGATGCGCTCGTAAAGCGAGTTCGTCATTTTTGCGAAGGCTTGCGCCATTTGGCCGACTTCGTCCTTCCGGTCGGCGTACTGGGGAAGTTGCGTTTGCGCCGAGATGTCATGGCTCAATTCTTCAGCCGACATCGATAGGCGCTTCATCGGTCCGGCAACGGTTTGTTCCAGGAACCAGGCGGTGAGCAGGCTGGCAGCCAGCGCCACGAGTGCCAACGGCCAAAGGTCGTTACGCGATTCGGCCAGAACCTTGTCGATTTCGCCCGGCGGGGTGGATAGCAGCAGGACCCCCATGACACGTTGGAGGCTTTGAATTGGGATGGCAACGGAGACGATTTGCTGCGAGCTGTCGTTGAGCAGCAGCATTGCGGTGTTTTCGCCCTTCAGCGCACGCCTGACCTCTGGATAAAGCTGCCCATTGGCATCGCCGATCTCGCGGTAGACCTGCACCTCGCGACCAATCAGCAAGTGTTGCAGCCGGGTCCAGAATGTCTTCGTATTGGGCCGGTTCTCCCGCTCCAGTTGTTTGCGTTCCTTAAGAGTCAGGCCGGCGAATTTATCGTCTTTGGCTGAGCCCACAGCGCCGCTGCCGATCTGGCCCTTTTTCAATAGCTCCTTGGTATCGACGACCAGATTGCCGCGGCGGTCGTAGATGCGGGCGCGGGTTTTCGTCGGCTCAGTCAACTTCCGGAAGATCGGCGCGACCCGCTCAGGCAGGATCGAAAGCTTCAGGGCCGCGAATGCATCCTTGCGGAAAGGTACGAGAGAATCGTTGCTGTTTGGCAGCCGGTCCGGATCGACGGAGATCTGGCCCTTCTTGACCTTGGCATTGCTGGCGATCGCTGCGGCGATGATCTGCCCCTGGGTCTTCAGGGCTTCACTCTTGGCATTGATGATCCAACTGGAATCGAGGCTGAGATAGAGGATGCCGCCGAATAGAACCAGAAAGCCGATCAGGTTGGAAACGATGATGCGGCGCAAAAGCGAACGCGAGATAAAGCGCACCAGCGGCTGGCGGTTGAACCAGTCGACGATGGCCTGCCGCCCGGCGCCTCCAGCGGCAAAACTTCTAACGAAGCGGCCAATCGGAGCTGGCAGTGCAATCCGGTCAAGTCCGATGCGCTCTGACAACGAGGACATTACGCCGAACGCACGGTCGCGCAGGTTCAACAACTTGTTGCCAGCCGCCGTCAGTTTGTCGGTGTCGAGAGCCATCCCTGCTCCAAGAACGTGTTCGCGATCGGACGCCTGCTGCCCGGTTTCGGCTGGCAAGCTGAGTGTGGATCGTAAAATACGACCCATCGGTCGGGTGCTTCAGGGCATCCAAAGCACAAGGCGCCTCCTGCCGGAAGTCATGGGCAGGAGGCGGCTATATTCGTTCTGGTTGGCCAGCGGGCCAAATTTATGGCAACCGCCGGCTAGTTCACGACTAATTGCCGGGTGCCGTTGACCCTTATTCAGGCTTCCTTGAAGCGGTAGCCGACGCCATAGAGCGTTTCAATAACGTCGAAATTATCGTCAACCTGCTTGAACTTCTTGCGCAGCCTCTTGATGTGGCTGTCGATCGTGCGGTCATCGACGTAGACCTGATCGTCATAGGCGGCATCCATCAACGCGTCGCGTGTCTTGACGACGCCGGGGCGTGCGGCAAGGGCCTGCAGGATCAGGAATTCGGTCACCGTCAGGGTCACCGGTCTATCGTCCCAATGGCACGTGTGACGTTCGGGATCGAGTTTCAACATACCCCGTTCAAGCACCTTGGCGGCCTCGGTGGGGACTGCTCCAGGCTCGCGGGCGCCGGCACGGCGCAAAACGGCTTTGACGCGTTCGACAACGAGGCGCTGCGAAAACGGTTTGGCGATGTAGTCGTCAGCTCCCATCTTAAGGCCGAACAACTCATCGATCTCTTCGTCCTTGGAGGTCAAGAAGATGACCGGCATGTCGGATTGCTGGCGCACCCGGCGCAACAGCTCCATGCCGTCCATGCGCGGCATCTTGATATCGAATATGCCCATGTCGACGGGCTCTTCGGTTAACGCTTCAAGGGCTGCTGCACCATCTGAGTAGGTGCGCACCTTGAATCCTTCGGCCTCAAGTGCCATCCGGAGCGAATTTAGAATGTTGCGTTCGTCGTCAACGAGCGCGATGCTGCTTTTTTCTTTCATGGCCTTGGGCCCCTTGTCTTCCCGTGATCGCCGCACTGGCGGCGCTCTATGGCGGATTGATGTAGGAAATGTGGCGCCATTGAAAGTGTGAATTTTGTGTTGAACACAAGCTGAACGGGTCTGGATGGCGCATGGAACACCTTGCGGCACTATAACTCACCGTCTCAAATGCCCGCTTAGCCTGCAAAATTGCAGATTTATACCCACTATGTACCTACGTATAACTTGTAGGGCAAATGGGCATTGATTTAAACGACCAGCTATGCCATCGGATACGCCGTTAGCCGTACGATTTCAGCCGCAAGGCCCAGGCCTCAGCTTGTGCCAACGGTTGCAATCGACGTAGCTATTTACGGGCACCATAGCGAGCCGCAGTTGCACGCAGGGTGTTCGCAACTGTTGATAGCCGATGGCTTGTGGTGCCCCAAGCGCGAAATCGTGTGCGGCACACGTTATTACGCCAGACACCCACGTAAGACCCCGACAGTAGTTTTGCCGGAGTGCTTCTTAATCGACGGCCCGGCAGATTGTCGAGGCGGGCCAGTTACGAATAGAGCCACAGTTTCGGACCTCCCATCGCTACAATTAGGGATGTGGTCAGGTTCTGACTTAAAAAAAACGGACCTGATAGCCAATTATGACCTTCCTGACCTTCCCGCTTACGACGGCGCGTTCGATTACTTCAAACAAAACGGCTCCCGAACTCGTCGAGATTGCAATCCAGCGCAAGGAAGGAAAGCTGTCTGCCAGCGGTGCTTTTACCGCCGAAACCGGCCAGCATACGGGACGGTCACCCAACGACAAATTCATCGTCGCAGATAGCGAAACCGAAGGCGCGATCTGGTGGGATAACGCTGCCCGATGGACGCCGGAGCAATTCGATACGCTTTACCAGGACTTCCTTGCGTTTGCCGCCGACAAGGACTTGTTTGTCCAGGACCTGTTTGCTGGCGCGGATGCCGAGTACCGCCTTCCGACGCGGATCGTCACGGAATATGCCTGGCATGCGCTGTTCATCCGCCACATGCTGCGGCGTCCCGAAGCCTCCGAACTGAACGGTTTCCAGCCACAATTCACCGTTGTCAATCTGCCAAGCTTCCGCGCCGATCCGGCAAATCACGGCTCCAAATCGGAAACGGTCATTGCCTGCGACTTCACGCGCCGTCTGGTGCTGATCGGTGGCACATCTTATGCCGGTGAGACCAAAAAGAGCGTCTTCTCGTTCCTCAACTACGTCTTGCCGCAGCAGAATGTCATGCCGATGCATTGCTCGGCAAACGTTGGCAATTGCGATGACAGCGCTGTGTTCTTCGGCCTGTCTGGTACCGGCAAGACGACGCTTTCGGCTGAGCCGTCCAGGACATTATTGGGCGATGATGAGCATGGCTGGTCGCCGAATGGAATCTTCAACTTCGAAGGCGGTTGTTATGCAAAGACGATTCGCCTTTCAGAAGAGGCGGAGCCGGAAATCTATGCTGCGTCGAACCGCTTTGCGACCGTGCTTGAAAATGTCGTCCTCAAGGATGACCGCACCCCCGATTTTGACGACGGCAGCCTGACCGAAAATGCGCGCTCGGCCTATCCGCTGGAGGCGATCGGCAACGCCAGTCCGACGGGCACGGCCGGGCACCCCAAGAACATCGTAATGCTGACGGCGGATGCTTTCGGTGTGATGCCGCCAATTGCCAAGCTGACGCCGGCTCAGGCGATGTATCACTTCCTTTCGGGCTACACCGCCAAGGTTGCCGGTACGGAAAAGGGCATGGGCAATGAACCCAAGGCAACCTTCTCGACCTGCTTTGGCGCACCCTTCATGCCCCGCCACCCCTCGGTTTATGGCAATCTGTTGCGCGAACTGATCGCCAAGCACGGGGTCAACTGCTGGCTGGTCAACACTGGCTGGACCGGCGGCAAGTACGGCGTTGGATCGCGGATGCCGATCAAGGCGACCCGCGCGCTGCTCAATGCGGCCCTTACCGGCTCGCTGGGGGACGCGGAAATGCGTACCGATGAATTGTTCGGGTTCAAGGTGCCGCTGGCGCTCGACGGTGTCGACGCAAAGATTCTCAACCCGCGCCAGACCTGGGCGGAGCCTGCCGAATACGACGAAATGGCCTCCAAAATGGCGGCTATGTTCGTTGAAAACTTCGAGAAATTCGCAAGCCACGTGGACGAGGAAGTCCGCAATGCGGGACCCAACGTCGGCACGCGTGCGGCAGCCGAGTAATCGGCCATCCGAAAACGCGGACGAGACCATTTTTTTCAAGCCCCGGCCGGATCTGTCCGCCGGGGCTTTTTCGTGCCGAAGAAGTGGTGCTGGCCGAATAGTCGTTGGGCGGCTAACCTGCGGCGGCGAGGATATCGGCCTTGGTCAACAGCGGCCGAAAAGCGATCGAAGCCTTGTTGAACGCCATCTGTGCGCCTTCCTGGCGATCGAGAATCGTTACGACGGCGACAACTTCTCCTCCCGCTTCCCGCACTGCCTGGGCGGCTTTGACAGCCGAGCCCCCGGTCGTCGTCACATCTTCCAGGATTACGACGCGCCGTTCTTCCATGGTTTCATCGGGTGCCAGGCCTTCGATCAGGCTTTGCGTGCCGTGTTCCTTGACCTGTTTGCGCACAAAGAACGCTGAAACAGGGTCGCCTTTGGCGGCGCTGACGGCGGCCACTGCCGAGGCTATCGGGACAGCTCCCATTTCCAGCCCGCCGACGAGACTGACCTGCAAGTCCTCGATCGTGTCGAGGACCAGAAGGCCGATCAGAAATGCACCGCGCGCATCCAACATGGTTGGCTTCATGTTGAAGTAAATGGTTGAGGTTTGCCCCGAGGCCAACTTTATTTCCGGTCCCGATTGGTAGGACAAAGCCGTGACAATGCTGATCAGTTCGTCTCGTGCTTCCGGCGCGGCAGGGAACGTTGGCAGGGGCATGGTGCATCCTCTTTGGCGTCTTTTTGGTCTTAACAATTCAATCGAGCGAGCCGAGACCTACTCTTGCGGCTTCATTTCGCCTGCGCATTTATTGCCCCGAAGCAGGATTTCACAAGTACTAACCAGCCTTTCTCACAGGTGATGCGGGCGTCGGGGAGGTCAGGCGGCCTTATTCCCGGCTGCCGAATCAGGGCAATACTTACCCATACAAGTCGGAATGGACGATTTTCATCATACCAGCCAGCCGGGGAAAACAGATGGCCGAGCGCGCGACAAGGGCAACAGGTGAGGGAAGCATAGCGGCGCGCAAGTCGAAGGGGGGGGCGCGATCGAAGGCTGTCAAAAGGCCGGCCGCGACCAACAGGCCGGCGGCCGGAAAGCCCAAGGGGGTAGCCAAGTTTTCCAAGAAGACGATTGCTCTGGTCTATGACTTCGACGGCACGTTATCGCCGCGCCCGATGCAGGAATATGCTTTTCTTCCCAAGATTGGTATCGATCCGGCGGCCTTCTGGGAGGAGACCAACCGCGTTGCCAAGGAGCACAAAGCCGATCCGCTGATAACCTACATGCACCTGTTGTACAAAAAGGCCAAAGAAGCCGGCGTGCGGATCGACCGCGAGGATCTGGTTGCCCAGGGCCGCGATGTCGAGTTGTTTCCAGGCGTGCTCGACTGGTTTGGCGCCATCGAGGACTATGTGCGCGAACATGCCGAAATTCACGGCATCACGCTGCGCCACTATCTGATTTCATCGGGGCTGACCGAGATTGTCGAAGGCACGCCGATCTATGACCGGTTTCACAATGTCTTTGCGTCCGAATATTGGTTCGATGCCTATGATCTGCCCTATCCCAAGCGGGTGATTACCGACACGGGCAAGACCCAGTACCTGTTTCGCATCAACAAAGGCGTCGAGGATCTTGGCGAAACCATCAACGAGCATATGTCGGAATCCGAGCGGCCGATTCCGTTTTCCAACATGATCTATTTTGGGGACGGGGATACCGACGTTCCTTCCATGGCCGTAACGCGAAAGAACGGCGGGCACGCAATTGCGGTTCATCCCCCCGGTAAGGCGCGGAAGAAATGCGTCGATCTGTTCAACGCCGGCCGTATCGACTTTTTCGCGCCTGCAGACTACCGGCAGGGTTCGGACCTGTACCGCCGCACGTGCCTGCTGATTGATCGGATTCTCGCTTCGATCCGCGTTGAAGAGGAAATGTGGAAGGTCGCGAAGAGCGCCAAGTAGGCGGGGTAGACAGTAGTCTGAGCGAAGACTGCGGTGGCCTGACTCGTTGTTTCTTGCAGTTGATCCTTGATGGGCGGTTTTCGATTGACGAAGTGCATCCATTAAATTTCAGCCGACGCAATCTGCTTTGTCTCAATTCCGCAAAAGGTGTCCTGTCCCATTCTCTCCGCATTTCTAGTCGAGAAAGCTAGTAGTTTGTATTCGTTGGTGATTCGTCCTTCTTGGAAATTTGGATTTGGTGGCGCCGATGAAAACGTCAAAAGCTCACATTGAAGATATGCAGGCGAAATTGGCCAGCATTGCCAATAACGAGCAATTGCTGATCAATGCCCTGGGAGAGGCCTTGTGCATTGCAGACAAGAAACTTCTAGACGATGTGCGAAGCCTCACTATCGAGCATGAAACACGGCGCGGCGTGATCCTATCGGAATTGCAGAACCTGGCCTCGCGCATCGGTGCCTTCCCGACGAATGAGGACGGCCCCGAGACCATTGTTCAAGAGGCCAACCTCGATTTGCCTTACTACGAACCAGGCGGAAATCCCCCTGCCCAGGTTCCAGGTGTCGCCGATCTGGATGTCGATGAGCCAAAGCCCGGAGGCGATTGGCGTCAGGCCGCCAAGAACATTCGTGATGAGCTGGGACTGGCGCTCAACGCGAAAAAGGCCGTTGGTTAGTTGGCCGTCCAAAGACTGTTGAGCTGCTGTGGGTCTGGTTTGCCTTCCAGGTGGCCTGAGGCGGACCATAGGCATTGTTTAGCGGCGCCGACGCCGCTTTCTGCGTCGGCCGGATTTGCGGACTGGCGTACATAGTTCCAGGACGCGGTAGGGCTGCTCCTGGTTGGCTGCATAATCGAGGATTTCCATCCGCATATCGTCGGAAATGGGCCAGCGTGCTGGAACGCAATGGTTGTTCTCATCTGCCAAGGTCGATCCGACAGGGAGTGGGGGGAGTTCGGGGCCGATGGACTGGAGATTTGGCGTCATGTCTCGGAGCATCGGCATCGCTTGCAGATTTGTGGCGCATTGGATGTCGCTCAGTCCGAAGTCCCAGGCCCACTCGATCATTGCCCGCAAGAGCCGTGAGCGACCTTGCCGATGTGCTTCCGCAGACATATTGGAAGGACGCATGTAATAGCAGGTGGCTTCGTAGATGTCGGGGGCACACGGTTGCGCTGATAGACTGGACGACTGGGGGTAGAGTTCAGCGATCAGCGACCGGGTCATGGTTGGGAGGAGGCAGGCATACCCCTCGACCCCGCCGTGGGAGGTCAAGTCGTAGAAACACACGGCACCGTCGACCGCATCGAAATTTTCCGCGATGCCATGGGAGCAGACAATCGATTGCACCTGCCCGGACGCCACTTCGCTGGGCCGAGGTCGGAAAAGTGCATCAAGGAGCTTTTGTTGGGCGGCCGAGACGCCAACACTAACTGCAACAGCCATTTTGCCCCAATCCGATCGCCACGAATGATCATTTTCGTTTGCGATGTAATGATACGCAAATTCGGAGCAAAACCAAATGGGAGAAAACTTCTATTGACAGGGCTGGTCGGGATTTTTTCAGAGGCCGATCTCGCCGCGCTTTAATGCCATGATCAGGGCTTGCGTCCTCTTGGTGACGCCCAATTTCAGCTTAGCCTGTTCGATCTGATTTCTTACCGTTGCCGCCTCGATCTTCAGGGCCTGGGCGATATTCTTGTCGGTCTTGCCAGAAGCAACCAGTTGCAGCACTTCGCGCTCACGTCGTGACAGTGGCTCAAAGTTCGGGTCGGATTGTATCGAGATCAAGGACAGGCGCAACACTCTTTGATGCGCACAAGTGCCAATCAACTCAGCGGTGGTTCGCGCTATCGGCCCAAGATCCGGCGCCCGGCCACTAGGGGAAAATACACCCAGGTTTCCACCAGCGGTTACAACAGGAACAATGAGGCCATCGACAATTCCCAGTTCGCTTGCCTCTTCGAACAGCTTTCTGTGGGCCAACGTCATCGTCGGCATATCTCTCAGATCGCCAAGAGTTACCGTTGCCAGAGAGCGTTTGAGTTCCTTGATCGCAGTTTCCCGGGTCAGGTAGTCCTTGCGGCGATGGCTCTCAATGAATTTTTTCGGCCTGGTGTCGAACAAAATGCTGTCCTTAACCGTTTGGCCGGGGGAGGGCAGCGTCAGAAACGTTACATAGTCGTATCCGAAGGCAAGGACGGCCTCGACAACGATTTCGTGAAGATCTTCAACCGTATTGCAATTGGCGATCCGTTCGAAGACTTGCAGAATATTTTGGTCCAGCAATGTTAGTGCGCCTGCTGTAAATCTGTGTGCGGATGTGTTGAAGTATACAATGTCTATATCACAAGAATTACCGACTTGGTGCGGAATATAAAAAATTCTTATAACTTTTGGCGAAAGCCTGGCACACCTTTCTCAAGCGGTGGTAGCGCGTCACGAAGGTCAAATGACTGGTGGGCAAGCCAAAGATTGCGGTTGGCCGGGGGGCATTTTTCTTTAAGGGCGTCTGCGACGCGACACGGTGGCTTGAGAAGGGCAATCGGCGGCGTCAGGCAAGGTATGTTGAGGGAATCGAAAAGCCGTTAATGATCCGCGCGGCGCCCGTCGCCCGTCGCCCGTCGCCCGTCGCCCGTCGCCCGTCGCCCGCTGCCCACCGTTCGCCGTATGCCGCTCGCCGTTCGCCCGCGCCGTTCGCATCGTGCTGCCTGCCGTCCGCAGCGTGTCGGCCACCGTTCGCAGCGTGCCGGCCACCGTTCGCTGCGTGCCGCCCGCCGTCCGCTGCCTGACGCTGGCTGCCTGCCGCACGCGTGAACATTGATCACGAACGGCTTGTGTGAGGAGAGGGGGGGGCGTGAACTAAGTTCATACCGGTTTTGGGTTGCCGGTTGTGGGCACACCGCCGTGCGGGTCAGGTCAGAGTTCACCTTTGGCAGACCCGCCTCAGGCGGCCGGGGCCATCGCCTGAGGATTACTGTAGCGCCTTGATCTGCCCTCGAAATAGGCTTCCCGGTCGAGAATGAATTCCTCGTGGTAGGCCGCTCCCTCGACGGCACAGCCGGCGTGCAGCTCGATGACAGGGGCGTACATTTCAGCGCTGACATTGCCCCAGATTGCTGCTGAGTCCGCGACCAGCGTTCCTTCGAGTTCGCCCTCCCGGTCGAGGACGAACCGCTTGCATCTCAGAGACCCGCTGATGCGACCGATCAGCATGACGTCGCCGTCGATAAATACGTCTCCCTCAATGTCGACATGGGCCCCAAACACTGTCGTGGTCGGGCCGGGCAAGGGAAGCGCGTCCTCCAAAACCTGTTTCTTATTCATTGGACTGGTTACTCAACTCTACTCTACGCGTAACGTTTGTATTGCGGTTTGCATTGCAGGACTTGGGGGGGGGCGCCACTCAGAGTCTTCCGACGGGTGAGGTGCGATACCCAACCACGATGACTGTATGGCGACCCGACAGCACATGATGTGCAGCGGCGTCTCAGGACGTCAAAGGCACCGGTCCGCTTGCGATGGCTGTATCTGAGGCCCCATCGCTCTCGGATGCGGCATTGTTGAGATCGGGAACGAGATCGCTGCGCTCCATGTAGCGTCGCGACCGGCCCTCGAAATTGGCGCCAAGCTCAAGACTGAGAGTGTTGTGATGGACTTCAGCTTCGACGTTCGCTCCGGTTTTCAATGAAACGTCGACCGCGCGCACCATGCCAAGGACATGGCCCTGGATTGAGACGGTCTCTCCGTGCACCAGCCCGTTGACCTGGCCGTGCTTGCCGATGGTGACGTTGGCTCCCATGACATCGCCTTCGACGACACCGTCGACCGTCAGGTTGCCTTCCGAAATGAGGCGGAGGCCTCCGCCCAGAATTTTCAGGTCCGGGCCGATAACGGATTCATGCGGAGGCTCGCGAGGAACCTCAGTCGCATCGGGCACCTCAATAGTGGCGATAGGTTCGGGCTTCAGTGGCGGCGGTGTGAGCTGTTCAAGGCTTGGTTCTGGTTGCAGGACCTGCGGTGTGGCTTTCGTTGAGCTTGATTGGCGTGAAAACATCTGGGTTCCCCCTCTTGAGAAACCCCTCCCCGTCTTCTTCGTAACATCGAAATTCGACGGCTGTCACGCACTTAGTGGCCGGCGTTAAGCTGAATGTTTACAGGGCTTTGCGAGCCTTTGTTCCGCCGCGTTGCCGCCTTTGTTCCGCCCTGATTTCGGTGCGTTGGGGCAACTGTGACTGTGACAAAGACACATCGCGGCCATAAGGAAATCTTCCCGGCCTGCGTTGCTGTGTATTCCCGAACTTTCAGCAGGGTGCATACTGCCTTGAATGAATAATGAGCAGTCCGAATGCGCATGTCTGTCCGCGCCACAACGGGCTCGCCTTTGGGGGAAGTGATGATCAAGCCGCATGCCGACGATCACCGACCGTGCCGCCGTTTGCAGGGCGGGCGCCAGTTATTGGCTGCGCTCGTGTTTGTTTGTGCTTCAGTTGAGGTTGCAGCAGGTCCCGCGATCGGGCAATTCGAACTAAAGGATCTGGAAGCCGAGCCCGGCAAAATGGAATTTCAAAGCCAGAATGCTCACTCATGGGGGCAGCCCGGGCGAAAAATTGCACGCGGCGACGACGAGCCGATCCTGGATGACAACTCGGTCGCCCACCAGCGGCACGCCCTTGAGATGGAAGCCAGCGTCACGAATTTCCTGAGGATGCGGCTGGGGGTCGAATATGAGAAAGAGCGCCTGGAGGAGGTCGACGACCTTGCGCTGGCGAATTCCTTCGCGGATCTGAAGCTGGATGAGGTCGCCGTCGAGGTGGTCGCTATTTTCTCCCGTGTTCCTGAACCAGGCGGCATCGGATTTGGTGCACTGGCGGAATTCGAAGCACCGGTCGGTGGCGGGGACGATCTCAATTCCATCGTCTTCGGTCCGATTGTCGAAGCCAGGTTTGGTCCGTGGGGGGCGGTTGGAAATCTGCTTCTGGTTCATCACTTCGGAAATGGCGACACAAGCGGTCCGGTGCCTGAACGCGATGAAAAATGGGATCTGGCCTACGCCACCCAGGTTTCCTACCAGGTGAACGAGAGCTGGATGTTTACGCTGGAGGGCTATGGCACGTTCGACCGGCTGGGCAATAGCGGAACCCCTGGCGACGAGCGCGAAGCTTTTGGCGATCACGATCAGCATCGCGCCGGTCCGATCATCTACTACTCGTTTTCTCCCGGTTCGCGGTCTTCAACTGCAGGCGCGACGACTGCAATTGCCGACGGAGAGGACAGCGACGACAGTGATGAAGACGAGGTCGAGGTGACGCTGGGTGTGGGGATGTTGTTTGGGCTTAACGACAACACCCCCGACCAGACACTGAAGTGGAGCTTGGAAGTCGAATTCTGAGACTTGCGATTGGTTGGTGAGATCACGCATTTTCACAAGCCGTTGAGATCGGCCGGATTTGATAGCCGTTGTGTGGACGCGCGCTCTAGGGTGCCGGCAACGATTCACGAATGCCCGACCCAGCCCGTTTCAGCACCGGACCCCATCAATGCGCGTTCTTCTATCCGTTATTGCGATTTCCCTGGCGGCCGCATCTCTTGCCGATGCCAAAGACACGACCGAACAGAGCCGGCCTGGCGGAGGATATCGCCTGGCAAGCGAGGCCTCTCCCTACTTGCGCCAGCATGCTGACAATCCTGTCGAGTGGTATCCCTGGGGCAAGGAAGCTTTCGAGCGCGCAAAGAAGGAAAACAAGCCGATCTTCTTGTCGGTGGGTTATTCGACCTGTTTCTGGTGTCACGTCATGAAGCGCGAGAGCTTCGAAAAGGAAGCGGTTGGAAAGCTCCTGAATGCCGACTTCATCTCGGTCAAAGTCGATCGGGAGCGGCGCCCCGATGTCGATGCGACTTACATGATCGCCACCGAATTGATCACCCAGCGGGGCGGCTGGCCGAACTCGGTTTTCCTGACGCCGGATCTCAAGCCGTTCTTCGCATTGACCTACGCGCCTGAAGCCGAATTCACGCAGCTATTGGGCCAGATCGCCAGTACCTGGAAAGGCGAGGAAAAAGCTTTGCGCGCCGATGCCACGCGCGTTGCTTCGCTGATTTCCCGTGTCATGAGCCGGAAGCAGGCGGCTGTGAAAATCACGCCGGAGCTTCTGACGCGGGCCAGCTTGACGGTACTGTCAGGTTTCGATGCGTTCAACGGCGGTACGGGAACAGCGCCCAAGTTTCCACGCGAACAACTGTTGAGCTTCCTTTATCATCGTGCCATTCGCGATTCTGACGCCGTGGCGCTTGATGCGTTTGAATTGACGCTGGACAACATCATTCGCGGCGGCATCAACGATCACGTTGCTGGCGGCTTCCATCGCTATGCCACCGACAACGCCTGGGCTGTGCCCCACTTTGAAAAGATGCTCTACAATCAAGCCCAGATCGGACGCTTGTTGATCCAGGCCTACCAACTGACCGGCCGCCAGAAATATGCCGAGGCGGCGCGGAAAACTTTCGATTTCGTTCTTCGTGACATGACCACTTCAGAAGGCGGATTCGCTTCCGCCTTCGATGCCGAAACCGATGGCAAGGAAGGGCTTTTCTATCTGTGGTCAAAGGAAGATTTCGATAAGGCGCTGGGGGGCGATGCTCCGTTCGCAGCCCAAGTCTTCGGCGTTACCAAGGACGGCAATCATGAGCATATGAACACCCTGCGGTTCGTTGCCCCGCTTGACGAACTTGCCCGCGATGCGGGGCTTGAGCAAAAAGCCTTCAACGAAAAGGTCGAGGGCGTGCTGGCAAAACTGCGTGCGGTTCGCATAGAGCGTCCGGCCTTGCGCCGCGACGACAAAGTGATCGCAAACTGGAACGCCGCGATGATCCGCACGCTCACGGAAGCGTCCGTTGTGCTCGATGAGCCGCGCTATTTGCAGGCCGCCCAACAAGCCATGACATTGTTGGTGAAAAGGCTGGGCGCTGGAACAGTGGATATGCAGCGCGCCTATTTCGAGGGTACGACTGGCCTTGCTGCAAGCCAAGCTGATCACGCGCTGACGGGACTGGCAGCGGTCGCTTTGTATGACGCCACCGCTGAAGAGAAATGGCGCGATCTGGCGAAGAAGTCGGCATCCATCATTATTGACACCTTTGCCGATCCCGACAGCGGGGATTTCTATCTGACCAAGGGTGAAACCGGCTTTGTTCGCACCAAGCAATACGACGACGGCGACCTGCAGGCTGGCAATGCCGCAGCCCTCGAACTGTTCTCGTTGTTGACGCGCCGCGATCAGAATCCGCGATGGGGGCATGCGGCAGATGGATTGGCGGCCGCACTTGGCGGCCTGGCGCGCCGCACACCGATGGCGATGGCTTCGACACTTGTCGCCGCCGACATTCATGAGCGTGGCGAAGTGGGAAGCCGCCAGTCACTCGGAAAGGGAGCGGTGCGAATTTCAGCGGAACGCAGCAAGGATGGAAAGTCGGCCCGCGTGATCCTCAAGCTGGCCCCCGGCTGGCACATCAACGCCAACAAACCCACTGAGGATTTTCTCATCCCGACCGTGGTGAAGGTCAGCAACGCGGATAGCAACAACACCGGTGCGATCGATTACCCAACAGCCATCAAGCGCAAACTCGGCTTCCATCCCCAACCGCTCGACCTTTATGAAGGCACCGTCGCTATAGAAGTCCCGGCATCGCAGTTGTCCGCAAAGCCCACTACAGCGCAGCGGCTCACCCTCAGCCTGCAAGCCTGTTCCGATAGCCTGTGCCTGGAACCCGAATCCGCTGAGCTTCTGCTGCCCGCCATTTCCCGATAGCGCCGCGCCGAACGCTTCAGCAGCAACGAGCCACCCCGCTGGCCTCACCCACCATCTGTCATCCCGGTGCTTGTCACACTGCTGTCCGGTAGTGATAGGCCGACCGAAGTTGGCCAAGTTGGGCTCCAACCACCACCCGTCATCCCGTTGAAGAACGGGATCCACGCAAGCCTCAAGTAACCTCCAGTAGCCCTCCTTGATGCCGCCAGATCCGGCCCTTCTTTCACACCTCGCGAATGTTGAAACCTTCAACTATTCCCGCATCTTGCGTGGATGGCTGCCTGCGCGGCCATGACGTTGGTGGTGAAAATTCAATTCCTGGGCCAAACGATGGGTCGTCAGTTTCTTGGTAACCGCCCCGCTTGCCGCCCACCCTTGCGTCATCGGACCAAATAGCCGACGTTGCGGCCTCGAATGCCAACCGTTGACAAGAGGCCACCTGACATGAGCGATCCGACAGCGACCAGCGACGACAATCCCCAGGCGGTGACCTTCGATACCGATTACGAGGTGGGCCAGGATAACGTCGAGGTGTGGGGCTTCGATATCCATAACCCGGTGTTCTTCGTCTCGGCCCTCATCATCGTTGCTTTCGTTGCCGTCTCGCTGGCGATGCCCGCTGAAACCAAGTCGTTCTTCCAGGGTCTGCGCACCGGGGTTACCTCGACGTTCGACTGGCTGTTCATTTCGGCTGGCAACATCTTCGTGTTATTCGCGCTGTTTCTGGCGGTCTCGAAGTTCGGCAACATTCGTTTGGGCGGTCAGGACGCAACGCCCGAATTCTCGTTCACGGGTTGGCTTGCCATGCTGTTTGCAGCGGGAATGGGCATCGGCCTGATGTTCTTTGGCGTCTTTGAACCCGTCGCCCACTTCCAGAAACCGCCGCTGTTCGTTGCCCCTGAGAATACCGAGTTGGCGCGGGATGTGGCGATGGCTGCGACCATCTTCCATTGGGGTCTGCACCCGTGGGCGATCTATGCGATCGTCGGGCTGTCGCTGGCGTTCTTCTCCTATAACCGCGGCCTGCCGCTGACCATCCGCTCGGTGTTCTATCCGATCTTCGGTGAGCGGGTATGGGGCTGGTTCGGGCACGTCATCGATATCCTGGCGGTGTTCGCGACTCTGTTCGGGCTGGCGACCTCGCTTGGCTTTGGGGCGGAACAGGCGCTGGCGGGCATGAACTATCTGTTCGGCATTCCGGCAACCGACATCAACAAGGTGATCCTGATCGGCTGCATTACCGCAATGGCGACCGTGTCGGTGATGGCCGGGCTAGATGGCGGCGTGAAGCGGTTGTCGGAAATCAACATGACGATCGCGTTCGCGCTGTTGGTGTTCGTCATTATCGCCGGACCGACGATCGCAATTCTTACCGGCTTCTTCGACAATCTGGGAAGCTACCTGTGGCGCATCGTTCCGCTGTCGAACCCGGTGGGTCGCGATGAAGTGTTCCTGCACGGCTGGACGACGTTTTATTGGGCGTGGTGGATCTCCTGGTCGCCGTTCGTTGGCATGTTCATCGCGCGGGTGTCGCGGGGGCGCACGGTTCGGGAGTTCGTCACTTGCGTGTTGATCATTCCGACGCTCGTTTCTGTGTTGTGGATGACGACGTTTGGCGGCACTGCGCTCGTGCAACTGATCGATACCGGTTATACGGGCGTCGCTGAAACAGTGACCAAGTGGCAGCCCGAACTATCGCTGTTCAAGATGTTGGAACTATTGCCGATGGCTAGCGTCTTGTCGTTTGTCGGCATTGTTCTCGTCGTGGTGTTCTTCGTCACGTCATCGGATTCGGGCTCGCTTGTGATCGATACCATTACCGCTGGCGGCAAGCTGGAACCGCCTGTTGGCCAACGCGTTTTCTGGGCGGTCTTCGAAGGGCTGGTTGCCATCGCGCTGATGCTGGGCGGGGGGCTTGCCTCGCTACAGGCAGCGGCAATCGCGACGGGTTTGCCGTTTACGCTGGTGTTGTTGTTGATGTGCGTTGCCACATATTTGGGCCTGAGCGCCGAACACCGGTTGCTCAAAGCGAACAACGCTGCTGGTGGATGATGCGGCTAGCGCCATCCATCCCATCGGCGCGCGAGAACCAACAGCACCGGTAGCGAAACAGCCCAGGCCAGGCCGATGGCGGCCAGGCCATTGAGTTGTGGTTGGGAAAAACTCATGGCTCCCAGATTGGCCCCGACAATGTAACCAATGGGAGCTACGAGGAGGCCGAAAAAGATTGCAGCTATCGTCCAGCCTCGCGCTGGCCGACAAGCGACGTTGATCGACGTTGCAAACACCGGCCACAAGGCGATCAGCCAGGCTGGTGGCAGCCACGCAATCCCCGAAGGCGAGGCGTAACTCACAAAGCCACTGCTGAGGATAACGCTTTCATTGATTAGCCCGAGGAGAGCTGCAGCCACGATCAGCTTGGCCTGAGCAGTGGGATTGGGCGAAACCATCAGATGCAGCGCAATCGCCAGAACCGCCACCACCTGGCCTGCGAGTGCAAAGCCGTTCGCAGCACCGATGACGAGGGCTAGCCAAGCTGCCTGGAAGGCAACGACGTTGACGATGACGTCCCTCGTATTGGGGCGATTGCTCATAGCGGCTGTCTATTCCCTCATCACGTTTCAACGGAACGTCTATGTGGTCCGCGTCAAGCTGCGCTTTTCTCGTCGTCGTCGTACTCGACTTGATGGATGTGAACGTCCTGTTGCGGATAGGGGATGGAAAGGCCCGCTGTTTCCAGGGAGGCTTTAGCCTTTTCGACAACATCTGAGCGGGTGGTGAGGAAGCCCGACGAATTGGTCCAGGCGCGCAGCTCCAAGGCGACCGCGCTATCGGCCAGTTCCTTCAAATTCACGGTCGGCTCGGGCGTGTCGTCGATGCGCACATCGGCGTCAACCAAGCTTAACAGGATATCGCGTGCCTGTTGAATGTCGTCGTCATACGAGATGGTGAAAGTCTCGCGGATCATGCGCTTGGACTTCTTTGAGTAGTTGGCAATCTTCTTGTTCCATAACTCCGAGTTGGGCACGAAAACGTAGATGCCTTCAACCGTCGTCAGCGTTGTCGCGAATAATCCGATTTCTTCGACCGTGCCGGCACTGTCGTTGGATTCGATATAGTCGCCGATGCTGAATGGGCGCAGCCACAACAGCATGACGCCGGCAGCGATGTTGGACAGCGTTTTCTGCAACGCCAGCCCGACCGCCAGGCCGATTGCACCCAGTGCGGCAAGTGCACTGGTGGTCTCGACGCCAAGCTGGCTCAACGCCGCAATGATGCATACGATCATGATGACGTAACGCGCCAGCTTGGTGAGGACCGAGCGAAGCGTCGGATCGACGGCACCTTGTCGTTCCAGGAGCCGGGCGAATGTGCGGTCCAGGCGTGAGCTGATCCACCATCCAAACGCCAGGATCAAACAGGCCGCGACAACATTGGGAAGCGCCACGGTCGCCCACGCCATCATGCTTTCTGCGAAGGTGCCTGCCGCGTTAATTGTTTGTGCGATGTTCATGCTGTCCTCTGATTCCCGCCTTTAAACTTGCGACATGACCTACAATGAATTGGTATCACGCGTCGCCCCCCGTGAGTGTAATTGACCCATGCGCCAAAGATTCCTGCTTTTGCACAACCCTGTCGCGGGTCTGCGCCGCCACCGCCTCGTCCGCCGGGTCGTTCGCGAGTTGGAAGAGCGGGGCGCTGAAGTCGTGATGCTGCGGCTGTGGGGGCTGGGCCAGAACCTGCCCCAGCAAGCGCTGGCCAATATCGTACACTTCGACCGCTTCGATGCAGTTATTGCTGCTGGCGGCGACGGCACGGTGCGGGCCTTGGCGAAAGCTTTGGGTGCGGACACCAGGGCTCCGGTCGGCGTCATACCTGCAGGCACGGGCAACGTTTTGGCTCGCGAACTGCCATTGCCATCAACGCCGCACGAAGTTGCCGAAATGCTGTTGAACGGGCCGGTTGTCGAAATCCCTGGTGTGCGCGCCAACGATGAACCGTTCTTCTTGATGGCAGGCATCGGTTTTGACGGGGAGGTCATCAACGGCCTCGACATGGAATTGAAGCGCCGTATTGGCAAGATTGCCTATGTCTGGCCGCTTCTGAAGGCGCTTACCCGAAAGCCGCGCAGCTTCGACATCCTTGTCGATGGAGAACGCTATCGGGCAAGCTGGGCGGTGGTCGCGAAGTCGAGCCGCTATGCAGGAGGCTTCATCATCGCTCCAGATGTTTGCGTCACCAACGAACATCTGGTCGCTGTACTGTTTCAGGCGACTTCAAGGTTGGGCAGGCTGGTTGAATTGATTGCGCTTGGCATTGGGCAGCAGCACCGGTTGCCCGGGGTTGCCGCAGTGCCGTGCAAGAGAATCCAAACTTCGGAGCCGGGTCTTGCTGTTCAAATCGACGGTGACGAAGCGGGCACGACGCCGGTTGTTGTGGAGCTGGGCGGCGACAGCCTGCGGATGATCGTGCCGACTGATTTCGGAATGTCCGGGCAGAAGTTTAGTTGAGTTTTGGCTCAGGCCTGGGACGGCCGCTGTCGGGTAAGGCGAACGCGGCGCTTGGGGACCTTGCGTCCTTGTTGCGCGAAGAGTGCGTTTTCCAGATTCGATACAAATAGCCTTGCAGCAGATTCCCAACTGTATTCGAGAGCTTTAGTTCGGATATTGCCGGGGTCAAGGAGAAGCGCCTGCCGGGCGGCTTGGCTTAAATCATCCCCTAGAATTCCGGTTTGTCCATGTTCGATGAGATCGACAGGGCCCGTGACCGGGTAGGCTGCTACCGGCAAACCCGATGCCAATGCTTCCAGAATGACAATGCCGAAGGTTTCGGTACGGCTGGGCATAACGAAGACGTCGGCTGAGGCGTAACATTGGGCCAGCTCTTCGCCCAACTTGCGGCCGGTAAACGTCACATCGGGAAAGCGAACTTTTAGCTCTTCGAGCTGAGGGCCGTCACCGACGACGACTTTGCTGCCTGGAAGGTCGGCGTTTAGAAACGCTTCGATATTCTTTTCGACTGCAACCCGGCCAACATAGAGGAAGACTGGGCCCTCGCCGAACCGGCGGACGGCTTGTGGGCGATACATTAGGGTGTCGACACCGCGAGTCCACGGCAGGATGTGTTCAAACCCCTTGGCTTCAAGCTCCCGCGACAGGCTGGGGGTTGCCACCATGGTACCCGCGCCGGCATTGTGAAAACCTCGCAACATACTCCATACCCAGCTCTCAGGGATACCGAAGCGTTGAGAAAGATAGTCGGGAAAGCGGGTGTGAAAGCTGGTCGTGAAGGGGATCCGCTTGCGCAGGCAATGCGACCGGGTCATCCAGCCAAGCGGCCCTTCGGTTGCGATATGCACAGCGTCCGGCTGAACAGATCGCATCCGCTGACCGATGTAGTTGTAGCCTGGTAGCGACAGTCGAATCTCTGGGTAGGTCGGGCAGGGCAGCGTGGTAAATTCGTTGGGTGTCAGAAACACGATCTCGGCGTCAAGTGGCGCGGCTTCCTGGCGCAGACGTTCATAGGTCCGCACGACACCGTTGACCTGAGGTCGCCAGGCGTCTGTGGCGACGAGTACCCTCATCTAGGCTGCCTCTAGGTTAGGGTTGCGGGCGGCATCAGCCTTGGCCTTGCGTTCAGCGACGATATCCAGCCAGCGGATCAATTCGAAGTTGCCTTCGTCGGTCTCCCCGATGGCCGTGCAGCTTTCAACCCAATCACCTGAGTTCAGATAGTGGATGTCTTCGATCTGCCGCGAGGCGGCATGGTGGATGTGACCGCAAATCACACCGTCGGCTTTGCGCTCCTTGGCGGCCTTGGAAAGCTTTTGTTCGAATTCGCCAATGAAGTTGACGGCGGATTTTACGCGCAACTTGAGATAGCTCGACAATGACCAATAACCAAGCCCCAGCCGGCGGCGCACGAAGTTGATGGGGAGGTTGGTCCACATTGCCATCTGATAGCTGCGGTCGCCAAGGAAGGCGAGCCACTTGGCGTAGCGCACGACCAAATCAAACTCGTCACCGTGCATGACGATATAGCGTTTGCCGTTGGCGGTTTCGTGGATGTCCTGAAGCTTGATCTCGATGCCGCCGAATTTCTGGCCGCAATACTGGCGAAGTCCGTCGTCGTGGTTGCCGGGGATGAAGATGACGCGCGAACCTTTGCGCACCTTTCTCAGTATTTTTTGCAGCACGTCATTGTGGGACTGAGGCCAGATGGCGCCTCGGCGGATGCGCCAGAAATCGACGATATCGCCGACAAGGTAGATGGTCTGGGCATCGTGTTCGCGAAGGAAGTCAAGCAACATCTCAGCCTGGGAGCCGCGGGTGCCCAGGTGTACGTCTGAAATAAACAGCGACCGATACTTCTTCATGGCTTTATGGCTCCCCTGAAAGTGGATCGCAGGCCCATCCTTGGTATTTCAGACAGATCGTTCCCGATTCATTTTGCAGGAGTATGACACCCTTTTTTGAGCAATCCATGGCCCGTCGGCACGGCAACTGTAGAATCTTAGCCGGCTTGAGTCACGGGGCCAGACTGGGGCTTGAGCGCACCATCCAACTGATTGCAGTGGATCGGCCTGGTTTTCGAGGGGTGGCGAAATCAATACAGCCGGTAAGGGAAGTAGCGCGTCACCAGTTCGGCAAATCGGCCCTTGGCGCGCACCTCCAACAGCGCATTGTCGATTTCAGCCTTTAATTGCAGGTCCTCCTTGCTAATCGCAATGGCGATGCCGTCACCAAAAAACTTCGGCTCCAGGTACGCACCGCCCTTGAAATCGCAGCACTGTTCGGAGGCTGTGCCATTGACCCAGAACGACAGGCTGATCGCATCGCCAAACACCACATCGACCTCCCCGGCTTTCAGCGCCTCGCGGGCGATTTCGGGGTTGTCAAACACCAGAATCCGGCTGCCGCGAAAGTATTGCCGCAAAAATGCCTCGTGTGCGCTGCCTGAAGCCACGGCGATGCGTTTGCTTTCCAGGCCCTCGGGCGTGGCGATAACCGTCGGGTCCCGCCGCAAGCCCGCAAAACGTCCCGGTGTGTGGAAATAGCGATCGGAAAAAGCAAACCGTTTCAGGGTCTCGGCGGTTACCGAGTGGGCTGCGATCACGGCGTCTGCCTGGGATTTCGCCAACGAGGGCAGCAACTGGTTCCAACTGCGTTCCAGGATTTCGCAGGTGACCTCCAGCTCCAGGCAGATTGCACGGGCCAAATCGACGTTGAAGCCGGTCAACACGCCGTCTTCGTCATAAAAGTTGAAGGGTGGATAGTCACTGGTTGTAAGAAACCGCAGGACAACCCGCTGAGGCGCCACGATCGCATTATTGGCCCCGGCTTCCGCCGAGCCGCTGGATTGCGCGTGGCTGAGTGAAGTGTGAAGCCCGGCGGCAAGGGCGATGAGGGCTGCCGCGAGCCATGTTATCGCCGGTCGGGTCATCCATCGGCGGGAGGCATCAAAGCAACCTTGCAGATTCGTGATCGGCATTCTCATCCTCCCTTTCAATGTCTGTCCACCAAACCAGCCGGGTCGATTGAATCGTTTGATTGTTCTAGAGCGGTTCAGGGTTAGGTGGAAGCAATTCTGTTTCTCAAGCGGCGAGTCGTGGCGGAGCCGCGCTTCCAGCACGAGCGAGCAGGAGGGCAGTGCAGTTCGTAGCGGTGTTACGGGCAAGCTGGCCGACGAGTCGTGGCGAAGCACGCTTCCAGCATGACCTCGCCGCCGCTTGGAAACCCGAAGGGCCGGGCGAATTTGCCCCGATATCTGCGCGTCCCGTCTCATCCGTAGCCCCGCTACGCATTTCACCGGTCCACTTGATCTCGAACCAAATTCGCCTCGGCAGAATGGTTCCAACTAACCCTGAACCGCTCTAAGCCCCACCGAGGGCCATTCCAAGGTCTCGTCAGCGATTTTGCAGATGGCAACTAAGGTTGCATTTAAATAGCCGTCCAACCGGGCATTGTACTGACGTTTACTGTGCGCTCCGCGTTTTCTTCAAAACCGGGGGGAGGCGGCATCAATAACAAGCAGCCTGCCAGGTTCCTGCCCGGGAATTTGCCCGGCTCGTATCAAGGCCGTATCAGCCTGCTAGGGAACGATTTTTATCCACAATGAGTGATCGCGGTGAGAACTATGGCGTGGACAACGAGGGCGCAGGTATTCGCTCGACTGCTGAATGGCCCGATGAGGACTACCTGACGACAAAACCGCTCCCTGCGAGCAGGGACGATCCGCACGGTTCGTTGGGCCGCTTTGCTGTCGGCCTTGAGGAGCGATTTCCCGAGTTATCGGCTAAATCGTTGCGGCCACATCGTGTGATCGGCGCCGGCGCAATTGCGATTGTTGTATTGTGTGCGGCTTTGGCGCTCAGCCCGCCGATTGTCGTTCCGCTGCTGTTTGCTGCAATTGGTCTGCCGTTCGTTTGTATCGCGCTGTTGAGATGTGCAGCCTTGGTCGAACTGGGGCGCAGGGGCGCATTCACCGGGGTGGCTGGCAGCGGTCAGCAGCAACCTGCGGCCGATCCCATCGAAGGTCTGCCGCGTTATGCGATCCTGGTACCGCTTTATAACGAGGCTGCCGTTGTCTGTCAGTTATTGGAGGCCCTGGGTCGGCTCGACTATCCTAAACGCCGTCTGCAAATCTCGCTGATCGTCGAATATGACGACGTGGAAACGCGAAACGCCATAGCAAGCAGCGGGTTGGCCGAGAATATGCGCGTTGTCGTCGTACCGCCGGGTGCGCCGCGCACCAAACCGCGCGCGCTCAATTTCGCCCTCGCCGATGCCGTCGGCGAATATGTGGTTGTCTATGATGCGGAAGATCTTCCCGAGCCCGATCAACTGAAACGCGCCATCGAAGTTTTCAAGGCGGGGCCGCCGCAGATCGGTTGTGTCCAGGCGCGGCTCGACCTCTACAACAGCGACCGCAACTTCTTTACCCGCCAATTCACGATAGAATACAATGCGCTATTCGATGCGATATTGCCGGCATTGGAACGTCTGGGACTGCCGATCCCGCTGGGGGGCACATCGAACCACTTCCCGCGCGAGGTACTGGATCGAGTTGGGGGGTGGGATGCCTACAACGTCACTGAGGATGCCGATCTGGGGATCCGGCTTGCTCGCCTGGGCTATAGCGTTAAAACGCTTCAGTCGACGACCTGGGAGGAAGCTCCCGAATCGTTTGCGGTTTGGAAAGGTCAAAGGACGCGCTGGCTGAAGGGGTGGATGCAGACCTACCTGGTTTTGATGCGCAATCCGCTTGGGCTGTGGCGTGATCTGGGGGGCTATAGATTTCTTGGCATCCAGGTTTTGATGGGCGGAATGATCTTTTCCGCGCTGGTCCACCCGTGGTTTTACATTGCACTGCTTGTTCTTGTGATCAGCCACGGCGGCGTGCCCGATGCGGCGGCGCTGTTTGGCTCGGGTTGGTTGATGCCTCTGGGGCTGTTCAACCTGGTCGCCGGTTATGTTTCTGCCATGGCGCTGGGCGCAGTAGCTGTTTCCAGCCGTAATCGCCTAAATCTCGCGCCCGGCGTGATTGTCATGCCGGTCTATTGGCTAATGATTTCGTTTGCCGCCTACCGTGCCTTGTGGCAGCTCGCGGTTGCCCCCTTTTTCTGGGAGAAGACCCCGCATGCCGGGCAGCGCCGGTCGTAGCAGCGACCGGCGGTAACGGTCCGGCTACATCACACCCACCCCGGGTAAGCAAATGAAAGCGGGACCGGTCAGCCCCGCCTCGATGCGGCCTAGCAGGCTGTTGAAGAACTCAGTGAGGTCGCGATGCGAGACGAAATTGGCTGCCGGCAAGACGCGTCCGGTGCAGGCGTGGTGGATGCCACGGCAAACCGGCGCAACGCAGTCCGGCAGTCAATTTCGCCGCATCCCTCTGGGACACCGCACTTTTTCGCCTCGGCGGTGTCGCGGCACTGGCCCGATGGACCCACATCGCGCTGCGCGCCGCTTCTGGCCGAATGCGAAAAAGTGACAGGTGTCGCGAGCCACATGAGTTTTTCAACAGCCTGCTAGATAAGCGCAATCATCTCAACGCCGACGACCGCCGTGGCCACCGCCGCCGGGTCCGCCGCCTCCAGGAGGTCCGGAGCGCTGATCCTTGTGACGGAAGTTGATGCGTCCCTTGGTCAGATCATAAGGCGTCATCTCGATCGTGACGCGGTCACCGGCCAGGATACGGATACGGTTCTTCTTCATGCGTCCGGAGGTGTAAGCGACAACCTCATGTCCGTTGTCCAGCTTCACCCGGCATCGAGCGTCGGGTAGAACTTCATCGACGATCCCCTCGAATTCCAAGACCTCTTCTTTTGCCATCCAAACTCCATCAGCAGCAGTTGACGGGCGCCGTGCTATGACAGATTGCCCGCTCCAAATACGTTGTGGGGAGAACACACCTGCTCCCCCCGTCTCAATCCTGCAAAAATTCAATTACGCCGTAGTCTTTCGGAAAGAACGCATGCTGCCTGGGTGATAAGTTTTCAGGCGCACTCAATCCAAAACACAACTGAAAAGTCAGGCGAGGGTTCCAGGCAGACAGTTTCACACCAACTGATCGGAACCCGACGACTAGTCGGCCTGCAAATTGACGGCTGCCATTTTGCCGTTGCGACCCTTTTCCAGTTCGTAACTGATTTTTTGTCCTTCATTCAGCGACATCAAACCGGCTTGCTCGACGGCAGATACGTGAACGAATACATCGTTGCCACCTTCATCGGGTTGGATGAATCCGTAGCCTTTCTGAGTGTTGAACCACTTTACGGTCCCGGTAGCCATACTTTAGTCTCCAGCGATTAGTCTCCCTGAACAGGCCGCCCCACGATCGTTGGCAGAGCGGATCAATACGCTAACGAGACGTCTCATGCCGAAGCAGGTTCTCAACGGGAACAGCGTCTATTCCAAGCGCGATCGACACGCCTTATATGGCCTGCGGCGCTCGGCAACGCAAGTTTTGCTGTGTCGTGAAACACAACTGTAACATGGTATCAGGCCTACAGGATGTCGCCCCATGGCGGTTAAATTCGACGTCGGGTCATTCGCTGGATGGCTGCCACTATACATCGATCACTGTCTGACGATATGTGAAATTGGTCGTATGGTGGGGCTTGCCTGCAAAATGCGCATGTTTGCAGTCAGCTTGCCGATAAACTTGGCAATCGGGCTGCATTGGAAGTAATGACCACTGGAATATCAAACACTTGGCTCATGGCATGTTCTTTGCCGACGAGAAGGGCAGACGAGGGATAAGCAATGCCGAGGAAAGATATGTTTAGCTGGTTGTTGGGGAAAAAGTCGCAAGATGCGGCCAAGACCGTGAGCGCGGAAGCACCATCGCCGGCGCAGCAGCAACAGGCCCAGGAGCCTGTGGAAGCCAAGCAGGACGAAGCAGTAGCGACTTCGTCGCCTATCGCGCCACCCACTCAGGCATCAACGCCAAGCCCGGGCATCGGAAGCAGTCCCCAGCAGGTGGCGAGGCAAGCTGAAGTCATCAAAGCTGAAGTTGTCGAAGATCCACCCGTCGATGACTTGGCAAAGGACGTGCCATCGATCGAAGTCGAATCGTTGGAACCGGAAGCGGCCCCTAACCTTAAGCCTGATGCGGACCAGGAGCCCGTTTCACCAAGTCCTGGGCTGCAGCCGGCGGTTGATAGTGCCCACGAAGCTGTCATTGAGGCACCGCCGCGGGATGGAGAGACAGTGATTGCCAGCGAGGCGGCAGTGGGTGAACCTTCCGCCGAGACCGCCGAGACCGCCGAGACCGCCGAGACCGCCGAGACCGCCGAGACCGCCGAGACCGCCGAGACCGCCGAGACCGCCGAGACCG
>JAHZKP010000059.1 GCA_022600345.1 Alphaproteobacteria bacterium | reverse complement strand
GTGAGGGGCAGATGCTGGAAAATGAGCGTGAGGGGCAGATGCTGGAAAATGAGCGTGAGGGGCAGATGCTGGAAAATGAGCGTGAGGGGCAGACGCTGGAGATTGAGCGTGACGGGCAGCACACCCTCAATCATTCCCCGGCCCGAATCCGGGGCTCGGCTTGGTGATCTCAAAAACGCGGTCCCCTTCGCGCGGCAGATACATCTCCATGCAGTTGCCCGGCCAAACAGTGAGAGCAAGACATGGCAGCCGTTGCCGGATTTCGCTGCCCCTCACCCTCCGCGCGCAAACGCGCGCTCCGACCTCTCCCCGTGCAGTACGGGGAGAGGTGAAGTCGATACTTGCCACGCGCGAAACCTACCCCCTCTCCCCACTCGGTGGGGAGAGGGGCCGATGCTGGAGATTGAGCGTGAGGGGCAGATGCTGGAGAATGAGCGTGAGGGGCAGACGCTGGAGATTGAGCGTGAGGGGCAGCACACCCTCAATCATTCCCCGGCCCGAATCCGGGGCTCGGCTTGGTGATCTCGAAAACGCGGTCCCCTTTGCGCGGCAGATACATCTCCATGCAGTTGCCCGGCCCGTCGGTAAACATCCATGGGTGGGTGAGAAATGTGTTGATCTTGTAGGTCTCGCCAGGGTTGAGCGCGGCGTAGTCGACTGGCGTTCCCTCGAAGTTGATCCACATCACCGCGCGATGCTCGTCAGTCTTGTTGAGGAACGTCACCGTCACCGCCGTCTTTGAATGCTTTGATTTTATCGTGCCCCACTCATCGCACGAGGGCTGCTTCCCAGCGTGGGCCTTCTTGCCAGTCAAGGACACAGCGGCAATTGCAACTGCCATGGTGCAGGCAAGCATTCGAAGCATGACGGTCTCCAATCCAGTCAGACTTGATTGGCCCCACTGTGCCACAACTTTCCCAAACGTCCCCATCAGTTTCCGGCAAACACCCGCAATAGCGCGCAAGACCAATAATTCTGCCTGCGCATGGCAGATCGACTTGGGCCCGTCTCAACGCTAAGGTGCCGCCGTTGTCTGACAGGCAAAAAAAGTCCGCTTCCCCTGCCCGATCGCCCATGACGGCATTATTGGGGCGGTCGGGCAGGGGGAGCGGGCTGGCATGGCCAATCCGGCTATGCCGGGGAAAAACTAGGGGACCAGCCAAACCATGCCACTGATGCTGCAAAGCGCGATCGGCCTGATCGCGCTACCGCTGATTGCCTGGGCGTTCAGCGAAAACCGCAAGGCCAATCCGTGGCGCGTGCTGTTGGCCGGGCTGGGTCTCCAGTTCGCCATTGCGCTGCTGCTTCTCAAGGTGCCCGGTTCCAACCAGCTTTTCGTCGGCCTGAACGAGATCTTCCTGGCCCTGGAGCGCGCCACCAAAGCAGGCACCGCGGTTGTGTTCGGCTATCTGGGCGGCGCAGCATTACCCTTCAAGGAGAGCTTTCCAGGCGCAAGCTTCGTTCTCGCGTTTCAGGCGCTGCCCATCATCCTGGTCATGAGCGCGCTGTCGGCCTTGCTGTTTTATTGGCGGGTGCTGCAAGTCGTCGTCGAGGGGTTCTCTTATGTCCTGCGCCGCACATTCGGCATCGGCGGAGCTGTCGGTGTCGCCACCGCTGCAAACATATTCGTTGGCATGGTTGAAGCACCGCTGCTTGTGCGCCCCTATCTAAAGAAGCTCTCGCGCTCGGAACTGTTCATGGTCATGACCACGGGCATGGCGACCATCGCCGGGACGGTGCTCGTGCTTTATGCCGGTCTCATTGGCGGCACGATCGACGGCGCCGTCGGCCACCTCGTCACGGCCTCCGTGATCTCAGCACCAGCCGCGATTATGATCGCGCTGATCATGGTGCCACCGGGAACGGAAACAACCCGGCAGGTGGCAAGCCCCGCAGACGATATCGATTTCGAGGTGGCCAACTCGACAATGGACGCCATCACCCGCGGCACAGCCGCCGGATTGGCGCTGTTTCTCAACATCATCGCCCTGTTGATCGTCTTCGTTGCCCTCGTCAGTCTGGCAAATGAGGTGCTGGCACTGGCCCCCGACGTTGGCGGAGCACCGCTGAAACTGGAACGCATCCTGGGCTGGGTCTTTGCCCCACTGACCTGGCTGATCGGCATCCCCTGGGCGCAAGCCGAGGCGGCCGGCTCGCTCATGGGGATCAAGACTGTGTTGAACGAGTTCCTGGCGTTTCTGGAATTATCGAAGCTCACCCCCGGGCAGTTGGATGACCGCTCCAGGTTGATCATGACCTATGCCCTGTGCGGCTTCGCCAACTTCGGCTCGCTGGCGATCATGCTTGGCGGGCTCACAACCATGGTGCCCGAACGCCGCGACGAACTCGTAGGCCTCGGCCTCAAGACGATCCTTTCGGGCACGCTTGCGACCATGATGACAGCCGCCGTCGTCGGCACTCTGACGCCCGGTTAGCCCTTGGGAGCATCAGCCGCGAGTGCCTTCTTCAGCTTAGATAACATCTAAGCCGTGGAACAAGGTGACCCGCGTCTTATGACGCGCGCCCGCGCAGGTGCCCGGCGCTCTAGCGCCGGATTTGCACCGTGAGCGAAATCAAGGCTTCTCAAGCATGGCGCGGTATTGGGCGGCTTGCGCTTTCGGCATGCGCTTCAGAAGTGGTCGCATCGTGTAGTTGCCGACGATCTTGCCGTCACGGGTGAACATCCAGTCGGAGACATCGTTCAGCGTGAAGTGGTAGCGCTGCCCGATTTTGACGTTGCGGACCTTGGCGGGATCGTTGTTGATCACGCCCGAAAACTTTCCGCCTCTTTCCGGCTGCAATTCGACGAGCCAAAAATGCTCGGTATAGTCCGGAACACCTGGGTCCTTAATGCCGACTTTCAGCGCGAAACCAGCAACGCCGACGTCTGGCTTGCGGATCATGGCAAAAAACACCGGCAGCGATTTGCGAGCCGTCGTGATCGCTTGATTCATCTCTGCATCGCCAGAGCGCACCGAAACGGTATCATCGCGCGCGTTAACCGGTGACATGGTCATCGAAAAAATGCCGGCTGCAACGAACAAGGTGCCGAAAAATCTGAACATCGATAGCCCCCCAAAGGCTTTGCACAAAGGCGTTGGACGTAAGGGATTGCAGCATGCCGTCCTTGAACAAGGGGGCAAGGCCACGCGCCGACCGGTGCCAGCATGTGCGCCAGACTACGGGACAAGGCCTAATCAATTTTTAACCGTGTGAAGATTTTGGCAAGTTGCAGTGGGCCCACCCGAAGCGTCACGTCGGCTCTGAAAGAACCTCGGTCAAATCAACCGACAACCCCGGCGGGTCAAGCTGGAGCGGGTGGGCGGCATCGCTGATGATGCGGGTTCTCAAAGTATCGCCTTCCGCCCGAGTGTGATGAATGAGAAGCGGCTTGTCGGGGTCGACAATCAGGTAATGTTGAATGCTCGGCAACTCGAAGTAGCCTTCAAGTTTTGTGCTGGTGTCATGCTTGGCCGTCGATGGCGACAGCACTTCGCAGACGATGATAGGTTCGGGAACGACGAGAGCGTCCCCCGGCACTTCTGGCCCCAGATAGATCAGCACATCCGGTTCGACCGCGCGGTTATTGGGTAGCTTGACACTCGCACCGTCGATGACAACATCGCCTTTCAGGCGCGCAGTTGCGAAGGCCTGATAGAGGGCGCGATACAACGCAGCCTTTCTCTTCCAGTGGTTAGCCCGTTCAGAATTCATTGTGCCAGCCGCCCCCCTCGTCTGGATGACCTGCCCGTCCCATAACTCAAAGCGCCCAGCCTCCTTGGGCTGCACCTCGGCCCACGCCAGGAACTCCTCCACGGTTAGCTTATGTTGCGGCAATGCTGTCATGGGGAAAGGATATCACAGGTTTGCGATTGGGGTGAAATCCGCAATCTCTGGTGACTCTCCGCCGCAATTCTTATCAGGTCCAGGGGCACCCAACATGGGCTTGCCCAATGTTGGCAAGAAGGGCGGACATGGACTTGTCCAATGTTGGCAAGAAGGGCGAACATGGGCTTGCCCAATATCGGCAGGAAGAATGCCCCTGGTCGGGGAGTGTATTGCTGGAAGCGAGCCAGAGACATGAGGGGCCGATGCCCCTCATGTCGCGCCAGCGATCACCCCAGCGCCTCATTCGACTTCTTCACAGCCGCAGCATCACCCGATGCCACGCGCTCCGTCGCGCCACCGGCAGCCTTGGCCTTTTCCGCATCGACGTAAACTTCACCACCCATGTCGCGGAACTTCTGGCTCATTGCCGCCATTCCTGCTTCCGGATCGACAATCGTCGACTCTTCGGCGATCTCGACGTCGAGTTCAGTCTGGCGCGTGTTAAGCGTTGCTGCGTAGTCGCGCACATCCTGGGTGATTTTCATCGAGCAGAACTTCGGCCCGCACATCGAGCAGAAGTGCGCCACCTTGTGTGCTTCCTTGGGTAGCGTTTCATCGTGATAGGCAATCGCGGTATCCGCATCGAGGCCGAGGTTGAATTGATCCTGCCAGCGGAAGTCGAAACGCGCCCGCGATAGCGCATCGTCGCGGAGCTGGGCGGCCGGATGCCCCTTCGCCAGATCGGCTGCATGCGCCGCGATCTTGTAGGTGATGACGCCGACCTTGACGTCATCCCGGTTGGGCAGTCCCAGGTGCTCTTTCGGCGTCACGTAGCACAACATCGCACACCCAAACCAACCGATCATCGCCGCCCCGATGCCCGATGTAATGTGATCGTAGCCCGGCGCGATGTCGGTGGTCAGCGGCCCAAGCGTGTAGAACGGAGCTTCCCCGCATTCCGCCAATTGCTTGTCCATGTTGATCTTGATCTTATGCATCGGCACATGGCCGGGGCCCTCGATCATCACCTGGCAACCCTTGTCCCAGGCAATCTTGGTCAATTCGCCAAGCGTTTCCAGTTCGGCGAATTGCGCCCGGTCGTTGGCATCGGCAATGGAGCCAGGGCGCAAGCCATCCCCCAGCGAGAACGACACGTCGTATGCGCGCATGATGTCGCAAATCTCTTCAAAGCGCTCATAAAGGAAGCTCTCCTTGTGATGCGCCAAACACCACTTGGCCATGATCGAACCACCGCGCGAAACGATGCCTGTGACGCGTTCCGCCGTCATCGGCACGTAAGCAAGCCTGACGCCGGCATGAATCGTGAAGTAGTCGACGCCCTGCTCGCACTGCTCAATCAGCGTGTCGCGGTAGACTTCCCAGGTCAGCTTGACCGGATCGCCATCGCACTTTTCCAGCGCCTGATAAATCGGCACCGTGCCGATGGGAACCGGCGAGTTGCGCAAGATCCATTCGCGGGTGTTGTGAATGTTGCGGCCGGTGGAAAGGTCCATCACCGTGTCGCCACCCCAGCGCGTCGCCCACACCATCTTCTCGACTTCTTCTTCGACCGAAGACGTCACGGCCGAGTTGCCGATGTTGGCGTTGATCTTGACCAGGAAGTTGCGCCCGATGGCCATCGGTTCAAGTTCGGGGTGGTTGATATTGGCTGGGATAATCGCGCGCCCCCGGGCAATTTCGTCACGGACGAACTCGGGCGTGATGAACGGCGGGACGGAAGCTCCGAAACTCTCGCCATCGGCGATCGCTGCTTCGGCGCGCTCCAGCATTTGCTTTCGGCCCAGGTTTTCACGGTGCGCAACGTAGATCATCTCTTTGGTGATGATGCCCGCCTTGGCGAATTCGTACTGGGTGACCGCATAATCCCCTCTCCCCATTCTTACGGGGAGAGGGTTAGGGTGAGGGGCAGAAGCTTGCGCTGCCGATTGTGGCTGCCCCTCTCCCCGATCGCGGGGAGAGGGTGAAATCGCGCGCAACGGCTTTTGCTTGTTGGGAAAATCGCGCGCCAGCGCCTTGCCCGAAACATTGCCGTTGTCTTCCGGCTTGATTTCGCGGCCATCATAGGCCTCAACACCGCCGCGCTCCTTGATCCAGGCTTCGCGAATCCGCGGCAAACCTTTCTCGACGTCGATTGCGGCATCCGTTTCAGTATAAGGCCCAGAGGTATCATAAACACGAAATGTTGGTTCAGCAGGATCGGACAACGCAATCTCGCGCAGTGGCACGCGAACATCGTCATGCCCGTCGGGGGAAGAATAGACCTTGCGCGAAGCGCTCAGCGGACCTGTGGTCACCTCCGGCTTGATCATGTCCTTGTCGTGATGGTTCATCTTAATTCCTCTCCCGGAGGGTTTGTTGTGCGCACGGCCCGATGAAAGCGCGCCGCTGCAATAGTCGAGCGATGTCCGCTTGCGCGAGACGCTCAGTGTCGTCGGTCGAATTAGAAGATGGCATAGGCCTTCGCCGTTAGGAACGCTCCCAAGGCAAAGTAGAGCACTGCAGTCACTATTACGGCTGGGTGATCGGGCTTGATATTGTCGACGATGGTCTGCGCGTATTCCGGCGAGAAGATCCGCACCAGACCACCAAGCACGCAAAGCCAGCCCAGCACCGTGATGATAACGCGCCAATCCCAGACCCACAGGTTGTGCGTCTGGATGATTGTGAGCCCCGCGAGCATCAACAAGATACCCGCCAGAAAAATCAATGGGCGGTTGGACACCGCCTCCCTGGTGAATTGCGCAAACGATTCGCGGCGGATGACCATGAACGTTGCAATGGCCATGGACACCGGCCCGATCAATCCGGCGATGAATTGCGATGTGGTCATGTTGTTACCCCGCTCCCATTGCGCCCGACAGCCCGAGCAGGATCAGCAATGCGCCAAGCGCAACCGTCAGCGCCATGAATGCACTCATCAGCGAGGGTTGGACGAGTTTGTTGGCGAGATCATAAAGTGGTTTGGGAAAAGCGATTAGAACCAGGCCTTCCAATGCCGCCACCCAGCCGACAAGACTGACGAAGCCTGCAAGAAGCCCCGACCAGTCATTGTGAATGAGGATAATCGTTACCCCGAGTGCGAAGGTTACGATACCCGCAATAAACGACAAACCCGGCCGGTCGGTCAGTTCCGCAAGAATAGCCTCCCAGCGGGACCGATCCGCAATGCCGCCCAAGCCGGCCGCCAGCATGTAGGCGCCGATCGCCAAAGCCAGCGCGTATGTCAGTTGGTGATCTTCAGTCATGATGAACCTCCGTCCCTTCGCCGGCATGATCCGGATCAGGTGCCAGAGCGTTCCAACTGGGCCTGGTACGCTCTTAAGGGTATTCGCACGGCAGCGGCATTTAGGAAGCCGGTTTCAGCGCGATCTCAGCCAGCTGCCGCCGGCGCCCCTCGGTATTGTTCTAATCTGGTATGCCAGCGGACAGATTGCAAGCAAATCGCAATGACTCGTGAACGGTGATTTAGCGTTGCCCGGCTAGATTTATGGAAGGCACCACGAATTCCAGGTCCTAACGGGGGCGACATGGCGACAGCAATCCACCATCTGCGCAGCTTCATATTCTACCTGGGCGTGCTCGCCACACTGGCTGTCCTGACCTATGCCGGTGGCCTAAAAGTCCTGATGATGACGGGAGAAGCAGTCGCAGGCGCGCCACCTGCCGTTCAAATCGCCACCATTGTCGGCAAGGCGGTTCGAAACGAAAAGCGCAACGGCAATGACGTCACGGTCTTTAGCCTCGAACTCGCGGCAATCGGCCGGCTGGGTCGGCCCACCCAGTTGACCAAGCCGGTCTCCAAGTCCCAGTACGAACGCTTTTCGGTCGGCGACAAGGTCAAGCTGCGCCGCCATTGAGCACTGCAGCCGTTCGTTGCGTTTTCATTCATCTTTCCCCAGGTAGGGTGCGCCGGTAATGTGCTCTAATTCTCAGATTGATCGGCAACGGACCAGCTTGATGAACCACACCAACGCGATGGCCATAACGGCAGCGGGACTTGCGCTGCTGTTCAGCGGGGCACAGGCATCAGCGGGCGACTACTACGACGCCTGCAAGACAGACGACCCGCGTTTCGAAATCAATGATGGTGCGCTCTACGCCAAGTCTGATCCCAACCAATCCGAGATCGCCTACGAGACGCTCGACAAGACAACAACATCAGAGCGCCGTGGCTATTGTGTTGCCCGTGGCAAACGCTTCAAGTTCGAGGGTCGTGAGTCCACCCAGCGGATCAGGTTCAACTATCGCGGCAGCACAATAGAAACGATCGCCAATTGTGAGTATGCCTCCAGCGGGCTGCCAGCCGCCTTTAATTGCGAACGGGAAGTCGTCACCTTCGAAAGCGGCAGCGGCGGCAATGGAACAGGCTCAGGATCGGGCTCAGCAGGCGCCACGCTTTGGAACCACAACGGTTCGGTCATGCGTTTGGAAGCCGACGGCAATATGCGAAGCTTCGTATATGACGAGCCACGGCCCGGTATGGTCCGCCAGGGCGCCCGACCCGGAGATGTCGTGTTCGAAGGCGAACGCAGCGGTATGACTTATTCGGGAACCGCATACATTTATTCAAAGCGCTGCGGCCGTGTCCCCTATCCGGTTTCAGGTAACGTTGCAGCCGACCAGCAAGCAGTCCTCCTCGAAGGCCAGGCGCCACGCCTCAACCGCAACTGCCAGGTGAACTCCTACCGCCGCGACCGGCTGTCATTCGAATTGATCGGTCGTTGACGTTCGCCGGGCAAGCCAGTCAGGCCTCATCCAGCAGCCCCAGTTCCTTTTGCTTCTTTTTGGGCAATCCAGAAGCCACCAGCCGGTAGCTTTCCTTCAGGTAATCGCGCAACGCTTCGTCATTGAGCGTCTCCTCACTTGTGCGCTGGATCCACTTCATGCCGCGCGAAGCAAGATAAGGAGCAGGCCGGCACCCAGGCATTTCCTTCAACATGTCAAAGCTCATTTCAGAGCACTTGAAGGTGACGAACAACTGTTCGTCTTCATCCTGCCAGCCGCCGACGGCAAACACCTTGCCGGCAACCTTCCAGACATGCGCCCCGCCCCACTGCACGACATGAGTGGTGTGGGCGAGCCCTTTGCAAAAGGCGTTGTAGTCTTCAACGTCCATATCCACTCCCTGCCAAACCATGCCAACGACACCCCATATGGGCCGCGTTGTACGCCACCATACTGGAAATGACGTAATTTTCCGGGCCAGACGCACTCGCTGTGTCCAAAAGCTGGCGCTTTTCGCCCGCTTCTTCCCAAAGCCATGATCCCTGTCGCTGCCAAAGGAAACCTCATGTCCAGCCTACGACTGCCCCTCATCGTTTTCGCAATCGGCTTCCTTGTGCTGTTCGCGCTCCGGCTCGGCTACAGCTATTGGCAATCCCCCGACAGTGCCGGCGTCATCCGCCAGATCGGCAGGGTTGCCGGTAGCTGGGACTTTGGCAAGAACATCAAGAATTACGCGTCTTTCAAGCGCAAAAGCACAATTTCCGGGACCCAGGCTGCAGGAGGCGGCCAGGGCGGCGGCCAGAAATACGAAAAGGTCGCCAACATCGGCTTGCGCTCGGAGGAATTCGAAAAAGAAGAACAGCGAATCCGCCGCCTGATCGGTGAAAAAGACGCGCTGATACAATTCGAACAGCGCCAGGGCCTCAAGGGCACGCGGACACTTCGTCTCGCCGTCGGCGTCGATCCGAAAGATTTCGACACCTTCGTCGAAAAGGTCCAGACCTTCGGGGAGCTGACACGGTTGACCATCAACAAGTCGGACAAGACCAACGAGTACCGCGACCTTCAGGCCAAGCGCCGGGCACTGGAAAAAACCCGCGAAGCGCTAACAGCCCTAAAGACCCGCGATGGCGAGATGCGCGCCCTGATAGAGTTGGAACAGCAGATCCTGTCGCTCGAGCAGCAAATCCAGGCGTTGGGCGTCAATCTGGGGGACTTTGACGCCGAGAACGAGTTCGTCACCGTCAAGCTTCTGCTCTCGGAGGCGAGGCGCGTACTGCTCAAGGGGAAGAGCTTCTTCTTCCACGCATTCGAGGCTTTGACCTGGACGTTGTTTTATTACCCGCTTTTATGGATCGGCATCGCAGCGTGCTTGGTCTCCGCCTTCGTGGGCGTGCATCTGCTTCGCCTCTTTATCGGCTTGGTGCGATCACTGGATGCCAAGCTGGCAAAGAGTTGACTTGGAACGGCGGTAAACAGGTAATGCAAAATCGCATCGTTATGATATGAAAAAAGGCGGGCTCGCCCGGGTGCTGCATCACGGCACAAAGCCGCATCGTCGCATTCGAACTGAATTGCCGCCCCCAACTCTACCGAGCCCACCTGCGTGAACCTGTTTATCGATATCGCCATCAACGTCACCTTGCCGATCGTTGCGATTTCGGCGCTGGGCTATCTGCTGCAGGGGCGCATCAATCTCGATGTCGCCAGCATTAACCGGCTGTTGGTGCAGGTCATCATGCCCTGCTTTCTGGTGCACTTCCTGGCCACCGCCCGCCAGCCGGTCAGCGAAATCTGGCCCGTGGCCTACTTCACGGTTGTGCAGTTCCTGTTCCTGATCCCGGTGGGCTGGGCGGCGGCGATAGCATTCGGCCTTCCCCGCGCCTTCGGCCCCCTGCTGGCCATGGCCACCGTCTATGCCAACGTCGGCAACTACGGCATACCGTTGGTGCAGTTGGCGTTTCCACCCGAATTCATCCTCCACCAATCGGTTATCACAGCGCTGATGACGATACTGATGGTCACGGTGGGTGCCTGGCTATTGGCTCCAAGCGACCAGAAGGCGACATTCTCCAGCCGCCTTGCCAAGGCATTCGAGACGCCGATTGTCCCCTCAGTCGCACTCGGACTGACCCTGCGCGCGTTTGAAGTAAACCTGCCGCAGGCGATCGGCACGCCGATTGAACTTCTGGGTTCAACCTTCCCGCCGCTGGCCCTCTTCGCAATGGGCGCCCAGCTTGCAACCCGCACGGCAGGGTCTGTTGCCATCGGCCGCCTCAGCCTGATTCTGGTCTTGAAACTCGTCATTGCGCCCGCCGTCACCTGGGGCCTGGCGGTGTGGATGGGCATCCCCGATCAATTGACCGACCTTCTTGTTGTCGCAGCAGCAACTCCAATCGGCGTCTTGCTGGCGCTGTTTTGTGTCGAGTACAGTCGCGAGCCGAAGTTCATCAACACAGCAGTCCTGGTCTCCACCGTGCTGTCACCGTTCACCGTCACGGCCTGGGTGATGCTGACCAGACTGTACTGAATTGGCGAGGAGGCCAGTCCGTTGTTGGGAGTTGTCGAACGAATCGTCAAAAGGTGCTTAGCGGAGAATTGTCATGGCGCGGATGCTGCCGCCCCACAGGACTTCAGGAACTGTGGGCCAGCAAAAAACAGCGGTGGGCATCTGAAGCGGTGCGGAGAATTGTCATGGCGCGGATGCTGCCGCCCCACAGGACTTCAGGAACTGTGGGCCAGCAAGAAACAGCGGTGGGCATCTGAAGCGGTGCGGAGAATTGTAATGGCGCGGATGCTGCCGCCCCACAGGACTTCAGGAACTGTGGGCCAGTAAAAAACAGCGGTGGGCATCTGAAGCGCCCCAAAAAAGGACCCAAACAATGATCGACCTATATACCTGGAGCACACCGAACGGGCGCAAGGCCTCAATCATGCTGGAAGAACTGGGCCTGCCCTATAACGTCCACCCCATCAACATCATGAAGGACGAGCAGTTCGCACCGGATTTCCTCGCGATCTCGCCCAATAATCGCATCCCGGCGATCGTCGATACCGACACCGGGCAAAGCGTGTTCGAATCGGGAGCAATCCTGATGTATCTGGCCAACAAGACGGGCAAGCTCTGGCCCGCCAACGGCGAGGCCCATTGGCAGACCATGGAATGGCTGATGTGGCAGATGGGCGGTTTCGGCCCCATGCTCGGCCAGGCCCACCATTTCCTGAAATACAATGTCGGCAAGGCACCTTACGCCGAAGAGCGCTACGGCAACGAAGCCCGACGCCTATACGGTGTGCTCGATCGCAGATTGGCCGAGGTCGATTTTGTTGCCGGCGAATACTCGATTGCCGACATTGCAATTTTTCCCTGGGCCTGCCGTTTCGAATGGCAGAACATCAATCTCGAGGATTTCCCCAATGTGAAGCGCTGGTATTTGAAAATAGCTGAGCGCCCCGCCGTCATTAAAGGCTATGGCATCCCCAATGATGCAGACAAAATCCCGTTGCCCTGAAAATAGGCCTGCCCCACATTTCGAATTGCCGCCTGCCTCACAAAAAAAGGCGATGACGTATTTGACAAGCCTGCGATACACATTTGAACCAGATGGTCAATGTGCTGGGCTTGGCAAGCTTCCTCCTTGGCATTTGGTTTCTTTTGCTTGGTTCGTGAGGCGGCGGTGTACGGCTTGTTGTTGTCTGCTGTCATCTCGTAGCCGCCTTGCTTTTTTTGGCGGGCTTCGGCGCAACTGGCAGCGGGAGCCGGCCTTGACGGGCCTCTCGTCCTATCTCTTTCAGTGAAGCGTTAATCGCTGTTTTCCAAGTTTTTCCGCGATCTCTGGCGTCATCTAGTGCGTCTTGCAGGCTGGCCTCATCAGTCTCCAAGAATATATCAATGAGCTCTCTGGCCTGGCGTAAGTCTTTTTGTTTTTTGCCGAGCTTACTTTTCGATCTTCGCTGGGCCACTAAGAGCTTGTGTACGGCAAAACGCACAGGCGTAGGCACTCTTACAACAACGCCACTACCATATAGGGCCACTGCATCAATGGTTTCTTCTGCTGGATACTCCTGAAACGACAATGCTTCGGCGGCACAGCCCAAGGCATCAATTGGAATAGGAGATCTCCTTCCGCGACCATGGCTCGTCAGCACGTCGACTTCAAAGTTTTTTGACTTGAATTTTCTGGGAAGCTTGTCGTTTTGATGCCAGACCGGGGAAAACGTTGGATCGGCACGCTTCAGAATGCTCTCTATGTCCTCTTCCTCATCGGCGGCAACAAATTCTGCAACAGATAAGTCGATGTCATTGGTGGTAAAAGCCAATGCGGGAAGATGCGCCCCGATCAAACAGGGGTAGGTCTGATAGGCAACCGTTCCGACAAGAGTCATGCCGCGCTCAAAAAGGCCTGCGTTTGCTATGACTTCGAGAATTCGCCCTTGAACCAGGGTGGGCGCGGCAATTCTTGAGTTCTTTAGTGCAGTAATCGTACTTCGTCGCTGCTTAGCACGCTCTGCTGCAACTTTGATCGCTTTTGCACGCTCCTGAACTGACGGGTCGCTTGCGGGGCCGAGGTATCGCTCAACGCGTACACTGCCGTCCTTGACGGTATGATATATGTACTTCTTTCGCTTCACAGTCTTGGTGGCGACTGATCCAGGCAATTCGCCAAGCGATCCATCTGCCTGCTGAAGTAAGTCGGCGTACAAAGTCATCAAGTTTAGAGGTATCTGCCTCATGGGATCGATCTGTTATCTACAGTTTCCGGAAGCTGTAGATAACACCAGTACACCCCCCTCATCAATAAGGGTATCTACGCTTTACGAATTGTGTAGATAACCGCGAATAGCTATGAGATCGCTACTTCCACTGAGGTCAGGCTGCCGTGGGGTCCACCACGCCTGCACCGGACGCGTCTGGCCGGCAGCCAATTTCGTCTCGCATCGCGACCTCACTGAATTCTTCAACAACCTGCTAGAGCAACATTCGATCTAACGCAATCGCCCCAAAAAAAAAGGGCCCCTGCTCTTGGTTCAGAGAAGGGGCCCATAGTCGATTGGGTGGGAGTCGGCAGAGATAAAGCTGTTACAGCGTCAGGGACGCGTGTTTCACGGTAAGTTCTACGCTTTTCGCGGTAAGCTCGTTGTTATCCGGGCCCGCCGCCTTCAGCGATGCGACCAACAAGACGCCTGCAACTGCGAAACAAATGAAAGCTGCAACCCGAGCTGCCTTCAAAAGGCGACTATTGGAAACTGTTGCAGTCTGTAGGTCCATTTGTTGGGTCCAGTCGGTCGTTGTTGATCCGATTTACAAATTTGTAACTGATAACGGTCTGTTAGTCGAGTTGAGGTGGAAATTATAGGTAACGTCAAAGTGTTAAGATTTACGTTTTGTTAGGGAGATGGTTTTTTGTAACTTTATGATAGATATTGCATGAAGTTGTTTTTTGTATCGGAAAAATCAAGTCCACCCGACGTCAACAGGGTAGTCCGGGTTCCCCCTCCAATTCGATGCGTCAACTCAGATTCAGAGGCGAACGTGAAATCACGGGGCAGTCGCATCCTCACAGTTGACCCAATTGCCGCGATGCTGTTCCGTGCGTGGGCCCTCGCTTCTTCTGTCGCCATGGCCCTGCTGCCATTTTATGGCCAGCCCGCCAACGCCGAAACGCCAGCCAGCCTGGCAAAGGCCGCAACGGCTTCCAAGTCCCAGACCACGCCCCAATTTGCAAATCAATCCCTCTCGGCTGCGAACGTTCTTCCTTCACGATTGCAGGTCTCCCCCAGTGCTCTCAGGGCTCAGCGCGCCCGCATCGTCCTCAAGCGCCATTGCGCCAGGTGTCATGAAGCCGGCCAGCCCGACCGGCTGCTGCCAGCGGCTGGATTGGCCAACATCCTCGACCTGCCCCGATTGGCCGACCGCGCCGACTTGATTCAGCCCGGCCGGCCTGAAGCCTCGCCCCTCTATTTGGCAATGCTGACCCGGCACATGCCCTACGATGTTTTCCACGATCTGAAACGGGGTGATGAGCCATCAGCAGATGAAATAGCAACGCTGCGCCGCTGGATCGAAGGCTTGCCGCCACGGCCCCAATGCAACATCGGCCCTGATCGGGTGGCAAACATTCGGCACCTTATTGCTCAGGATCTACAAGCCGTCGGCAAAGTCCGCGCCCTCCAACGACGCTACGTCTCCTTGGCCCATATGGCTGAACTATGCGGCGATGAACGACAAACCCATGTCTTCCGCCAGGCTGTTGCAAAACTGATCAATCTGTTGTCGCGAAATCCAAAACCATACGCCCCCGAACCGATTGGATCTGAGAAAACCATCCTGGCAATCGAGTTGGACAGGTTGGGCTGGGTGCCTAAGCAGTGGGAGAGGCTTGCCGGTGGATTTCGCCCCCCACCCGCATTCCAGTTCTACCCTTCGGTCCTGGCGGCGGTCGGCACCGACAGGCCCTCACTTCCAGCCGACCTTTTGGCACATAACGCCTTCAAGCCGGGCCTCTATGCCGGATTGATCGATGCTCCGCGAAGCTATCGCCAATTGCTCGAGAAGTTCGCATTGCAGCCGGATCAAAGCAAAGCCAATGAGGTTATCGAGATCCCGAAAAGCAGGGTAACCGGCTATTCACGCACGCTCACCAAAGTCGCCCACAAGAATCGGCCACCGCTATGGATCGCCGCCGACTTTGCTCCCGCAAAAAGACGCCGGACGGGCCAACGGAATCCTCCAGGTCCCCAACCCTTGCAACGCCGGGCGATCTTTTCGCTGCCAAACGGTTTGCCTGCGTTTGCCCTGTTCAACCGCAAGGGCGCTTTGCGAGCTAATCCTCATGTCGAACTTCTCCCCGAGCCCATCAAGCAGGCAGGCGGGGAAACGGCGGGACTCGGGTGCATTGCTTGCCACCAATCAGGCCCACTTTCACGGTTGGGGAACTCCACTGCTTCCGACACCGCTCAATATGCCGCCATGGCAACTCCAATAGGCTCCGGCAGTCCGCTTCACAACCTCGGGATTGAGCCGGACCTTCTGATAGATGGACATGAGCCGGTGCGTGCACTCGCGTTACGCCACAGCCGTGACCTTGATCTCAGAAGCGCCGCTGCGGAACTGGGGTTGCCCGTCAGGCAGTTGAGCGCGAGGTTGGCACAGGTCAATGCCCCCCTGCAGGCGATAGCCCGGCGTCTCCAACATGGCCTCGTCAGCCGGTCGGAATTCGATGACCTGACAGCTTACCTGCTGTCGACATCCGCCCCCGCACTGCCAGCCACCATTAAGACAGCCGCCAGCCCGCCGCCTACTGCTTATTGGAGACCTGCTGAACGGTTGCGCCTTTCTGTTTGGCTGGATCAGCCCGGTTATTCCGCCGGCGATCAACTCGTCGTCTTTGCGCAGGCAAACCGTGCCTGCCGCCTGACGGTGATCTCACTCGATAAAACCGGTGAGGCAACCGTGCTGTTCCCCAATGAATTTAGCGATGACAACCGTTTGCAGCCCGCCCGGACCGTCCGCATCCCTGGCCGCAGCGACAAGTTTTCACTGCGTGTCGACAAACCGGGCGGCGAACAGCTCATTGGCATCTGTATGGCAGGCGACCGCGCCAACCCGCCCGGAATATTTCACGACTTCGAACTGCATGCGTTCACACTGCTTGGCAACTGGAGCCAGCACCTGAAAACCGCACTGCGCTATGACGTCAAGGAGCGCCGTCGCGCCGGTCGCGCTAAACCCAAAAGGAAACGGAAAAGTCGCAGGCGCCAGCGCAGAGCCAGAAAAATCGTGCCCCACCGCGCCACTAAATTGCCCCTCGATCAGGCCTGGGCCTCTCTCACCGTCCCAGCTTACCGCCCCAACGCAGCCACGCCCCCTTTACCCGCCGGCCAATAGGCCTTATCTACGCGGACCCACCTGTCAGGTACGGGCACCCAATGGGGAGGATCAAGACATCGGCGGAGGTCCTATGCGATGGAAAGATTTAAGTGCGCGGCGGCTCTAATAACGGCCCGGCGGCCTGAAAAGCCTGTGCTTGGCTTGCGTCCCCACGCAGCCGGCCGCGCAGCCCGCTGGTTCCATGCCAACTTCGACGGCGACATTGCCTACGCCTATAAAGCCAACAGCTCCGTTTTCCTGATCGGCGCGCTTTACGGGGCCGGAATCCGCCACTTCGACGTTGCTTCACTGCCCGAAATCGAAGACGCAGCGACAATCCCCGATGCCAAACTGCACTTCATGCATCCAGTCAAGGCCCGCACGGCCATTCGCCGGGCTTACGAATTGGGCGTGCGCAGCTTCTCACTCGACAGCCTCGATGAATTGCAAAAAATCGTCGAGGAAACCTCAGGCAAGAACGGCCCGGCCCGCGACTTGGAATTATTCGTCCGTGTCTCTGTTCCCGCCATCAACTCGCTCATTCCCCTGGAGCACAAATTCGGCATCGCTGGTGAAGCTGCAACCCAATTGCTGATCGCAACCCGGCAGGTCGCATCCAAACTGGGCATCACCTTTCACGTCGGCTCGCAGACGACGACGCCAGATGCTTACACGGCGGCCTTGAAGGCAGTCCATGACCTGATTGTCCATGCCGGCGTTGTGGTCGATGTGCTCGATGTCGGCGGCGGTTTTCCGTCGCGGTATTCCAACAGCGAGCCGCGCCCGATGACAGACTTCATGGCGGCAATCGAGGAGGGCATCGAAACCCTTCCCGTGCGCGAAGACATCCGCTTGATGTGCGAACCAGGCCGCTCGCTCGTTTCAGAAGCCGAGAGCCTGATCGCCCGTGTCGATACCCGCCGTGGCAATCACCTCTATATCAACGATGGCGCATATGGCACGCTGTTTGATGCTGCCCACTTAGGGTTCGTCTTCCCCACCCGGCTGGTCTCAAAACAGGTATCCAACGACGCCCCGACCAATTCCTTCGAACTCTGGGGGCCGACGTGCGATTCCATCGATCATATGCCAGGCCCCTTCGTGCTTCCCGATTGCATCGATGAAGGCGACTACATCGAGATCGGCAACATCGGCGCATACGGCCGCGCCCTTGCCGGCCACTTCAACGGCTACGGCACCTATGACGAAGTGATCCTGCTCGATGAACCGCAATTGACCATGTATGAAACCGACGATGCCGATACCGCAACCGCCAACGTCGAACAGATGCGCTAGCCCAACACGACCCTGGGAAGTGTTGGCGAAAAGTGCTCCAACACGAACATAGGACATGCCTATCCCGTTAGTTCCGGACAGCAATTGTCGCAATTGAGCAGTGACGGCCCCCGCGAAGCGCCACCCAAAATTACAAATACACCTCCGTCATCCCGTCGTTCGGACGGGATCAAGTCAAGCCTCAAGGAACCGCTAACAGCCCGCAATGACACTGCCCGCTCCGGCATCCTTTTCAACCTTTGTGTGTTAGCAATTATAGGACCTTTGCGTGGCCATGACGGTACGGGGGGGATGTTTGCAGTGATCAGCGATTGTTGGCCAAATGAGGCGAGCGACCGAAGTAATCCGTGAGTACCAATGAACTGGAGTGACCTCGCAAACTTCAACGCTGTCTTGGATCAACTGCTCGTTGTTCTGACCAAGCTGCTGCCTGCCCTTGACCTTTGCTCGGCGGCGGTCTTCGCGATCACCGGCGCGCTGGTTGCCTCGCGAAAACAGATGGACATCATCGGCTTCATGTGGCTGGGCGTGGTCACAGGCGTTGGCGGCGGAACGTTGCGCGATCTCCTTCTGGGCGTCCCCGTTTTCTGGGTGCAGGACGCAACGCCCGTCGTGGCGTGCCTGATTGCATCCGTGATCGTCTACTTCACCGCCCACCTGGCGGTGTCGCGCTACCAACTGATCTTGTGGCTCGATGCCGTCGGCATGGCGCTGGTCACGGTCGCGGGAACCGCCAAGGGCATCGATAATGGCGCAGGTCCCGTCGTGGCCGTCGCAATGGGCGCCATCACCGCTACGGTCGGTGGTATTATCCGCGACATCCTCGGCCAGGAACCCTCAATTCTGCTGCGCAAAGAGGTCTACATAACAGCCGCCCTTGCCGGTGCCGTCGTCTACGTTTTACTCGTTGGCTTCGATCAGGGGCGCTGGGTCGCGGCCATATCAGGCGGCCTGACAGCCTTTACCATTCGCGGCCTCGCCCTCAATTTCGGCTGGTCGCTGCCAGTCTACCGCTCACGAGCAGGCCGCGACGCCGACGATGCTGACTGACCGCGACAAAGTGATGTGCAGCCGTCAATTCCTGAGCCCTCCGCTTTCCAACCAACTCTGCATTGCCCATCGTTGCATTGCAGCACTATAATTCAAGCCGAGAAGTCGGCGCGCCCTGATCGATGCCTATGAGTTCCTTCTGAGCGTTCCAAAGAAAAGTTGGAAATAACCAGGTAGGAAGGAGACTGGCGATGGCCGTATCCGATCACGTTGGCTTCGAAGAATTCATGGAGGGCGTCAAGAAGCGCAATCCCGGTCAGACCGAATTCATACAGGCCGTTCGCGAAGTCTCAGAAGACGTATTCGACTTCATCTCCGACAAGGAGGAATATCACGAATACCAGATCCTCAGGCGCATTGCCGAGCCCGACCGGGTCGTCAGTTTCCGCGTCTGCTGGGAAGATGACCAAAACAACATCCGTGTTCAACGCGGCTGGCGCGTGCAAAACAACAACGCCATCGGCCCCTATAAGGGCGGTCTGCGCTTTCACCCCAGCGTCACCGAAAGCGTCCTGAAATTCCTCGCCTTCGAGCAGACCTTCAAGAACAGCCTGACCGGTCTTCCGATGGGCGGCGGCAAGGGCGGCTCCAACTTCAATCCGAAGGGCAAGTCGGACCACGAGGTTATGCGCTTCTGCCAGTCCTTCATGACCGAGCTCTACCGTCATGTCGGCGATGATGTCGATATTCCAGCCGGCGACATCGGCGTCGGCGCCCGCGAGATCGGCTACATGTTCGGTCAATACAAGCGCATCACCAATCAATTCACCGGCGTGTTGACCGGCAAGGGGCTTGAGTATGGCGGCAGCCGCGTCAGGACCGAGGCGACCGGCTACGGCGCGGTTTATTTCGCGCAGAACATGCTGGAGCAGGCCGGCAACGGGATGGACGGCAAGATCTGCGTGGTCTCAGGATCGGGCAATGTCGCAACCCATGCCGTCGAAAAGATCCTCCACCTCGGCGGCAAACCGGTCACGCTGTCGGATTCGCAGGGCTTCATTCACGACCCCGACGGCATCGACCACGAAAAGCTACAGTGGGTGAAGGAACACAAAACCCGAACTCGCGGACGCATCTCCGACTATGTCACCGCTTATAAGAATGCGACGTTTCATAAAGGACAGCGGCCCTGGGGCGTTCCGTGCGAAGTCGCGTTTCCATGCGCCACGCAGAACGAACTGAACGCAGAAGAAGCCCGCACGCTGGTCGATAACGGCTGCATCGCGGTATCCGAAGGCGCCAATATGCCAACCAGCCTGGATGGCGCGCACCTGTTCCGCGACGCCAAGGTTCTGTTCGGCCCCGGTAAAGCCGCGAACGCCGGCGGGGTTGCGCTTTCCGGTTTGGAGATGAGCCAGAATTCAGCGCGCCTCTCGTGGGACGAAAACCGCCTCCAGGACCATCTGAAAGAAGTGATGGCCGGAATCCACGAGCGCTGCCTGGAACACGGCGGCGTCGCTGGCAGCGACCACATCGACTACGTGCGTGGCTCCAACATCGCCGGCTTCGTCAAAGTCGCCAAAGCCATGCTGGCCTATGGTGTGGTTTAGGGCGGGAGAGGGGGTTGGAGTTGAAAGCTGACAGCAGAAGCCGCAGCGCCAATCTTTTGATGCACACATCGTCGGTTTCAGCCAACTATTTCGCCTCATTGATTGGTATCGATGACCTACGGGCGCCGAACAACCCGCCCGTTTTCCCTGCAGATCTGCCATAACCCGTCATTCAACTTTAAGTCTAGGTGCGCCAAACCAACGCCGCGGTCCCGATTTTTCGTTCTCCGGTTCTTGGATGACACTTGGAAATCATATTCAAAAGAAGCTGAGATGAGACCATCTTGCTTAAGGTCAAATTTCACAGTCTGAGGCCGGAGGCGATATTCCCTATTGGGCCATCGAGAATTATAACGCTTCATCTTTCGAAGTACCGCTGAGCGGTTCAAGCGACTGCCCCAGTACTGAACTGTTGAGCAATACCGTTGATCAACAGTCCTTTGGTTAATCTCGCCGCCACTTAAATAGTCCTCCGCAATAAATTGGTAGAGCCGGTCGATTTTCCGATTCGAACGTGCGACGCGGAAGCCGATCAAGTCACCGGATAGTTTTGGTTTGCTGGCAAGTCGGTAAGCCGAACGAATTTTAGCCGAACTGTTAGCCCACGAGCCCCCGCGGACAATTCTATGCGTGCAGACGCCCGAATTTGCATCTGATGCTTGGGGCCATTGATCACGCCGAAGGTCAACAGTTCGGCGATTTAGGCAATCTTGTGTCCACTCCCAAAGGTTGCCATGCATGTCAGATAATCCAAAAAAGTTGGGCGGGAAGAGGCCGGTAAGAGGGATGTAGTCTCCTGTCAACTTTGGAAGGCAATCTGAGCAGTGCGCCTTTTTCCCGTCAGGTTCATCGCCCCAGCTAAACCTGGTCTGTGATTGCGCACGCGCAGCATATTCCCACTCTGCTTCCGAAAGAAGGCGATAGTTTTTATTGGTTTTACGCGAGAGCCAAACAACAAATTGTCGAGCGTTGTTCCATGAAACTCCCGATATTGGTTGCCGCTTCTCCAGAATTTGGCTCATGCGTGACAACTCTTTTCGGCTGGGCAGCCCCACATTTTCGCATGCACTTTCCTCTACACATTTTCGGTATTCAGCGGTTGTCACCTCAAAGCGGCCGATCGAAAACGGACTTAGGATATGGACTTTCCGTTGAGGCGGTTCGCCGGGCTCTCTTCCCAATTCCCGTTCTGTGGCTCCCATTAAAAAAGAACCAGTGGGAAGTTCGATCATTTCTGGGCAAGTTTCGCAGTCACGGAAGTAGCTCGGACCATTCTTCAATTCAGATGCAGTATTTAATTCTGTAATGATATGCGCCAAGGATGAATTACTAGTTGGTTTGAAGTCGTTTTGGTTGGCTGGCCCGATTTGACGAGTGGGGCCAATTGCGCTTACTCTCGCGTTTGGTTTGGTGCCATCAGTTGCGTCGGCGTGGATGCGCAATATTAGGACGCGAGCTTTGTTGGCAAATGGAGAGTTTGGGAACTCATCGAGAAAAGCTTTCAGGTAGTCCACACTATTTAATCGCTTCACTACTTTCCAAAGTCTCCCATGCTCTACGTGTTTCTCTTTTGGAAGTTGAACAGCCTTGTCTGTAACTGTGGTTGGACTATGTTGTTTGCGTTTGCCGAAATAGAAACTGTCCAGAAGCGATGTCGAAGCCCAAGGAACCTGGCGTCCGTCTGTTGCTCGGACGACTGAACGGCGCACCGAATCCATCATGCCGTTGAGATCATTTCGGGGTCTCTTCAGGTGGCTAGTTAACGCTGCGGTGAAGGGAGAGTTCCGCGCGCCTGGCAATCCGTCATAGGCTACTTCGCCTGGCGCGGTGGCAAATGCAATGTAGGCCCCTGCATTTGATTTTATTGAGCCCAAGCCGCGTCCCACTAGTCCCCTGTACTTTCCAGTCGAACGTGTCAGCTCATTGACGAATGGACTGTTACGACATGCGTCCAAAAAGATTATTCGTGCAGTGGAGGTGTCTTCAAGCCGGTCAAGTACTCGTGTCATACTATGGGCTTCGTCCCTGATTGCCCTCGGGTCCTGAAGTTGAGCGTCAATCGGAACAAAATAGTTTTCACCGGCAAATTCTATACCATGACCCGAGTAATAGACGACTGCGACATCAGCCATTTTTGCTGTTCGATAAAAAGTAAGCAAAAGTTGGCGCATTTGTTCGAATGTTAGGTTGAATCCCTTCACGACTTCGAACCCAAGCCCTTTCAGAGCTTCCGCCATGTCACGGGCATCATTTTCAGGGTTCTTAAGGGGCGCATTAACGTACTTGGCGTTTCCCATCACAAGTGCTACGCGCTTAGCATGTGAGACATTTGCCCAACACAGGGCCCCAAGTAATACGAATACTGTAATAATGTTGCGCAATGCCAAGCTCGCCTGAGTGGATAGGGATTAACAGGGCTGTCCCCGCGGTGCGCCAACGGTGCGATCCTCGAGGCCGACTATTACATATAATCTACTGTCGCGCAGCCTCTGGCCTTGCGTTCTTACGGTAGCAATATAAATCGATAGTCTTCGACAAGGAAAGCAATACTGTTGCCAAATCAACTCGATCAGAGCCTAAGCGATATCGGCTTGCTACCCCTACCAAAAAGATTGGCTCCACATGACTTCAGGCCATGCCTATCGGTGTTAGCTCCTGCTAATTCTGCCAACGGCCTCGGAGGGAGGCTCGCCTTCAATGGCAAACGGCCGCCAGTCTGTTTAAACGTCCCATCCCCCGCAAGGTCATTCCCGCCCCGGCTCGGAGGCCGGGATAAACTCCGGCGGGAACCTAAGCAAGGCGCTGTATTCACTGCCATTTCTAATGTTCTCCTAGGTAGAAAGAATTGCCGGAGCGCGTGGCATCAACGATGGCTGGCAGAGGTTCCTTGATGCTTGCATGGGTCTCCACCTTCGTGGAGATGACGGAGGTGGGAGTGGTGATTTTGGGTGGCGCTACGCGGCAGCAGTCACTGCCCAATGGCGGGAATTACGGTCCGGAGCAAAGGGGATAGGCATGGCGCAAGCTTGCGTTGAGCAAAGGAAGTGTGGACCAATAATCGGCTCCACACGACTTTAGGAAGTGTGGACCAACAAAAATGGTGGGCGGTACTGGGATTGAACCAGTGACCCCACGCGTGTGAAGCGTGTGCTCTACCGCTGAGCTAACCGCCCGTTCAATTCGGACCCAGTGCCGTGACTACCATCTCCTCATACTGCTCAATAACATTCACTGGTGGTTCAGGCAGGTCCTGCAAATTATCGCAATATACAAACAGATCGACAGGATTATGAGATGCTCAAAGTTATACTGCCCGCCGCTGCCGCTCTCGCACTTTTTGTCAGCGTAACGTCTCCCGCCCTCGCCTGTGCTTGTTGCGGCACATGGCAGGTCCGCAATGTCGCCGCCTATGACGTACTGAATATCAGGTCAGGCCCGAGCGTAAACTACAAGAAGGTCGGCTCCATCCCCTCAGGGTCGGCTTGCGTGATCCGCACCGGCCGCTGCAAGCGAGGCTGGTGCCGCATCAGCTTTGCCAACTTTGAGGGTTGGGTGAACCGCCGCTACCTTGGATGGTTTGAAAAGTAGCAGCCCTCATACAAGTGTAGCGTGAGAGCGAAAAAGCTAACTCGTATTCTTGATCACGAAGCGGTAGACACCGCCCGTTTCCCCGCTCTCCACCAGCGTATTTCCGGTGGTGCGGCAGAATACGTCGAAGTCCTCCACCGTGCCTGGGTCGGTTGCCAGAATTTCCAGAGTGCCGCCCCGGGCCACATCCTTCATCGCCTTCTTGGCTTTCAGCACCGGCAATGGGCAGGTGAGGCCCTTCACATCCAGCGTTTTGTCGATCTCGGTCATATATAAAGAACCCTCAGCCTTCCGCCGGTCATGCCGCTAAATCCGTGAAGCAACACATCTAAGCCATTGAAACCGTCCGCTCAAGCCGCCAGGCCCGCAAATGGGAGATGAAATATCGTCGCTCAAAGGCCCCGTCGCGGGGCTGTAAAGACGCTTTCGCGCACAAACTCTGGACAAGTCGCCGCTCGGCCTGCGAAAAGTCATTCCCTGTAAGAAAACTGTTTTGCTGTGTGACGAGTAGTCCTTAGCAGACGCACGATATCATTTGAGCAATCAGCCCGGGCAACCCGGGCCGGGGCACGAGGGAGACAGGCCAGGATGGAAGCGGCGAAACACGACGAACCGCGCCGTTCGTTCAGGTTCTCATTCGGCCTCGACAAGCTTGGGCTTCTGGCGCTGAAAGCGCCCTATGTCTCAGCCATCCTGATCCTCATCGTATCGATCCTGGCCGTCATCGGCGTCAACAACATCAAGGTCGACGATTCGCTCTCCGAGCTGTTTCGCACCGATACTGAGGAATTCCGCCAATACGAGGCCATCGACCGGCTGTTCCCCTCCAGTGAATTCGATGTCCTGATCGTCGTCGAAGGTGACAACCTGCTGGCCCGGGAGTCGTTGAAAAAGTTCGCCGACACAACGATTGACCTGCAACTGGCCGATGGCGTCGGCGGCCTGGTGTCGATGCTTTCGGCACGCGGCAAACCCGACGAAAACGGCTACGCCGCCCCCATCGTTCCCGACGAGATGCCCGATGACCCTGCACAACTGCAACAAATCATCGAGCGCCTGAAAACCAACGACATCGTCAAGGGCAAATTCCTGTCCGATGACGGCCAATTGGCGCTGATCGTAATTTCGCTCGACCGCAATGTTGTTGCCGACCAGGGACTGCGCCAGGTCATCGAGGGACTGCGGGATGCCGCCGACAGCGCCCTTGAGGGCTCGGGCCTGCGCGTGCAGTTCACCGGCGCCCCCGTCATGCAGTTGGAAATCCGCAACGCCGTGGAGCGCGACCGTCTGATTTACAACGGCCTGGGCTTTCTTGTCGGCCTGGTCGTGGCCTACCTGTTCTTTCGCCGCTGGTCGCTGACCCTGATCGCTGTCGCCGGACCGGCCATTGCCATCCTGTGGACCTTGGGCGTCGTCGGAGCAATGGACTTCCGGCTGAACTTATTCATCAACGTACTGACCCCGCTCATTCTGGTGCAGGGCTTTTCTGATTCCATGCACCTCGTGCTGGCCGTCAGGCGCGCGGTGATGGCCGGCGAAGACCGGTTCGCCGCCGCCCGCGCCGCCGTTCTCGATGTCGCGCCCGCCTGCCTGTTGACGGCAATGAACGCCGCAATTGCCATCCTGTCGCTATCGCTTGCTGAATCTGCTTTGATCCAGACCTTCGGCAAGGCGGCCCTGCTGGCGGTTGGAATTTCCTATATCGCCGTCGCCGTGGTTGTGCCGACCCTTGCCGTGCTGCTGGTGCGCAAGGAGACGGTCACACTTGCCAACCCGACAGATGAAAGTGGCGGCGTTGGCACATTGCAGCGCATCACCGATACCGTGGTCGGCACCAGCTCCCGGGCTCCGGTCGCCATGAGCCTTCTGGGCATCCTCGCCGTCGCAGCCACCGGATGGGCGTATTCCCAACTGGAGCCCCGCTACAGACTGGCCGATCAGGTGCCCGACCAGGAGCAGGCGCTATCAGGATCGGCCCGCCTCGATAAGAAGCTGACAGGCGCTAATCCGGTCCATGTCATGATCGAACTGCCAGCAACCCATGCCGCAACCGGCAAGCCCGCCTCGCTGTTCGATCCTGAGACCATGGGCGCCATCCGCGATGCCCATGACGTTCTGGAAACGCGCGCCGGGCTTGGCAATGTCTGGTCGGTGGAAAGCCTGCGCCGATGGCTCTCGGAAGCCGGCGACGATAGCGTCGACACCATCAAGAGCTACATCGAAATCCTGCCCGAACATCTTGTCCGCCGGTTTATCTCGGAAGATCAGAAATCCGTGCTGGTCACCGCCCGCCTGCCCGATATCGATGCCAGCAAGATCCTGCCCGTCGTCGAGCGTATCGACAACGCTCTCGCCCCCGTCCGCCAGGCCCACCCCGAGTATAAAATCACCGTCACGGGCCTTCCCGCGATTGCCGCCAGAAATTCCGCAACCCTGATCAGCGAGCTGAACTGGGGTCTCGTCGGCGATATGTTCGTCATCTTTATCTTCCTAGGATTGGCGTTGCGCTCGACGCTCGCCGGCGTGGCAAGCGTCCTGCCCTCGCTGTTCCCTATCTTTGCAACAGGCGCGCTGTTGTGGGCATCGGGCGAAGGGCTTCAGTTTGCCTCCATCGTTGCGATCACGGTCGCCTTCTCGTTGGCAATCGACTCCACCATTCACTTCCTCAACCGCTACCACCTGGAAGAAGACCGCCTGGCCTCAAGCACAAAAGGCCACCACCTCGAAGCACTGCGCCAGACCGCACACCACATCGGCCCGGCAGTCGTCATGACAACCATCATCCTGGCGCTGGGCCTGGGGGTTACCATGCTGTCGGACCTGCCCTCGCTGCGCCTTTTCGGCCAACTGACAGCCGTCTGCCTGTTCGCTTCTCTGATAGCGCAACTGGTCTTTCTGCCAGCAACCATCGCGCTCTACCGGACGTATTTCCCCAAGCACGGCGAAACCCTTGAGACGGCAGAGACTTGACCCAAGGGTCTAATTGGGGTTTTGCAACGTAAGTCGAAGAAACAATCCGGCAGGATCAACCTGCCGGACAAAAGTGCCCGGAAATCAAGGGCCACATTCGGGAGAGAGTTCGTGATCAAGTTGTTCAACGCTGCCGCCCTGGCATTATTCCTGGCTGCCGCGGCAATAGTCCCACTGCAATCGCCGACGTTTGCAGCCGATAATGCCGCCAAACCCGCGCAACCGACTGCCCAATCAACCACCAAGGAATACTCTGAACAAGGCCTTCTTGATGCCGCCTATAATTTCTGCGCAACGGTTCAGAACCGGGGTGCAGCATCATGCGATTGCGAACAAAAACTCCTCAAACAACCACAACGCTTCGGGGCTGAAGAGCGGTTGATGGCCTTTTACTATTTCACCGACAAAGAACGTTACCTGAAAGAATATAAAGCCCGCATCGCCGCCGACCCCAAGTGGCAGGAGGACTTTTCGCTCCGTATGGCACAGATGCAGGCCCTGATAATCGCCGCTTGTGGCGCCTGAATCGCAATCAGGGGCATTGGCGCCGGGCGTCTTGTAAACTTCATCGAAACCCCGCCGCATTCATGGTGTTGTCTTTGATCATGTGAGAATTGGCAAAGCCAGGGTTGGCAGCAATGACCGCACCGCCGCGACGACGCGTCTGGAATTGGGCTTGGAGGTGGAAAAAGCTGCGCCGGAATTTGGCACGCGGCGCAGCCGGGTTCGCATTTTTTCTGTTGCTGCTCGCGATCTCAATCGTGGCGCTGTTGGCCCGGTTCGGTTCTTTTTTGCGCCGCGCGCTGCTGGGTGTTGGGCCCAAGGGCCGCGGGCACCGGCACCGCACCAACGTCCCACAGCCCATTCGCCGCACCTCGGGTCGGCCTGACCGCCAGGTTATGATGCTGGACAACGGCCCGGTCATTGGCTCTCCCACCGACCCGCTTCGGTCAATTATGGCGCTTGGGCAATCAGATCCACCAGATTGTGCAGAACCGGCCCCTGAAGATCGCGAGGCCCTGAAAGAGGCCGCCCTGAGCGCCGTTCAGGCCAACCTGGAGTTGTGCCGCACCCCGATGGCGGCAATTGCCGTCGCAGAAAACGCCCACAATCGCGAAGAGCTCCATTGGGACGGCCTTGAGGCCGTGTTTGCGCGCCTCGTCCAACTGGACACCGATGCCAACGCGTTGCGAGAGTTGATGGAGGTTTGCAGCTTTCAGTGGGTCTATGAGATGCCGGCTTCCAACCGCATTATCCGGCTGATCGAAAATCCTGAGACAGGAGCCATGCGCTGGCGGCATAAGGCGGCCCACATGATTGAGTTTGAGTTTTCAGGCACCCGCCAGCAGGCCGGTATTCTGCCTGACCGCCAGATGCACCAATCAACGACTAATGTGCAGACGTTCTACAATCAACATGGCCGGTTCATCCACTGGCAACGCGCCCTCACTCCCCATCGGCGCTCGTTCTAACCTGCCACAATTTCACAAGGGGAGCGCTCCGTCGGCTCCTCTCCCATCGCGCTGAAAGCGCGTCTCACTGCTGTCCGGTTTAGCATAGGGCCAACTCCCGTTGGGCGGCGTCATAGGGTTTTAGCGGCGGTGGCCGATAAAGGTCGTGGATTGATCTGAAGTGCATCAAATTTGCCCTAACGAGCCGCGTGAAGGTGAGCATGC
>JAHZKP010000058.1 GCA_022600345.1 Alphaproteobacteria bacterium | reverse complement strand
CGCCCGGCCCTTCGGGTTTCCAAGCGGCGGCCGCCCAGTGCGTCGAGCGGCTTGGCCGATCACCCAGATCGACCCGCGCCACTCTCCTGCTGGATCGACTCGCCGCTTGAGAAACAGAATTGAATCGATTTGGTCGGAAAGTGCTCTAGACCGAGGGAAAACAGCTCATGACTTGTTCACAGGTTCCCTAAGCCCTTACAGTTCCCGCGCAGACGGAAAGGCTTAAGAACGTAAGGCGCCAACTTGGCATTGCAGTCACACAAATTCACCCTGGCCGAAATCAACGAAGCCCAGGTTGGTCGGTTTGCCCAGGAACTGGCATTCGTTCTCGATGCCGGCGACGTAATTGCTTTGCGCGGCGACCTTGGCGCCGGCAAGACAACATTCGCTCGGGCTCTGATCCGGGCGCTCGCAGATGATCCCGCTCACGAGGTTCCAAGCCCGACGTTCACACTCGTGCAGACCTACGAGACCCCACCGATTGCGCTCGCTCATTTCGATCTCTACCGGCTGACGGCTGCCGAAGAAATTGAGGAACTGGGTTTCGACCATTTGCGCTCTGTGGGCGCCTGCCTGATTGAGTGGCCGGAGCGGGCGGAAGATTACCTGCCTGCCGAACGGCTGGAGGTTTCACTCACCGAACCAGATGGCGCCACAGGTGACGTGCGCACACTTGAAATCATCGGCTTGGGAAATTGGGCAACACGCGCACGCCGCTTGCAGGCAATGCACGAACTGATAGAGGCATCAGGATTTGGCGGCGCTGAGGTCTCGTTGAAGACGATGTCGGGGGATGCCTCGACGCGCAAATATGCACGCCTGGAGCGAGCGCCGGGCTGGAAAGGCCCAGAAGCAAGAGCAGGAGCACCGTGCGCTTTGCTGATGGACTGGCCACGCCATCCCGACGGTCCTGCGGTTCGCGATGACAAACCCTATAGCCAGATCGCCAAGCTCGCCGAAGACGTCGGTCCGTTCCTTGCGGTTGGCGCGGGTTTAAAATCAGCGGGACTTAGCGCGCCTGCAATCTACGCTACAGATATCGATAACGGATTCATCCTGCTGGAGGACTGGGGCGCGCTCGATTATGGCAGCGCATTGGCCCTAGGAGAAAACCAACTCGACCTGTGGCAAGACGCTATCGATGCGTTGCTGAAGCTACGTGGTGTGCCGGCCGATCAGCCCCTGCCGGTCGGCAACGGAAAATCCCACACACTGCCAAAGCTCGACCGCATCATCCTCGAAATCGAGACCGACCTGGTGCCCGACTGGCTATGGCAGGCCGTGCACGGCAGCCCGATGCCGGCAGATGTTCTGGCGCGCTATCGCCAGGTCTGGGAGCCGATCTTCGAAACGATCCTGGACGAGCCAACGGGCTGGATGTTGCGCGACTATCATTCGCCCAACTTGATTCTGCTGCCCTCTGAAACGGGACACCGCCGCGCAGGCGTCATCGATTTCCAGGACGCCTTGCAAGGTCCTTTGGCTTACGATCTGGTATCGCTGCTACAGGACGCACGCCTTGATGTTTCCGCCCAAATCGAAAATGCGCTCCTGTCCGACTACTGCTCGAAAGCCCGCGCCACCGAAGCCGAGTTCGACGCTGACCGGTTCCGGTTGATCTATGCGATGCTGGGAGCCCAGCGAAATACCAAGATCCTGGGCATCTTTGCGCGGCTTGCCAAACGAGACAAAAAAACGCGGTATCTCACACACATGCCGCGCATCTGGGGATATCTGGAGCGGAATCTCGCCCACCCGCAGCTTAATGCGCTATCGCGGTGGTATGAAGAAGCCTTCCCACCCCCGGTCCGCGCTCGGCCCATCAAGGTCTGAACAAGGCCCGGGCCGCGCGGCGAAGGCGGCAGGCTTCCCGTTTACTCCAGCCCCGCCCAACAAGGTTTATCCAATGAGCGCGAAAATCGATACCGCCATGGTGCTTGCCGCCGGACTTGGCAAACGCATGCGCCCATTGACCGACAACATGCCCAAGCCGATGGTGCCGCTGGCCGGCCGCCCGCTGATCGATCATGCGCTGGACCGGTTGGTGGACGTTGGCATCAAGCAGGCCGTCGTCAATGTCCACTACAAGGCCGAAGCCCTTGAACAGCACCTGGCCCGGCGAACCAGCATGGGTCGGGGCCCGGCAATCTCGATATCCGATGAGCGCGGCGTGTTGCTGGAAACCGGCGGCGGCATCGTCAAGGCCCTCCCAATGATTGGCGATCACGCCTTCCTGGTCTGCAACTCGGATACGACATGGCTGGAAGACGACACCGGTCAGACGACGCCTGGCAGCCTCCACCGGCTGATTTCCGAATGGGATGAAACCCAGATGGACTGCCTGCTGCTACTTGCCCAGCGCAACCGCAGCCTTGGCTATACAGGCGATGGCGATTTTCACCTCGGGTCCGATGGTCGGCTGACGCGCCGCGCAAAGGGCGAGGAAACACCATTCGTCTTCGCCGGCGTTTCGATCGCCCATCCGCGATTGTTTGCTAACGTGCCCGACGGCGCCTTTTCCCTCAACGTCATTTGGGACCGGGCAATTGCTTCAGGCCGGTTATACGGTGTCGAACTCGATGGCTGGTGGATGCACGTTGGGACACCCGCCGCGCTCGATGAAGCCGAAGCGTTTGCAGCCCAACTGATGAAGAACGGAACCGGAGCCGGAAAGGGAGACTGATGCGCGACAAGGTCTTCACGATTGCCGCCGGGACGCCGTTTCTTCCTGCCCTGATGCGGGCCGTCCTGAATGGTGACTTACCCAAGCCAGGCGGGCCAAAACCCGACGCGCTCGACCTGAGCGCGGTAACGATCCTGCTGCCAACCCGCCGGGCCGAGCGCGAACTTGCCGATGCCTGCCTTTCGGTCACCGGCAGCTCGGCGATGTTGCTTCCGCGTATCCGGGCAATTGCCGGCCCCGATGAAGATGCGCTGCTGATCGATGCGGCAGCCGGCGCGTCATCGTTGGGGACCGGCTCGCTTGCCGATCTGGAACTGCCGCCGCAAATCGAAAAGACCGAACGCTTGTTGCTGCTGACCAAGCTGGTGCTGCACTGGTCGGAGCGGATGCGTCAACCCGATGCTGACCCCAGCGGTGAACTTGGATTTGGCGATGTACCGTCTGCGGGCGCACGCACTCCGGCACAGGCCGCCACGATGGCACGCGAACTTGCCGAGTTGATGGACCTTGTCGAGCGCGAGGGATGCTCATTTGACGGTCTTGCCGATCTCGTCCCCGAGACGTTTTCAGAACACTGGCAAAAGAGCCTGCAGTTTCTTGAGATCATCACCGCTGCCTGGCCCGCCATACTTGCCGAGCGCAACTTGCTTTCACCCTGGCAGCGCCAGAACCGGCTTCTCGAAGCGGAAGCAAAACGGTTGCGCGAAAACCCGCCTGACGGGCCGGTGATCGTCGCTGGCGTTTCCGGCTCCATTCCCGCCACCGTCGAACTGATGCGCGCGGTCTGCGAATTGGAACAGGGTGCGATTCTGCTCCAGGGCCTCGATCTCGATCTGGATCAGGAGAGCTTTGAAAAAATCGCGCCCGACCATCCCGAACACCCCGACTTCGGATTGTCGCGATTGCTGAGCGAACTGGGTGTCAGCCGAGCCGATGTGCAAACCCTGCCAGACAGCGCACCCGCTGCTTCACTAGCCTCACGGGCCGGGTTCATCAGCGAAGCCATGCGGCCAACAGCGACCACCGACCAGTGGCACAACTGGGTGGCCGAAGTACCCCGCGATGACGTTGCGGCAGGCTTTCAGGATGTCAGCCTGATTTCCGCAGATAACCCGCAAGAGGAAGCCGAAGCGATCTCGCTAATCCTGCGCGAGGCAGCCGAACATGAAGGTAAGACAGCCGCCCTTGTAACGCCCGACCGGTTACTGGCGCGCCGTGTCGCCATTCGACTGGAAGCCTGGGGCATTCGCGTCGATGACAGCGCCGGGCGGCCATTTGCCAAGACGGTCCCAGGGGCGTTTCTCGAAGTCATCATCGATGCCGTTTCAAAAAACTTCTCACCGGTCGCGACAATGGCTTTGCTGAAGCACCCGTTGACAAGGTTCGGCCTCTCAGCACGCGAGGTTCGCTTTGCAGCCAGGGCACTCGAACTCCGGGTGTTCCGCTCCACCTACATTGGAACCGGTCTGGAAGGCATCAGCGTTGCACTGAAGCGGGTCAAGGCCGAGCGCGAGGCAGAAAGCGAAGCCTTGCAACGAAAGCCCGACGAGACGGCCCAAAAGATCTGGGAAGAAGATTGGCAGCGCGCCGAGCAACTCATAAAAGCAGTTGCAACCGATCTGGCGCCGCTGATCGAGGCGTTCGGCAACAACACCAGGATGCCGCTCAACGAAATGGCACGACTGCATTCTTCAGCCGCTGAAGCCGCCAGCCGGTTGACACCTGAAGAAATCGAACAGGGCGTCGAAGCCCAACTTTATGCGGGCGAAGCAGGCACTGCCGCGTCAGGCTTTTTTACCCAACTGGTGGCCTGCGCGCAGTCCTCTCCCGAAGTGACCGCAGCCGACTATCCCGACCTTTATCGCAGCCTGATTGGCACCCTGCCACCAGTCATACCGCGCGTACCCAAGCATCCCCGGATCTCCATCTGGGGGCCAATGGAATCACAGCTCTTGTCCGCCGATGTCGTTGTGCTGGGCTCGCTCAACGAAACGACGTGGCCCGATTCAACCTACCCTGGCCCCTGGCTGAACCGGCCGATGCGCGCACAGATGGGATTGCCGGCCCCCGAAGAGGAGATCGGCCGCGAAGCCCGCCAGTTCGTATCGCTTCTGGGCGCCAACCAGGTTTATCTGACGCGTGCCGCCAAGGTCGACGGAGTGCCAAGCGTCCCCTCCCGCTGGCTGATGCGAACATCTGCGCTGCTTGCAGGCCTCGGCCTCAATGACGCCATGGCCCCTTCGCAACCGTGGCTTTCGTGGGCGAGACTTCGCGATGCCGCCGAACGCCTGCCAACAATCAGGCGCCCCGAACCTCGGCCACCCGTTGACGCGCGCCCCAGGCGCATCAGCGTGTCAGGAGTTGAGCGCTGGATTTCCAACCCCTATTCGATCTTCGCGCGCGAGATCCTCAAGCTCAGGGTTCTGCCGCAACTTGGCGCCGAACCGGACGCTGCACTTCGCGGCCAAATCCTGCACGAGGCGATGTCGCAATTTGCCAAGCGTCACCCGGTCGAGTTGCCTGATCGCCCGGCCGAAGTGCTGTGGCACATCGCGGCTGACATCCTCGACATGCACGCCAGTCATCCACGCATCGCCGCATTCTGGATTCCACGCTTCCAACGCTTCGCCGACTGGTTTGCCGACACCGAGCCGCAGCGCCGGAAGGGTCTTGAAGCAACAATCGCCGAACTGGACGGACGGATTACGTTTGATGCGCCCGGCGGCACATTCACCCTGACCGCCCGCGCCGACCGGATCGACCGGACTCCCGGCGGGCTCATCGTCACCGACTATAAAACCGGCAATGCGCCAAGCGACCGGGAAGTGCAGGAGGGGACGCGGCCTCAGTTGCCACTCGAAGCAGCTATTGCCATCCAAGGAGGGTTTGAAGACCTGGCAGCGATGGGTGTATCGGGGCTTAGATACATCAAGGCTTCCGGCGGCGAACCACCAGGGCTCCAGCGCGACGTCAAGGTCGACGATGTCGGGACGCTTTCACAAGAAGTGCTTGATGGGGTCAAATCACTCGTCGCGCAATTCGACGACATCAACACGCCTTATGCGCCTGCCCGGCGTTCCGCATTCAGTTACGACTACGATGACTATGCACATCTCGCCCGCGTTGCAGAGTGGGTGCAAGCCTCAGCCTCCGATTCATCCCGGGGGGCTTCGTCATGAGCATCGATGCAACATCGGCCCAACAGGTCCGCGAAGCTCTCGAAAGCACAACCCGGCGCCAACGCGATGCCTCCGACCCAGCCGCGTCGGCCTGGGTGAGTGCCAACGCCGGCACCGGCAAAACCCATGTTCTGACCATGCGCACGCTGCGCCTGATGCTGGCGGGCACACCGCCTGAGCGGATTTTGTGCCTGACCTATACGAAGGCCGCCGCAGCCGAAATGTCGACGCGCGTTTTTGGCCGCCTGGCGAAATGGGTCACGGCAACTGATGATGCCTTAAGCGCTGAACTGGATGGCTTGTTGGGCCGCCGGCCAACGCTGCAAGAACGCCTGAGCGCGCGCACGCTGTTCACCCGCGCCATCGAGACACCCGGCGGTCTCAAGGTGCAGACAATCCATGCGTTTTGCGAGCGGCTGTTGCAGCGCTTTCCAATGGAAGCAGGCGTACCGCCGGGCTTCTCGACGCTTGACGACGACCTGGGCCGCACACTGAAGCGCGAGGCGATTGACCGGGCGCTTGCCGAAGCCTTGGCCGATAAGGATGGTCCGCTCGGCCGTGCCCTGATGACCGCTGTCGCCTATGCGGCCGAAGATATGTTCGAGGATGTGCTGTCAGCCGCCATCAAACAGCGCAGTTGGTTGTTGTCCATCGAGCGCCAGCCAGTGGACTTGGACGGGCCCCATGATCCACTGATCAGGCACGCCGAAGTCCTGCGTCATCGCCTGGGTGGAGCCTCGGCTTCCAATCTGCCCGACCTCCACAAGCAGATGGCAGGCGTCCTGAGCGACGCGGTGCTGGACACTGCCGCGCGCGTTCTTGGCGAGGGCACGAAGACCGACCAGAAGGTGGCAGTCTTTTTGCGCGCTGCCCACGCCGCCGGCCGGGAACCGGAACGTATCGCTGCATTGAAAAGCGCCCTGCTAACCCAGAAGGGCGAGCCCCGCGCCAGCGTCGCAACCAAGAAGGTCAGGGAAAGTGAGCCAGGCCTGACCGCCACATTGGAAACCGCACGCGACCGGCTTGCCAAGCTTGCCGGCGAGGAACTGGCACTCAAATGCGTCGATGCCACACTGGCGCTGATCCAATTGGCAAGCCGTGTTCTGCAACACTACAACGATGCCAAGGCCCGCCGCGCCGCACTCGACTTCGACGACCTGATCGAAAAGGCCGTCAGTCTACTTGGTTCAGGCGATGGAGCCCTGGCTCAGACCGACTGGGTTCTCTACAAGCTTGACGGCGGCATCGACCACATCCTGGTCGATGAATCCCAAGACACCAGCCCGGAACAATGGCGGATCGTTGAATCGCTGGCCAACGAATTCTTCTCGGGCGAAGGCGCTCACGACACCTTGCGCACGCTGTTTGCGGTCGGTGATGAAAAGCAGTCGATCTATAGCTTCCAAGGCGCAGCCCCGGAGATGTTTGCGCGCATGGGTGCCCAGTTCAAACAGCTTGCAAACGATGCCGGACAAGAGCTTCGCGAAGTGCCGCTGGATCTCTCGTTCAGAACGGTGGCACCGGTTCTGGGGGCTGTCGATAGCGTCTTCGAGGACGAAAGCCGCACACCCGGGCTTAGCGGTGAAGATCGCACCATCCACCACGCCGTCAAGCGGCTTGGCGAGGCAGGACTGGTTGAGATCTGGCCGACAGAAAAACCCGAAGATCCCGATAAAGTCGATGCCTTCTCGCCGCTCGACGAACACCCCAGCGCGACCCCCGTCGAGCGGCTTGCAGCACGCATCGCCGACCAGATCGGCGAATGGATCGAACGCGGTGAAATGTTGCCGGCCAAAGGGCGCCCGATCCGCCCCGGCGACATCTTGATTTTGTGCCGCAAGCGCAAGCCGTTTGCCGAACCGATGGTTGCTGCCCTGAAGGCGCGCAAGATCCCGGTGGCGGGCACCGACAGGTTGGTGTTGACGCAGCAGCTTGGCGTCAAGGACCTGATGGCGCTTGGCGATTTCACGACCCTGCCTGAAGACGACCTGACACTGGCGGCGCTGTTGAAAAGCCCACTGGTCGGCCTCGACGACGATGACCTTTTCGACCTCGCCTATCAACGCAAGACCTCGCTGTGGAAATCGCTGATCGACAAGCGCGGCAAGAACCCGCGCTATGAGGCGGCTGTGTCGATGCTGGTGGCTTTGCGCAAGCGGGCCGACTTCCTGCCACCGTTCGAGTTTTATGCCAAGGCTCTTGACGAAGACGGTCTGCGCAAACGTCTGCTCGCTCGTCTTGGCCATGAGGCAGCCGACCCGATTGACGAATTCCTCAGCCTGGCCATCGCCTTCGATGACAGGGAGGCGCCATCGCTGACGGGATTCCTGGCCTGGCTGCGCGATGGCACGCGCGAGATCAAACGCGACATGGAGCAGGGCGCCGATCAGGTCCGCGTCATGACGGTCCATGCGTCCAAGGGGCTGGAATCGCCAATCGTGTTTTTGCCCGACACCTGCTCAACCGCCTCAGCCGGTGGCGCACGCGATCCGATCACCAAACTGTTGGATGAAAATTTGCCTGATGCTGGCGATCACGGAATAACAGGTCAGGTCAGCGAACCACCGCGCACATGGACGATCAAGGGCGCAAGCCGGATTGATGCTATCTCTCAGGCCAGATCCAGCAAGGCGGACGGCGAACAGGAGGAACTCAACCGGCTGCTCTACGTGGCAATGACCCGCGCAGAAGACCGCTTGTACGTTGCAGGCTTCGAGGGCTTGAACGCGCGGCCATCTGACTGCTGGTACGACAGCGTCATCAAGGGGCTCGATGGACAGCTCACCCGGATCGAACGGGAAGGTGGAAGCTTCGTACTGCGACTGGAATCCGAACAACTGACCGAGCCCTCAGACGACCATGAAGAGCGTCCGGGCGCACAAGATACCATCGCGCTGCCAGATTGGGCCGGCCGCGCCGCACCGGTTGTCCGCCATGTTGCCCTGCCACTTGCACCCTCCCAACTCGCGCCATATGAAGCCGATGCCGAAGGCGAGCCGGTAGTCGGCCCCGCGATTCCGGATGAAACCGTCGTTCCTGAAGAACCGCCCGCCGACGAACCGTTGGCGGCAACCGGGCAAGACGATCGCTTCTTGCGCGGCAATCTCACCCACGCGCTGCTTGAAAACCTACCCGCGATCCCGCCTGAAAAATGGGATGCTGCAGCAGGTGCCTTCCTTGAGTTGCGTGGCCCAGGCCTCTCGGCCAGGGTGCGCCAAACGATAATCGCCGAATTGAAAACAGTGTTGAACCATCCCCAGTTCACGCCGATTTTTGGGCCACGCAGCCGGGCCGAAGTTGCGATTACTGCCGACCTTCCACGTCCGAATGGCAAGGGTCCCAATTTGCGCCTGGCAGGCATGATCGACAGGCTGGCGGAGGTCGATGGAACCATCCTGATCGTCGATTACAAGACCAACCGCAATGCCCCGGGCGACGAAACAGGGGTAGCTGACGCCTATTTGTTGCAACTTGCCGCCTATCGTCTGGCGCTTGGCGAGATATATCCATGCAAACAAATCCGCGCTGCCTTGTTATGGACACGCACACCACGCCTGATTGAGATATCCGAACCCACCATGGACGCAGCCCAGGCCCGGCTTTGGGAACTATCGGCAGAATAGCGAATTCAAAATCAGGCCCGGCCCGCTCGGTGCATCCTTGACCTTGACGGTTGCCAGCAGCGACCTTACTTAACGACCCAAGATTACGCTCATAAGCAGAGCTCGACTGTCCCTCGCCGCACCTGCGCCGAGGGATCGACAAAAGGAGATTTGATCATGGCAGATATGGTTTCTGATGCCGATTTCGAGGCCGTCGTCTTGAAGTCCGACAAGCCTGTACTGGTAGACTTCTTTGCGGAGTGGTGCGGCCCGTGCAAGGCGATGGCCCCTGCCCTCGACCAGGTTGCCGACGCTATGAAGGACAGCGTCAAGGTGGTCAAGGTCGACGTCGACCAGTCTCCCGGCATCGCCCAGACCTACAATGTGCGCGCCATGCCCACGCTGATGATCTTTTCAGGCGGTCAGGTGTCAGCCCAGCACGTCGGCGCAATGACGCAGCGGGCATCTCTTGAAAAGTGGGTCACCACGTCGATTGCCTGACGGGATCCAAGTCTGCGACCAACGAAGTTATGAGGCCGCGTCCTATAAAATAGGGCGCGGCTTTCGTTTCTACGCTCCACAGGACTTTAGGAACTGTGGACCAGTAAAAAACGCTCCACAGGACTTTAGGAACTGTGGGCACCAAAACGCTCCACAGGGCTTTAGGAACTGTGGACCCTGAAGAGGTGTCCTCGCCCTTCAATTCGGCTCAGGCTCCACCCCCTCCTGAAGGGCGAGAACCTGACCTGCCAAATAGAGCGAACCGCAAATCAAAACACGCTTTGGGCCGAAGTGTTGCCGGTCGATTTCGCGCAACGCATCCTCCAGCGAATCTGCCTGACTGGCGCGGATCCCTATTTTTTGGGCAGCCGAAACGATCAAGTCAGGTGCCAGCGGCACCTCATGAGCACCAGGAATCGGAACCGCGCAAACACAGCGCACAAGTCCATCGAAGCGGGCCAGAAACCCGTCGACATCCTTCAGCCCCATCATCCCAACGACAAGAAATAGCGGCCTTGGATTGCGTTCCTCCAAATCGGCAACCGTCTGGGAGAGGACATCGGCTGCTGCAGGATTATGACCGCCATCCAGCCAAAGTTCGCTACCCTGCGAGAGAAGATCGCTCAACGGTCCACTCGCCAACCGCTGCATGCGGGCCGGCCAAGTTACCGATAACAGCCCCGCTTCGATGGCTGCTTCGTCAACATCGACACAGGAAAGCTGAAGCGCGGCAATAATCGCGGTTCCTGCATTGACGATCTGGTGAGGCCCTTTCAGCGCGGGCAACGGCAGGTCCAGAAGGCGGTCCTCGCACTGAACGACAAGGCGCCCGTTTTGCTCAAAGGCATCGAAATCCCGTCCCCAAAAATTGACCCGCACGCCAAGTTCGACAGCAGTCCGTTCAATGACGTCCGCAGCCTCGCCAGGCTGGCGCGAAACCACCGCCGGAATTCCGGATTTAAGGATGCCCGCCTTTTCAGCGGCGATCTCCGCAAGTGTATTGCCCAGTTTATCGGAGTGATCGACGGAGATCGGCGTAATTACCGTCAATTCGGGCTTGCTGACGACATTGGTGGCATCAAGACGGCCGCCTAAGCCGACTTCCAACAACAAGACATCGGCAGGCGTCTCGGAAAACGCAAGGAAGGCTGCCGCCGTCGTGATTTCGAACTGGGTTATATCATCGCCGTCGTTGCAGGCCTGGGTGCGGGTCAAAACATCGACCAATGCAGCTTCCTCAATCGGGCGTGCAACCCCGTCGGCCCCTGCCAGCAAGATCCGTTCGTGAAAGCGCACGAGGTGTGGGGATGTGTAGACGTGAACCCGGGTACCGGCGGCCTCAAGGATCGCGCGCATAAACGCCGTCGTCGACCCCTTGCCGTTGGTGCCCGCCACATGAACGACCGCAGGCAGGCGCTTGTGCGGGTCGCCCAACTTGGCCAGCAAACGCTCGATACGGCCTAGTGAAAGGTCGATCAGCTTGGGGTGCAGTAATTTGAGATCCGCAAGAAGGTCTCTGCTCGTCGCCGTGTCGCGCATTGGAGATCCGCGTGAATTGGAAAGGTGGTAGCCATTGTGAGACATGGCGTGCGGGCTGTCACCCGTTTCTCAGCCCGAGGCGCGATATCAGGCGAGCGGCCATAGGTCGACATCGATCGCAATGGCAAATTGCGGTACCAACCCGCTTTTCTGCCACCAACACCGTTCATTGCTGAAAGCGCAGCGGTTAGCTCTTTGTCGATGGCGAGGGCGGATCGCCCTGCTTCTTGCTGCTAGCCACCGGATCGGTTTTGCCCGTTGATGCCTTGGTCTTTGCTGGATCGGCGGCCGAACTGTCCGCTTTGGCCCCCGGCTTGACTTTTATGGGGGCTGCCAGGCCATTGCCAAAGACGGATTTGCTGATCTTGTCCTGGCCTTTCTTCGCCACCGGCTCCGGCTTTATGGCCTTCGCCTTGGCAGCGGAAGCCTTTTCGCCAACCGGTTGCGGCGCTCCATTGACCTGTTCAGGGAGCGGCTGGGGCTCACCTGCCGGTGGCAGTGCGGCGACCGGTTTCTTCTCGACCGCAGGCTGCTTTCTCGCCGCGTATTGATGTCCATCGGTCAGGACACGGCACAGCCGCGACAAGGTGGAGCGAAGCTGGTGGCGGTGAACCACCATGTCGACCATACCGTGCTCGAGCAGATATTCGGACCGCTGGAAGCCCTCGGGCAATTGCTCGCGGATTGTCTGTTGGATAACGCGTGGCCCGGCAAAGCAGACCAGCGCACCGGGCTCGGCGATATGGACATCACCCAGCATCGCATAAGATGCCGTCACACCGCCGCTGGTCGGATTGGTCAGCACCACGATATATGGCAGGCCCGCCTCGCGCAGGCGCTGAACGGCAATCGTCGTGCGCGGCATCTGCATCAACGACAGGATGCCTTCCTGCATCCGCGCGCCGCCGGACGCCGCGAACAAAACAAACGGTGATTTCTTTTCAACCGCCCGCAGCATCCCCGCGATAATCGCTTCGCCTGCCGCCATACCCAATGACCCGGCCATGAAGCGAAAATCCTGCACGGCGGCCACGCAGTACTTTCCGTCAATGGCTCCTTCGCCAACAAGGATCGCATCATCGAGTTCGCTCGACGCCTTGGCTTCCTTCAGCCGGTCCGTGTAGCGCCGTCCATCACGAAACTTCAACGGATCGAGCGCCACTTCAGGCACCGCCACAACTTCATAAGCACCGTCATCAAACAACGTCTTCAGCCTATCGGGCGCCCCGATGCGTTCGTGATAATCCGAGCCGGGATAGACAAATTGATTTGCTTCCAGGTCCTTATGGAAAACCATTTGTCCGGAGACCGGACAGGTGCGCCACAGGTTGTCTGGAACCTCACGTTTCGTGGTGAGGAAACCGCTAATCTTGGGGCGAACGAAGTTGTTGATCCAATTCACGAGTTTTAGGCCTCTGGCTGAGGTGCTTGGAGCGTGGCCGACACCGTTGGCTAGTGTAGTGTCTTTGACGTTTGCCTGCGTTCTGCTGCTTTGTTGGCGAGCAAACGTCAAAGACAAAAGCTACACTAGAAACATAAACTTGCTAGTGTTCCTCTTGTTTCAGACATTTGTTGATGACCTAGCATCGAGCGGTGGCAAATGTCTGAAACGGAACACTAGCAGGCTGTTGAAAAACTCATGTGGCTCGCGACACCTGTCACTTTTTCGCATTCGGCCAGAAGCGGCGCGAAGCGCGATATGGTTTATCGGGCAAGTGCCGCGACGCCGCCGAGGCGAAAAAGTGCGGTGTCCCAGAGGGATGCGGCGAAATTGACTGCCGGACTG
>JAHZKP010000057.1 GCA_022600345.1 Alphaproteobacteria bacterium | reverse complement strand
CGTACAGGCAGTTGCCGATGGCCCTAGCTTTACAGCTGCCGCCTCCGGTCTGGAAGACAACGACATTCCGTTCGTCATTACTTCGAGCCTTATTGATTATCCGGCAGATGCAACCGACACTTCCGAGACGTACGACTTCGCAAAACTGACGCTTGCAGTCGGCGTCACGTTTGATGCAGCGCCGTTGCCCAACAATATCCAGCAGTCCGTCAACGTTCTCGGCGATGGCCGCACCGAAGTGACGTTTGCGCCTGGCGTCGGCACCACGACGGCGCAGTTTGAAGACTTCCTCGCTAACGGCATCACCGTGCGCGCACCGCTCGATTCGGATGAAAACTTCAACGTCGATGTCGAGATCGGAACGATTGAATCGAACCCAACGGAAGCTGGCGGTTTCTCGCTGGAGCGCTTCTCTGCAAGCAGCGCCGTCGAAGTTGAGGTAACCCCAGTCGTCGATACCTGGACCATCACGGGTTCATCTTCGTTCAATGAAGACGGCATCATCGACCCGCTGGTCGATCCAGCGGCAGTCGGCAACACCGCACCATTTGCATTCGGAACGGATATCGAATCCGGTCTGAATGCCGGCGAAACAGCTGCAGGTGATACCTCCGAGACGATCAGCGAAGTCGTCGTTACAGGCATCCCGAACCTTGCCGACCTCAACTTCACGGCCAACCCAAACTGGGTCATCGACACCAGCACTCCTGGCCAGGTGACGATCACCAGCCCGCTTGCCGATCCGAATGCCGCTGATGCTGCGATCCGCCAGGCGCTGCAGTCGTTGACGCTCGACCCAACCGCGCATTCCGATGGCGACATCGCGCTCGGGGTCCAGGTTGAAGTTACCGACACCGACCCAGACGACGCTGGCGACACGACAACGCAGACCTTCAATGGCACCCATCAGATCACAATCGCAGCTGTGGCCGACGCGCCGACAGGAAGCGGTTCAGGCGCGGGCCTTGAAGACCAGACCATCCCTGTCTCGATCTCGGTAGCTCACCCTGACAATACAGACGGTACCGAGCGCATCAAAGACGTTGTCATCAACAACGTTCCAGCCGGATTCATTCTGACGGAAAGTTCCGCCCTTGGCGCGACCCTGACCAATAATGGCGGCGGCACCTATACGGTTACAGCCACCGGCATTGCCGATCAGGCCGACCATGACGCGGCGATCAACGATCTGCTGGCGAACCTTGCTCTTGAAATCGACCCTACAGACGACTCACGCGAGCACCTCGACACCGAATTCAACCTCTCGGTTACCGCAACGACAATCGAATCGGCCCCAAGTGTTGATGGCACGCCAGCCGTCTCCGAAGTCGCACGCCTTGAAAACGAAGTGACCTTCAACGTTCCGATCACGGTAACCGCAGTTGCCGATCCAGTGACGTTCTCCGGCCAGTCGGTCCTCGTTGAGGATACCGCCAAGACCATCGGCTCGGATGTTGTCTACAACCTCATCGATACCGACGGCACAGAAAACATCACGGAGGTGTCGGTGTCGGGCTTCGCTGTTGGCAGCGTCGTCAGATACGACGATGTGGACGGCAATCCGCAAATACTCAACGTCACCGCGACAACCGACACCATCACCTTGTCTGGTCCGAAAACGGCTGCTGGTGAAGCTGCGATCCGTACAGCCCTCGATACCCTCAATGTGCTGGCGCCACCGGAATCGGATGTTAACTTCCAGCTAAACGTCTCAGCGACGACAACCGACAATGACGCCGATACCAACACGACCAACTGGACGCACGATGTGATCGTGCAGGCCTACGCAGACACACCTGGCATTGATGCAGATGACATCACCAGCGATGAGGACACGGCGGTTGCCCTAACCATCCGCGCCGACCGCTCCTCTGATGGCAACACGGATAACTCCGAAACGCTGTCGGTGCGCCTGACGCTGCCGCAAGAGAGCGGCAACCCGATTGGCGATGTTGTGGCTACCGCTACCGGTCCGTTCACCGTTTCGACAATGGGTGCTGTGACCACCATCACTGGTGCCCCCACCGGTAACGTCACTATCACCGACCAGGGCAACGGCGTTTATCTCATTGAAGGTCCAGGCACCGGAAATGCTGCCAACGACGAAGCCGCTCTTGATGCGGTCCTGACCGGCGGGGTTCTAACCTTCGATCCACGTCCGCAGTTCTCTGGAAGCTTTGCGGGAGTCAACGGCATCAAGGTTGAGGCGATCTCAACCGAATCCGCAACCGTCGTCGACGATCAGGTCTACGCGCCCGATGACGAACTCGCCCCCAACGCCCTCGACGCCGGCGACAACGATACACGCACCGAAACCGTCGAAACCTTCCTCGACGTTACCATCAATCCGATTCTCGATGTGCCGACCTTCTCGGGCAATTCCTCGACGATCCAGGAAAACAACAACTCCGACGACCCAGCCGATCCGGATCTTCGCCTCAACCTTGGCACCGAACTTGGCTTCAGCATGGCTGACCGGGACGGGTCGCAGGACCTTGACCTGACGCTCAACGGCATCCCCGACACAGCGGTCGTCGACTTCGGCGGAACGGTCATCGCCACTGGTGCAAGCCAGGTCATCAACGGCGTAACGGTGGGAGTTGTCGACAATTCCGACGGCACCATTTCTATTACCGTTGACGGCGTAATTGACGACGGTCTTGCCAACGATGCAATCGACGTCCTGGAATCCCTGCGCCTGACACTTGCTGATGACGACGACAGCGATTTCACGGTTGGCATTTCGGGCACCTCCACCGAGGCCATATCTGGAGCATCGGTGCTATTCAACGACACGCATCAGGTCACGGTTCTGGCAGCAGCTGACCGGCCGACAATTTCGGGAGCAGGCGGCGGCGATGAAGACACCTTCATTGACGTGCCGATCACGGTTACCTTGAACGATACCGACGGACAGGCCCAGGGCGACGGCTCCGAAACCCTGCAATCGGTTCGCATCACTGGCATTCCTGTGGAGACCGGTGGCATCGGCGAGCCGACCGCCACACCGCAGGTCCAGTTCCAAATCGAAGGCGTCACCTATGACTGGGCAACCGATACGGCAATTGCCATCACCAATGCGGACGGCAGCTTCACCGTCAACAGAGCAACCGACGGAACGCTGATCTTCACCCCGGCAACGGCAGGTGATGCGGGCGATACCCGCGCCATCCAGTCGGCCTTGCAAACGTTTACCATCAAGCGCGGCGATCATATCGGCGACGACTATTCCTTGTCCGTTCAAGCCGTCTCGGTGGAAAGCAACCCGACTGAGGCGAACGACAACGGCCCCGGCGTCAACGGCGATCAGATCTCGCGGGCGACTGCAACACAGACGACCACCGTCAACGTCGATGTCGTGCCCGTCACCGACCCAATCGAGGTCACCGCACCGGCAGCCGTCACGATCGACGAAGACGATGTTCGCGATGAGAACGGCGACGGCGTAACTGGTGTCGAACTGAGCGATCTGTTCTCAGGTCAAATTACACAACACGACCGGGACGGCTCTGAGACGCTGACCTACGAAGTCACGGGATTGACCGGTGGCACGTTCTCGGCTGGCAGCTACGATGGTGGCACCAACACTTGGTCGTTCACCGCAGCCCAATACGCTAGCGCCGTTTGGACCCCGCCGACACACGGCACGGGAACCTTCACCGGCACGCTGACAGCCTTCACGCAGGATCAACCCGAGGACGGCACACCTGCTGCTATCCAAAGCGACTCGGCGGCGTTCTCCGTCACAGTCAAACCTGACCCTGATACTCCAAACGCCTCTGGTTCCTCGACGATCTACGAAGATGATCCAGCAGGCCTGGGCAACGAAGGCAACTTCGGATCGGACATCACCTATTCTCTGGTCGATACTGATGGCTCGGAAGAAATCACGCAGGTTGAAATCGACGTTTCGTCACTGCCAGCCAATTGGGTCGTCAGCTTCAACGACGGCTCGACCTGGACGACGTCCAACACGGGCGGCACGCTGCCGACAGGAGTCGCCTATGACGGTGGTTCCGAGACATTCACAATAACTGGGCCTCGCGCGCAGATTGATGCGGCCGTCGATACCTTCGTTGTGGCGGCACCTGCCAACAGCGATGAAAACGCTTCCGTACAAGTTTCGGTGACCACGACCGATACGACGGAGGACACATTCACAGCGCTCCCGGGTGACGACACCGACTCCGATGGTGATGTCGATACGGCAACACGCACTTACACCCACAACATTACGACGCTCGCCATCGCCGATACGCCCGACGTGACGGCTAACTTCACAGTGCGCGGCAACGAGAACGATACATTCGCACTTGTCGGCACAGGTGGCGAAACCCTTCAGGCCGACCGCAGCGAAGATACCGATGGTGTTGCTGACGGCGCAGGTTGGGGCTCGGAAGAATTGTCCGTCGTGATATCGGGCGTTCCCGATGGCGTCGTCCTGACGGGCACCGGCATCTCGGGCACCAACGGCACGTTCACCGTGACGGCAGCCAACGAAGATCAGCTCAACGCCCGCATCGATGCCATCATGGTCAGTCCGGGCGACTGGGCGGGTGATGCGACGCTGACAGTTACAGCCATCACCACCGAGCAAGGTGAAGGCGGTGGCGGCACGGAAATCCATGTCCCGACGGCAACCGATGTCGACACCATCACGCTTGAAGTGTTCCCCGTGGTCGATACGCCGACCATCACCGGCAATGCGATCGGCGACGAAGATTCCTTTATCAAGATCCCGTTGCGCGTAGACTTGGCCGATACAGATGGTTCGGAGTCGCTCGACTACGTTGACCTGAGTGGGCTTCCAGCTGGTGCGTCGTTTGTCGACGCCAGCGGCGCGGCTCTGGGCACCGATCAAGGTGGAGGGGTATGGAGATTCACACCAGCAGAGGTCGATCAGCTGCATATCAGCCCACCGACAAACTGGTCATCGCAACTGCAGGGCGACATCGCGCTTTCGGCACAGGCTACTGTCACCGACACCGCTTCAACAGGATCGGATACGGTCACGACCTTCCCTGCGACTCCCATCACGGTTGAGGTGCAAGAAGTCGCCGACAAGCCCAACGACTTCGCGATATCGGCCTCAGCGACCGAAGACCAGCCTGTCGATCTGGGTGCCGCAGTGCTGGCTGCCGCCGGCGCAAGTGACCTGACAGAACTCACCGACAACACGCTCACCGACAACGATACCTCCGAACAGCTCTCGTTCGTTCTTCGCGGACTACCTGCCGGTGTCATTCCGACCAGCAGTACGGGTACTGTAACGTTCCTGGGCGGCGATGCGTGGAGCGTGACAGCCGATGCCATGCCGACGCTGCAATTGCCAGCCGACCCCAACTACTCAGGCTTGTCCCCCTATGGGGGAGCGGCCATCACGATCGAAGCCGTATCTCAGGAGATCGATGGTGACCAGGCTACTTCCGACCCCTGGGTTGTGTCATTCGAGGTCGCGCCGGTGGCCAACGACGCAGCTGACGACGGCCTTACTGGCTGGACTCCTGGCGTCACCGTTACTGAAGCCAAGGATGCCGCAGCAGGAACAAATGTCTCGCTGGCAAACATCCAGGTGACGGCTGGGAACTTCATCGACAACGATGGCTCTGAAGAAGTCATGAGCTATACGATCGACTTCACCAGCTTCATTGGCGATGCGGAAGTATTGGAACGCGTGCGCGAACTGATGGTCGACCCGACCGCGACACCGACCGAAGCTCGCGACTGGGTTATTGCCAATGGCATCGCGGGTGGAGCGGCAAACTACACCGACAACGCCGACGGCACCATTACGATTTCGGCCGACCTTGATGGTGCGGGTGAGATCACGACGACGGCAGAATCGAAGCTTGCCTCATTGTCGCTTCTGGCCACCATATTTGATGACAGCAACGTTGATTTCTCTCTCGGCGTTGATGCCTTGGTCCGTGACCGTGCCGACTTGAGCGGCGGTCCGGTTGACGTGTTTACGACAGAATCGACTACATTCGATGTCAATCTTGTGGCCACCGCAGATACGCCAACAGTTACGGCCCAGAACCCGGATAACAACGCGAATATCGCTGACGTTGATACCTTTGGTTTCTCCGAACTAATTCCTCTGGTCCTTGGAGGCGATACCACGGACCGAGACAATATCGATCTGGGACGAGGTCAGTCTGAACAGATCTACTACATCCTTACCCTCGACAGTGCGGCGGGCGGAGCGGCCCCTGACTTGGTGTTGCTTGACTCCGGCAGCAACGTCGTCGGGTTCGACAACGGCGATGGTACCTGGCTTCTCACTGAAGCCGAGCTTGCGGATCTTAATTTGCTCGCAGGACCGTTCTCTGGCGCGCCCGTTTCATTGGGCTTCTCATTGACGACGGTTGCCGTTGATGAAGGCTCCCGTGAGACCAATACGGCCGGAGGTCAATTCCAACTGATCATTGATCCGGGTGCCGGTGATGTTCCTGGAACGCCGCCGCCTGTGCCGGTATTTGAGACAGCCGCCCTGCTGGGTCAGATCGAAGATACCAACGGTCCATTGGCCAATAACGCGAACCCGTTTGTAACTGCAGGTGATGGCCCTGACGCGGATACACTGCCGGATCCTGTCAACGCCATTTCGATCCTGTTCGAGGTTCCTCCCGGTGTGACCGTAACTGGTGCAACATTCAACCCGAACACGAACCGATGGGTGGCAAGCGCCGATGACTTCAATAACGGGCTTGTCTCGATCACCCCGCCAGCCGACTCTAGCGACCCAGTCTCGATCGACATCGAAGCCGTGGCAGTCGGAACGAATTTCGTGACCTCGACGACTGGCATTCAAACCTTGATTCTACCGGTCACGGCGGTTGCCGATGCGCCAAACATCACTGCGGCTCCTGCTGGTGGAACAGAGGATACGCCTGTCGACCTCAATCTCAATCTGTCGCTCACCGATACCGATGGCAGCGAGGACCTGGGTGATGACGTCTATATCCGCCTCGACAACGGCGCAACGCTGCTGGGCGGCTATCCGGTCGTGACCGAGACGGTCGATGGCGTCAATCTGGCGGGTTACTATAAGGTGCCGGTTACCGACCTTGCCGGCCTGCAAATCCAAGGTGCCGCCGATTGGCACGGAACCGTGGGCGTTGAGATTGCTGCAACCAGCGTTGAGCAATCGAACGGCGATGTAGCGATAAGTCAAACGACCGCCTCAGTCAGCATCGAAGCTGAAGCAGACGCACCTGTGGTCACGGCACCGGCTGCACCGATTGCTGGAACCGAAGACCAACCTGTTGATCTGAGTGGTCTGTTGACTGCGGCACTGGCTGACACAGAAACTGCCAATGGAGCCGAAATCCTTTCGGTGAAGATCGAGAACGTTCCCGATGGCACGCTGTTCTCGGCAGGCTCCAACAATGGCGATGGGTCGTGGACCATTCCTACGGCAGACCTGGGGACATTGTTGGTCACCCCTCCGACGAACTTCGCTGGCACGTTGACGCTGACCTTGACGGGCATCTCGCTCGAACTTGCAAACGGCGACTTCGCCCAAAGCTCGGTCGACTTCGACATCGAAGTGGCGCCGGTTGCCGATATTGCCGCTCTGCTTCCGCAAAACGCGGGCGTCGAATCGACCGGCCGTGCGCCCCTCGATCTCGACGTCCGCTTGACTGACGACCGTGGAACGTTGCCGGGAGAATTGGCGCCTGAACAGATCGAGATCACATTTGCCGATGTGCCGACGGGTGTGGCCCTGGAAGCTCTCAGTGGCGGTACGGTTATCGACAACGGCGGCGGGGAGTTCGTGTTTACTGGCACGGAAGCTCAAGCCAATGATTTGGCCTTGGCGGCCGGTCCACTGGCAGTTGCAGGAATAACTACGGTTTCCATCACTTCCGCTGTAACGGTCGATGGTGCCGACCGCAACGATCTGGGATTCAGCGATACATTCCGTTTGACGGTGCCAGAGGTTCTGGCAGGTGACGACCTTACTGACGATGTTCTCAGTGGTGGTGCGGATACGCAGCTCATCTACGGTCTCAATGGCACCGATACTCTGAGCGGTGGGGCCGATGCCGATGGCCTATTCGGCGGCACCGGAGCCGACATCCTGACCGGCGGAAGTGGTGCGGATACGTTCGGTTGGGAAGCCGGCGACCTTGATGGCAACGTCGATACCATCACCGACTTCACGACCGGTGACGGGGATGCCCTGGACATCTCGGACCTGCTTCAAGGCTTCGATGACGACACGTCTGTTCTCAGCGAGTTCGTTCAGCTTTCGGAATCGGGTGGCGACACGACTGTCTCCGTTGATATCGATGGTGGCGGCGACAACTACGTCGATATGGCAACGTTGCAAGGCGTGACCGGACTGGATGCCGATACGATGAAGACCAACGGCAACCTGATCGTTTGATCGGCCGGGCAATAGGCGGCAAGCTGAACAAATTGAGAAAGCGCTGGCGCAGGTTGGCGCTTTTTCCACAAACTCAATTTCAGTCCTTGCTCAACCTTCGATGGCAAAGAAATTGAGTACATCTTGGCCACGCGCCCATTGGAATAAGTGTTTTCCAGGCAACAACCCAATCCGCAGTAGCCTGAATTAGTGTAGCTTAGACACGAATCAGCACAAGGGTTTATCCATACGGTGTGGATTATCCTGGTATTTGAAGCCCTGTTGTACCGCGTAACGAATCAAGGGCTGCGCGGGGGAATGATGAGGCTTCAAACTGTGAAAGTCCGGGCAATCGGGCTCTTAATCGCTACTGGCGTTGCGCCATTGTTTTCTGCGCAAACGGTCAGCGCCGACACTTTGAGTGGTGTCGTTAGCGAGGCGCTGGACACCAATCCTGAATTGGCGGCGATCCGCTACAATCGCCAAGCCATTGACCAGGAGCTTCGGGCTGCGCGTGGACTGGGGCTACCGTCTGTGGACCTCAAGGCGCAGACTGGGCGTCATCGCGATAGCCTGAAGACGCCGTTGGGTGTCGAAAACACCGACAAATGGCATAGTGATCGAGACGTTTCCTTGTCGCTATCGCAGCGGTTGTTCGATGGTTTTGAGAGAGACCACGAGGTTGCGCGGCAGAAAAACCGCGTTGAATCGGCCCGTTGGCGTGTTGCCGACACCGCGAATTCTATCGCGCTCAAAGCCGTGCAGTCATACTTCGAGGTGCAGCGGGCTGCAGCCGTGCTGGATGCCGCACGCAAGAATTACTCCGCATTGATGGGTCTCAGAGCGCGCGTTCTGCAACGTGTCGATTCAGGTCTTGGCAATGCCGCTGAAGAAACCGAAGCAGGCTCCAGAGTTGCCCAGGCGCGCGCCATTGTTGCGGAAGCCGAGGGTCGGCTGGAGGATGCGAAGGCGTTATTCCGTGCGGTTGTCGGGCGGGCTCCTGGCCGGTTGCAGAGCGCACGTGTTCCACGCAGCGCGTTGCCTTCGAGTGTCGGAGAAGCTGTTGCACAAGCGCGACTTGCCGCCCCCTCGGTGATCGCCACGCAGCACGATGCGGTTGCTGCCAGGGCCACCATTGGGTCGGCTTACTCGCGGCTCTACCCAAAACTCAACTTCGAACTAACGACCTATCACGGCAAGGGCATTGACCAGGAGAGCGACCGCGATCTGGATATGCGGGCGATGTTCGTTGTGCGCTGGAGCCTGTTTAACGGCGGTATCAATAAGGCCCGTATCCGGGAAAGCTACGCGCGGGCCAACGAGGCCGTTGAGATTTCTGCGAACACCGAGCGGATTGTTGAGCGCGAAACGCGGGTCTCGTGGAACGCTATCAAGTCGGCGGATGTCCGTGTGCCCGCCCTGCGTCGCCAGCTCAATCTGGCACGCGCGACGCGGGCGACTTATTCGGACCAGTTCGATGTCGGCGCTCGTCGCCTGCTCGACCTGTTGGATGCGCAAAGCGAGGTGTTCGTTGCCGATGCCGCGCTGCGCACCGAGGAATTCGTCGGACGCTTCAATACCTACCGGGTATTGGCGGCGATGGGTCGTCTCGTCGAATCAATGGGCGTTGGCCTGCCAGCCGAAGCAATCGAGCCTCATGAACATTGGCGGATCGAATTCTGGAAGCCTTACGTCCACAGGCGGAGCGAAGCGGCGACGAAGTGACGTGCCAGCAGACACAATCCAAAAAACGGGAGTAGGCCGGGGTGAAGAAGCCTGACACTAATCCCGTCAAAGATCTTCAGAACCGGGTGGCCTCAGCGCTGCCCGGCTCTTCTCATTCAAAGGGGGCTATCGAAGCCGCCCTGCCGGAATCATCTGGTTCGAATGAGCCTGCTTGTGCGGACGGCGACCCGCTTGGTCTGGCAATCGCGGATATCGCGCGCCACTACGGCCAGGCGGTGGTAACCGAGACCCTGACAGCCGGGCTGGCTTTGGTCGGCAAACGGTTACCTCTCGAACATGCTGAAGAGGCCGCGAAGCGTGCCGGGCTGCAATTGGCAATCGAAAAGCGTCCGCTTCACCGGCTCGATGATGCTGAGCTGCCAGTTGTCCTTCTGACGAAGGACAACGAGCCTGAGATATTGTGGGCGATCGGGCGCGATGCTAAGGCCAAACCGGAAACGGTTTCGATCAGCCTGCCGGGTCAATCCGACCGTCCCATCGAGCTCCCCGCAGCTGAAGTGTCGAAGGCGGCAAGCGGTCGGATCATTTCCCTGACGTTGATTTCAACTGCCGTCGACTCGCGCGGTGAGGAGGCCATGGAACCCTCAGCGAAGGGGTGGTTCCTGTCGGCCTTCCGCGATAGTCGCCGCATTTACGGGGAAGCCATCGCTGCGACATTGGCGGTCAATGTGCTGGCGCTGGCCATGCCGCTGTTTTCGATGAACGTTTACGACCGGGTATTGCCGAACGCTGCGGAGACGACGCTTTGGGCGTTGGCGTTGGGTGTTGGCATCGCGATCCTGTTTGATTTCTTCATCCGGACATTGCGCGCGACCGCGGTCGATTCGGCAAGCCGCCGGGCAGACGCAAAGTTATCGGCTTTGATCTACGGGCGGTTATTGGGCGCGAAACTGTCGACCACTCCGGCATCGACCGGCGTGCGCGCCAACACGCTGCGCGAATTCGAAACACTGAGGGATTTCTTCAATTCGGCAACCTTGACCGCATTCGGCGACCTGCCGTTCCTGGTGCTGTTTCTTGGCGTCCTTTATATCGTGGCGGGGCCGCTCGTCTGGGTCGTGGTTGCCGCGATTCCCGTCCTGTTGGGCATCGGTTATCTGACGCAACGGGCATTGGCGAAACTGATCGAGGAAGCCTTCAAGGAAGCAGCCCAGAAAAATGCCGTCGCCACCGAAACGGTCAGCGGGCTTGAAACGATCAAGGCAGCGGGGGCGGAAAGCTGGGCGGCTCTGAAATGGGAAGGGGCTGTGGGTGAGCACATTCGCACAGGTATTGCCATCCGCCATGTTTCAAATCTCGGCCAGCATACGATCCACGGTATCCAGACACTTGTGCAGGTTCTGATCGTCGTATTCGGGTTCTATCTGGTATCTGCTGGCAACCTGACAATGGGTGGATTGATCGCCGCCACTATTCTATCGGGACGCGCCTTGCAGCCGTTGAGCCAGGCTGCCAACCTGCTGGCGCGGCTGAACCAGGCCCGCATCGCCTACCGCACGCTTAGTGAGATCGTCGGCAGCCCGCAGGAGCGCGGCGAGGGTGTCAGATATCTGGCCAAGATCGACATCAAAGGCGACATCAAGTTCGAGAAGGTCGTGTTCCAGTATGAGCCGATGACGCCGCCGGCGGTTCGTGGGATGGACGTGACTATCGGATCGGGCGAGCACGTTGCCATCGTAGGGGGCATCGGTTCAGGCAAGACTACGGCACTGAAGCTGATCCAGGGATTGCAGCAGCCAAGCCAGGGACGTCTGCTAATCGACGGTGTTTCCGTCGGGCAGATCGAGCCCTCTTTGCTGCGCCGTCAGGTTGGTATGGCGCTACAGGATGCAGCCTTGTTCCACGGCACGCTGCGCGAGAACATCGCCATGGCCAATCCGGCCCTTCGGGACGATGGGCTTGTTGCCGCTGCCAGGATTTCAGGTTCGCTGAATTGGATCTCGCGCTTGCCGCTGGGCTTCGATACGCCGATCCGGGAGCGCGGCGTTGGGCTTTCGGGCGGGCAGCGCCAATCGATTGTACTTGCGCGGGCCCTTTGCACCGATCCGCAAGTCTTGCTGCTTGATGAGCCGACGAGCGAAATGGACGGTCGCACGGAGCAGCAGGTGATCCAGGCGCTGAAAGACTGGTCGGCGGGGCGCACGCTGGTGGTTGTTACGCATCGGCCTGCGGTGCTGGACCTTTGCAAACGCCTCATTGTCATGGAACAGGGCGTCGTTATGCACGACGGTCCCAAGGACGAAGTGCTGGCGAAGCTGAAAGCAGTCACCGATGAGGCGAAGGCGAGCCGAAAGCAAAAAGAGCCGGCATCAGCGCAGAAGCGGGTGACGATCACACGCGGGTCATCCCCTAAGAAAGCGAAGGGTGGGCCATGAGCAAGCAAACCCAACAGGGCCAAAGCCCGGACAGTGAACAGCCGGCTCAGAGTGCCGTGACTTCCACGGGTATTCCGACCGCGCTGAGCGCAGATTTATTGCGCCCGCATCCTGCCGGACCAAGCTTGCTGTTGATGAGCCTCGTCGGGCTGGTTGCAGCCTTTGTTACGTGGGCGGCGTATGCCCAGATCGAGGAAGCAACGCGCGGTGAAGGCCGCGTCATACCGGCGAGCAAAATCCAGCTGGTGCAAAACCTGGAAGGCGGCATCGTTGTCGATATCGGCGTCAGGGAAGGGGACCGCATCAAAGCCGGCGATGTGATTTTGCGCATCGACCCGACGCAGGCGGATGCCAGCCACGGCGAAACCAACGAGCGCATCCTGGGCCTGCGCGCGCTGACGACGCGGCTTGAAGCAGAGCTGGCGGCCAAGCCGTTGGTGTTTGCCGAGGATTTGAAGCGAAATGCCCCAAGCCTGGTCGCGCGGCAACGACAAGCACATTCGGCTCGGCGGCGCGAACTCGATGCGGCCCTGGCGGGGCTCGATTCCCAGCTTCGCCAACGCGAGCAGGAACTCATTGAGCTTAACGCCAAGGTCGTCATCCTGACCAAGTCGCTGGAGATTGCTGAAGCGCAGGAAGCGATCCTGGCGCCGTTGGCGAAATCGCGGGCGGCATCGCGCTCGGAACTGCTAACGGCGGCTGCAAGATCGAACGACACGCGCGGACAATTGCAGGCTGCCCAACTGGCAATTCCCCGGGTCAAAGCACAGGCCGAAGAGGTCCGTCAGCGGCGCGCCGAGAAGGTCTCGTCATACCGGGCGGAGGCGTTTGAAAAGCTCAACAACGCGCGCGTCGAGCTGGCGGCCCTGGGGGAAGTCAACAAGCGCAGCGCAGACAAACTGGCTCGGACGACAGTGCGCGCTCCAGCGACAGGTATCGTCAAGACGGTTCATGTCACAACCATCGGGCAGGTGGTACAGCCAGGTTCGGACCTGATCGAGATTGTCCCAGTCGATGAGGCGTTGTTGATCCAGGCGCGGATACGCCCGCAAGACATTGCCTTTCTGCGGCCCGGCCAACCGGCACGGGTGAAGCTGACGGCCTATGACTTTGCGCTGTATGGCGGCCTGGATGGCGAGGTGGTGCAGATCGGTGCGGATTCGGTAACCGACGACAAGGGCGAAACCTATTACCTGATCAAGGTTCGCACCAAGGGCAGCAAACTGGAACACGGCGGAGACGACCTTCCGATTATTCCTGGGATGGTGGCGCAAGTTGACGTTCTCACGGGTCAAAAAACCGTGCTGGCCTATTTGACCAAGCCGCTAACGCGGATGCGCCACGATGCGCTAAGAGAGCGGTAAGGCTGTACTTTTATTGGCCCGACACTCGTCTGCTCGACACTACGCAAGCTTGTGTCAGATGCAAACCGGTGTTGGTGCTTGGTGACGAGATATGGCCAGTGATAGCGGGTCGCTAGTGTGTCCCTCGTTAGTGCCCCCCCACCCTACGTTGTTGCATTCCCGGAAGCTCATGCAGCGCAGCCATTGAGCTGTCCGGGATCCTGACCCAGCACTGAAGCTCATCGACTTAGAGATCGGGTGAAGCCCCCGGAAAAATACTGCCGCATTTTCCGGGACCGACAACTTTTAATGGCGTGCTCGCAGTCCTCGACTTGATCAGAGGATCCTTAGCTTGCAGCGAGAAGCCAATAAGCAAAAACCTCTTGGTTTCACCCTTGGGCAAATTGCAGCTAACTCCAGCGGATCTGAGATGTTCACACAAGTCTTTCGACTCGGTCCCCTTTCCAAGGGCGCCAGGATTGCCCCATCGAATCAACGCAAGTGCTGACCTCTATCACCGCCTAATCGACCAATCAACTCAGCGGTGATTGAACGAATGGCCTGCCCTGCCTCACCAGGATATTTGTTTTGATAAGAGCGCGTTTCTCTCGAAAATAGAGTCGCTTTTTGGATGTGTGGAATCATGGGGATGCACGACTTGAAACACTTCAATTCTAGATCTGAAAACAGCACGTCGTGAATCATTTCATCGGTTTCGAAGCCCTTGTGCTTCATGTTGATCATGGTCCCGATGACGGTTGCGAAGGTCGCTTCAGGATACTGCTGCTGAAATGCCTTAAGATATTTCAGGCCGCTGACAGCCAGAACGTCCGGTTTAATTGGTACTAAATGCCACTGACACTCGCGCAACCAGATTTCAGTCATCAGCGAGATTCCGGGTGCGCAATCGACTATGACGAAATCAACGTGTTGTTCTGCTTCGTTCAAAAGTTTCGAGCAAACCGCATATGCTTCGGCCTCGGCATGCCTGGAGATGATTTGGCGTTCGATCAATGGGAGGTTTATGTCGCCTGAAAGAATGTGGAGACGACCGATCGCGTCGTCTACGTCGCCTACTCCGCTTGTGATGAAGGTGCGCCAGTCTGTCTGAGAAGTCGGATCGAGGTGTTTAGAAAGAAGCCCCACAAGAGTCTGTTGCTGCGCGATCAGTTCATACTGTTTCTCAAGTGGCATCACCATTAGGCTGAGGCTCATTTGGCCATCAGCATCGACCAAGAGGACAGTCTTGCCATGAAAAATCGCAAGTGTTTCCGCTAAGGCCATAGTGAGAGTCGACTTGCCTACCCCTCCTTTGGCATTCATTACTGCAATCGTGGCCATGGCCTTAAAACGTCCAATCGTAACGATGAGATCACAGTAGCGGATCTTGGCGGGAGGCCGGATCGGCGCTACTTGACAGATGACCGCAGCCAACGGCAACCAAGCTTATTGCGGAAATTAAATTTCTAAAATGGAGTGGCATCGTCACAAGAGGGTCACAAACGAGCCCGTTCGCACACCGCCTGGTGAAACGAATGTGGCGCGCTTGCGCAACGCAATGACACTGCGTCATTCGGCGAGACGGGTCTCTCGCAGTCGTCGGCCAAGTCGATGACAGCTGATTCTGCCGGATAACCAGACCACGACTCCTCTAGGTGTGAAGCTTCAATAGGTTGTTCTCGGTCAGGCCGAGACGGCTGATCGGTGGTTTCTTGTCAAGGCTAGCGTGTGGGCGATGCCAGTTGTAGCGGTGTAGCCACCCAGGCAGGTCTGCCTTGCGCTCATTCGATGAGTGG
>JAHZKP010000056.1 GCA_022600345.1 Alphaproteobacteria bacterium | reverse complement strand
CGGCGCGCAGCGCGATATGGTTTATCGGGCCAGTGCCGCGACGCCGCCGAGGCGAAAAAGTGCGGTGTCCCACAGGGATGCGGCGAAATTGACTGCCGGACTGCGTTGCGCCGGTTTGCCGTGGGTCCACCACGCCTGCACCGGACGCGTCTTGCCGGCAGTCAATTTCGTCTCGCATCGCGACCTCACTGAGTTCTTCAACAACCTGCTGGAGGTGTTCCCTAGGTAATCTTAAGCCATCCCCGGTTCTGGCATGTTGCTCCTCAACATACTATCCGAGAACAAGGGGCAACAGAATGATGCTTTCAGAAACGACCAACGAGGCCGACACCTTTACCTCCAACTTGCCGCTGTCATCAGAACGCGCAGCCCAACGTGCCGGAGACCGGGCCTATGAACGCTTCTGCACCCCGGTTCTCTCCGACCGCCGGGATCCCAATCACGACGCGGTAGTTGAGCGCTCACGTAAGCATCTGCGCCACGCAACCCAGCGCAGTGTTGAAACGACCGAAGGGCCGGTCACCACCTACCTGCTTGAACCTGAGCCGAAACCAGTCGATTCCGAGCAAACTCAAACGGTGCTGCTTATTCATGGCTGGACCTGCGAAGCCTCTTTCATGTCCCTCATTGCTGAAAGCCTTCGCCGGTCAGGATTCCGCGTCCTCCTGATCGATCTGCCAGCTCACGGTCTGAGCCCCGGTGAGAAAACCAGCATTGTTGCGTGCGCACGCGCTGTAACCGAAGTCATAGAGGACTTCGGCCACATCGACTTCACCGTTTCCCATTCATTGGGTGGCATGGTTTCGCTGTTGGCCTCCGATGGAAAAAAAGCCGTCGAAAACGTGCGACCCATGCGGGGTTACGTTTTCATCTCGATGCCGAACGCTTTCCGCGACATTACAACGGACTTCGCCGACGGCCTCGGGTTGTCCGACATGGCTTTGCAGCAATTCGAAAAACGTCTTGAGCAGACCGCGTGCTATCCTCTTGAAGAACTTAGGGCTGATCGCTTCATGGCTCGGATCGACCGCCCAACGCTGGTCATTCACTGTGAGGATGACGACGAAATCACTGTCGACAATGCCTACGCGGCGGTATCATCGGGCGACAAGTTTAAGATCGAAACCGTCAAGGGCCTCGGCCACCGCAAGATCCTCTATGCCTCCAGCGTCGCTCGGAACACGGCTCGCTTCCTGAAGCAATTGGCAAGCGAAACCGATGAGGCCGAACAGGACCGCCTTTGTGCATAGGCCGATCATCCCGGTTTTGGGAAACCAAAACTGGGATTTTCGACACAGCCTCGCAGGTCTCGTCCCGGTCATAATCCTCAGCCGCTTTCGCCCCTCAGGCGAACCACGACAACATTCAGCCGGCCCTTTTCGCCAGCTTCAAAGCGCACCGTGCCGCCGTGCTGTTCGGCAATCGAGCGGACCAGGGCCAGCCCGAGTCCGCTGCCGCCGACCTTGCCGCGCGAACGGCCGCGATGGAACGGTTCGAAGACCTGCTCGGCCAAGTCCGCTGAAATGCCTTCGCCCTGGTCGGAAACTCGGACAATGATATTTTCGTCTTCATGCCCGATCCAGATGGCGGCCGGAGGTGCACCGTGCTTGATGGCGTTCTCGACCAGGTTCCGCACCAACCGGCGCAACAAGCGACCGTCGCCATCGAGCGTTACAGGCGAGCCGGAAACATCGATGCCCGGATAGCGCGATGCTTCCTCGGCAGCCAACGCCAACAGGTCGACTTCGTGGCGTTCCTCAAGATTGTCGACCGCGCCAAGCCGGCTCAACAACAAGATTTCCTCGATCATGTCGTCGACTTCGCTAATGTCGGCTTCGAGCGCGGCCTTTCGTTTCGGACTTGGGTCTTGTTCCATGAGTTCAAGGCCCATGCGGATTCGCGCAAGCGGCGTTCTGAGTTCATGACTGGCATTGGCCAACAACAGCTTGTTGGCGGCCACCAGGGATTCAATGCGCGCCGCCGATGTGTTGAAACTTGTTGCAAGCTTGGCGATCTCATCTCGCCCCTTGACGTCGACGCGTGCGTGAAGGTCGCCAGCCCCGAACCGCTCGACACCGGCCTGCAAGCGCTCAAGACGCCGCGTCAGACCGCGCACAACCGGCCAGGCACACACGCCAACCAGCAGCGCCACCGCCCCCAGGAAGACGACGAAACGCACCGGTTGCGGCACCGGTCGGCGGCGGTGGGTGCGCGCCACGACGACGCGGCCATCGGGAAGCGGAACAGCCCACGCCGGCCCATGCGGCCCGCGCAGAAAGCCGCCCTCCCTTGAGCGCCGACCTCGTTCACGAGGCGGCGGAAGCCGGCGGCCGAATTGTGCGATCTTCTCACCGCTGGCCGAATAAAGCGCTAGGTCGAGCCGCAATCGCCTGGCCAGATCAATTGCCGCATCACGCTGCTCATCGACTGGCGCAGTTGCCTCCGGCAGACCGTTGGCGACAAGTTCACCCGCCACGGTTATGGCATGCCGAAACTGCCGCTCACCGCCGGTAAAGCGCCACAGGCCGCCAGCCACAACAACGACGATCACCAGAGTGATCACGATGGTCAGGTAGATTTGTGTTGAAAGCCGGGTTAGCACGCGATCCTCCCGCAACGATCAGCGCGAGCCAGTCGCCCCACATCCTTGTCGTTTCCCCCCTCACCCCAACCCTCTCCCCGAGGGGAGAGGGGGAAGTGGTTGGCTTCCAACGTCCTGGGACTTGATCCAGCCTGCGACTTCGCCAATCGCCGCTCTGTCAGGTTTTGCGCACGCGGCGTCTTGAACCGCCTCTCCCCTGGGGGAGAGGCCGGCGTTTTGGAGCAACGCCGGGTGAGGGGGAAGTGGTTGGCTTCCAACGTCCTGGGTCTTGATGCAGCCTGCGACTTCGCCAATCGCAGCTCTGTCAGGTTTTGCGCACGCGGCGTCTTGATCCGCCTCTCCCCTGGGCAAGAGGCCGGCGTTTCGGAGCAACGCCGGGTGAGGGGGAAGTTGGGCTCCGCCAAGGTCCACAGGACGGATATTTCATGCGACTTCGCCAATCGCAGCTCTGTCAGGTTTTGCGCACGCGGCGTCTTGAACCGCCTCTCCCCTGGGCAAGAGGCCGGCGTTTCGGAGCAACGCCGGGTGCGGCGGAAAACGTCATGACTGAGGCTGATAGGTTTTTCCCTCTCCCCTTGAGGGAGAGGACGGGCCGCCATGACTTGTGAGCGCCCTGGCAACAGCAACCTGTCGACATCCTCAAGGCTTGCGTTCTGGCGTTCACAAGTCATCGTGGCGGACCAAGGTGAGGGGGGCTGGGTAAGGTGGGACGCGTTTAACGTCGGAGGGGAAAGGTCGATGATGAGCGGGGAACGGGCATAGCCCGACGGTAACTGGTAGCAACTGGAAACAGAAGCGCGCCGCCTATCCTCAATCCCTAACGATCTTTGATACACCACCGCCCCCTCACTCCTGCGCCTTGGCGAAAACATAGCCGGCACCGCGCACTGTGATGATGCGGCGCGGTTCTTTCGGATCTTCTTCGATGGCTTGGCGGATGCGAGAGATGTGCACGTCGATCGAACGGTCGAAGGCTTCCAGGTTTTCGCCCCGCACCAGGTCCATGATCTGCTCGCGACTGAGAACGCGGCCTGGATGTTCGGCCAGTGCCCGTAACATCTCGTATTGATGACCGGTCAGCGATTTTGCTTCCCCGTCGAGACGGACTTCGCGGGCGTCGCGGTCGATCTCCAGGCGGCCGAATTTCAAGATGTCATTGGCGCCGTCGCCACTGGCGACCGCAGCACCGCGCCTGAGGATTGCCTTCAGGCGCGCCAGCAGTTCACGTGGCTCGAATGGCTTGGGCAGATAGTCATCGGCCCCCAGTTCCAAACCGACAATCCGGTCCATGGCTTCGCCGCGCGCCGTCAGCATCAAGATCGGCGTTTGCGACACCGAGCGGATCGATCGGCAGACATCGAGCCCATCCATATCAGGCAGCATCAAATCAAGGATGATTGCATCGAAGGGATGTTGTTCATTGAGCGTCAGCCCACCGCCACCCGTCGTGGAATGACGCACGCGAAAGCCAGCGCCTTCCAGATAGTCGACGACCATCTGCGCCAGGCGTTCGTCGTCTTCGATGAGCAGCAGTTGATGCGCCAAGAGGCTTCTCCGTGGGCGGCTTGAGGAACTTGTTGCAGACAAGGATGGCCGGGGAACTTACTAAAGCCCCCGGCCAGATTGTTCTTACAGGCTAAAGCTTATCGCTTTCAATTCAGATCAGTCTTCCCAGCGGCGATGCTTGCGCCAGCCGCCGCGACGGTGATGCCGGCCCATGCCGCGCCATTCCTCGGCCCGCTTTGCGAGATCCTTTCGCTGTTCGGGGTTCAGCACCTCGGCGGCATCTGCAAGTGCCGTCGTGATGCGCTTGCTGATGGTCTCAAACTTGCCGAACTGCTCGGTGCGGATTGCTTCAAGGCGGGCCCGGTCAACCGTATCAGCCGACAACAGGTCGAACGCTTCCTTGCGCACTTCCTTGATCGACTGACGCACCGGGAACACATCGGCGGCAACGCCGCGCGCCAGTTCAACGAGCTTGGTCGTCTGCGGACCATCCGCATCGATCTCGATCGCCAGGTGTTTGGCCATCCGCTCAGCACGCTTCTGGGCATCCTCTACCGTTTTCGGACGGCGGTGGAAGAAGCGGGCCTTGTGCACCATGCCACCATAATGTCCGGCTTCAACGCCCAAATGGCGCATGCCTTTATACATGCCGCCGTGCGAGAAAGCGGTCGTTGCAGCACCTGCGGCCAGAACGGCACCGACAGCACCCACCGCGATCAACGTATTGCGCGTGCGGCGCTTAGGCTTCTGAGGGGTTGTGTTAGGGGACGTATCGGACATTCGGGTTCTCCTTAGCAATAAGGCAGTTGGGGAAATTCATCAGGCGGGGTGTTTCGTTGCCCCGTCGACAAGCAATATGGAGCCGCCCTGTTTCGCTTCGCTGTCCGTACTGTAAAGTTCTGTAAAGCGACCCCATCTTGTGTATGGAGTGGCGCAAGCACTTGCAGACGAAGTGCCGGAGCAGGAACGCTGGATCAGTGTTGAGAGCCACCTGGAGGCCCGAGAGATTTGGCTATTTTACTGATTCTATTGGCAATTTTTGCCGCCATTGCCTTGCTGCCGCAGTGGTGGGTCAATAGCGTGATCAAGCGCCATTCAGAGGAACGGCCCGATTTCCCCGGCACAGGAGGCGAATTTGCACGCCACCTGCTCGATGAGATGAACCTTCACCATGTCCTGGTCGAACAAACCAACGACGGCGACCACTACGATCCAACAACCAAGACACTGAGGCTGCTTCCCCAGCATCATGACGGTCGTTCGCTTTCCGCTGTTGTGATTGCAGCCCACGAAGTCGGTCACGCCATGCAGGATGCCACAGGCTATGCGCCACTCGTTCATCGGACGCGCATGGCACTACAAGCGCATTATATCGAGAAGATCGGTTTTACCATCATGCTGCTCGCCCCGGTGATGATGATCTTCTCCAAAGCACCGATCCTGCTCGTCATTCAGTTGCTGGCTGGAATGGGCGTTTTATCTTTCACAATTCTCATGCACGCGCTGACCCTTCCGGTGGAATTCGATGCCAGCTTCAAGCGCGCGCTACCGGTTTTGAAGGCGGGTGGTTATCTCAAGGAAAAGGATATGCGCTCAGCCCGGGAAATCCTGCGCGCTGCCGCTTACACATATGTCGCCGCCGCGGCCATGAGCCTTCTCGACGTCGCCCGCTGGTTCAGGATATTGCGGTTTTGAGCAGGCGACGGATATCAGGGTTGTTCGAGGTTTGATCTGTTTTGCAATTCTACTATCCCGACCAACCCGACATCCCCGTGCCTGCCGGTCATCGTTTTCCCGCCTCCAAATACCGGTTGTTGCGCGAGACAGTTGAGAGGGCCGATCATAAGGTCGGCAGTGTTGAACTTCTTCCATCGCCACTCATCGAGCCAGCCGAACTTCGCTTGATTCATAGCACTCGCTATATCGAAGCAATCCTCACCGGGACGCTCGATGCCAAAGCTGTCCGCCAACTGGGCCTGCCTGTCAGCGATACCTTAAAACAGCGCTCGCTTGCCACCGTCGGGGGGAGCCTGGCCGCCGCCCGCACTGCGCTCGAAACAGGCTGTTCGGCACAGCTCGCAGGTGGAACTCATCACGCGCATAAAGATTTCGGCTCCGGCTTCTGCGTCTTCAACGACCTCGCATTCGTAGCTCACAAGTTGATCGGTGAGGGTGCGGTTGAGCGCGTGGCAATTTTGGATTGCGATGTCCACCAAGGTGATGGCACCGCAGCGCTGACTTGCGATGAACCCAACATCCTGACGGTTGATCTATTCGGTGAAAAGAACTTCCCCGCCCGCAAGGTCGCAGCCGATGTCTGTTTGCCTCTGGCCGATGGCACCAGCGATACAGCCTACCTGGAGGTTCTGGAAATTGCTCTGGCCCGTGTGCGCGATTTCAGTCCCGGCCTGATGCTTTACAACGCCGGGGTCGATCCGTTGGAAACCGACCGACTGGGTCGATTATCGCTATCGCTTCAGGGGCTGACGAGCCGTGATCGCCTCGTCTTTACGTTCGCCCGCCAACGTGCCTTCCCCATCGTCAGCGTCGCTGGCGGCGGCTACAGCGAACCGATCTCGCTCACCGTCACCGCCTATGCCAATACGCTGAAAGCACTGTGCGAAGTCTTCGATTAGCGATTGGGATTGAACCAATTACTCAGCCTTTTCCAGCGCAACCGAAACCGTCACCGGAATATCCAGAGCCACCCAGTCCCCGGCCGAATCCGACCCCTTGCCAATTCCATAATCAAGCCGCTTCAGCGTCGTCCGGCCTTGCAGTTGCGCGGTGCCCCCAGATGCCTCAAACGTGAAGTCCAGTGACACGGGGACCGCAATGCCCCGCATTGTCAGTGTACCTGCAGCGGTAAACTGGTTGTCCCCCTTGGCCTGGAAACCCGTCGTCTCGAAGCGGCCTTCGGCAAACTTCGAGGTATTGAACCAGTCGACTGTCGGAAGCGTCTTGTCGTAGGTCTGGTCTCCGGTAAAGGCTGACGCCAGATCGACCAACACAACCGCCTGCGATCCTTCAAGGTCGGATGGGTCAAAGCGGATGTCGGCCGACCAAGACTTGAACTCACCGTCGAAGGCCCGGCCTGCATGCGTTGCGCTGAACCCGATTTTGCTTTCCGCAGTTTTCACATTCCACTTGGTCGCCTCGGCGACAGCCGGGTTCATAGCCCCAGCCAGCAACATTGCGATGACGGCCACGGCGCCAGCCCATGGCCGCCCAGGGTGTTTGCATATCATGATGATGGATTAGTCCTTGTTGCGCCCGCCGCCCGGCAGCATTCTTTTCAAGATATCGTCCCGGTCGATGACGGTGTGCTTAACGACGGCTGCTAGGTGCAAGACAACGAGTCCGATCAGCACATATGCGACCCAGCCGTGCGCCAGGCGAAGCCAATCTTCCACCGGCTTCTTGTTCTCAAGCCCGCTGAGCACCGGAAGGTGCGGCCACTCGAAAAGCCCGAACCAGATCGTCGGCAGACCGAACACGCTGGCTGAAACCATCGCCCACCCGAGAAGCGGAACCGCAACCAACAACACGTAGATCGCTGCGTGAGTTGAATGCGCCGCCAACTTCTCCATCGGCTTCATCCCCATCGGCAGTGCTGGTGGCCGGTGGGTCAAGCGCCAAATGATGCGCGCTGCCATCAACACCAAAACACTCAGCCCCAGCGACTTGTGCCACTGGTAGACCGCGAACGCATCGGCACGGGTTTCCTTCACGTCGATGGCCTCGACCATCCACAAACCCGTTCCAAACATCGCCAAAACCGCGATTGCGATCAGCCAATGCAGTGCCATTGCGACTGTTGAATAGCGATCATGAGCGACAGCCGCATTGGGCTGCGCTGTTTTTTGCGTATCGATGGTCACCGCCAAGCGCTCCGGTCAGGCTCAACAACACTTACGATTTGAGGAACTCCGCCTCGATCAGCAATTGAACTTCATCGCCAATCATCGGCACATACTTGGTCATGCCGAAGTCGGACCGCTTGATCGTCGCCGTTCCCGAAAACCCAAGCGCCGGCTTCTTGGCAAACGGCTGCTCTTTCATCGCCTTGTTCAACTTGACGTCCAGAACGACGGGTTTCGTCACCCCTAAAAGCGTCAGATCGCCGGTCACTTTTGCGGTCGCCGGTCCAGTCATCTCGACCTTCGTGGAAACGAATGTGATCTCAGGGTGTTTTCCAGCGTTGAACCACTCTTCGCCAGTCGACAGGTTCTTGTCGAAGTCCTTCTTGTCGGCAAACGGATAGTCGGTGCGGATCGACTTCGGGTCGACCGTGACGCTGACCTTGGATTGATCGAGCTTTGCTGGATCGAAGGTCAGGTCTGCCGTCATTTTGGTGAATCGTGCAGTATAATTCGACAAGCCGATGTGGCTGACTTTCCAGGTCAGGCTGGCATGCGTCGGGTCGACCTTATAGGTTCCTGCAGGGACATCCAGCGGCTCAGCTTGAGCGCCCGCACTCATGATAAGCAGAGCGGAAAGTGCGAAAACGGTCTGTTTGATCATCTCGGTCTCTCTATTCAATAAGCCCACATCTGAATCTACTGGGCCAAGAGGTTAGCGGTTCATGGCCGTTGAACTCCACCAGATAAGCATCCAATTCACCATTACGATGACTGGTGAGTAATTTGAACATTCACGGGTTGGTGAACACCTTGCAAACAACAGCATTGCGGCCTCAATTGCGCAACCCATAGCTTTTGCATGGCTGGAATGCTAAGGGCGGGCTTCTGAAATGCTCATTCGAAAGCGCCCAATGACCACCGAACCGCCCCCCAATGAACGCCCAGGCACGGTAAAGAAGGTCGAACGAGCCGCCCCACGGGTCGGGTTCGTGTCGCTTGGTTGCCCCAAGGCGCTCGTCGATTCCGAGCGTATCCTGACCAGGCTGCGCTCAGAGGGCTATGAGGTTTCCCCCGATTACGATCGCGCCGATGTGGTCGTCGTCAATACCTGCGGCTTCCTGGATTCAGCCAAGGAAGAAAGCCTTGAGGCCATCGGCGAAGCCATTGCCGAAAACGGCCAGGTCATCGTCACCGGCTGCCTTGGCGTCGAAGAGGCCCGCATCCGTGAAGAACACCCCGGAGTTCTCGCCGTCACCGGCCCCCACCAATACGAGCAGGTGGTTGAAGCCGTCCATGACGCTGTTCCGCCCCGCCACGACCCCTACGTCGATCTCGTGCCCGCCGAAGGTTTGCGCCTGACACCGCGCCACTACGCCTATCTGAAGATCTCTGAGGGCTGCAACAATCGCTGCTCGTTTTGCATCATCCCCGGACTGCGCGGCGATCTGGCCAGCCGCCCGGCAAACCACGTGCTGCATGAGGCAGAGCGGTTGGTCAATGCCGGCGTCAAGGAACTGCTGGTCATCAGCCAGGATACTTCCGCTTACGGTCTCGACATCAAATACGCGGAAAGCAAATGGCATGACCGCCAGGTGCGGGCCCGCTTCCTCGACCTGTGTCAGGAACTGGGAAGCCTTGGCGCCTGGGTCCGTCTGCACTACGTCTATCCCTATCCCCACGTCGATGAGGTGATCCCGTTAATGGCCGAGGGAAAAATCCTGCCCTACATGGACATCCCCTTCCAGCACGCTTCGCCGAAAGTCCTCAAGGCGATGCGCCGCCCCGCCCACCAGGAAAAGACCCTCGACCGGATCAGGTCCTGGCGGCAGACCTGCCCGGAACTGGCCCTGCGCTCAACCTTCATCGTCGGCTTTCCCGGAGAAACCAATGAGGACTTCGAGATGCTTCTTGATTGGCTGCGCGAGGCCCGCCTCAACCGCGTTGGCTGCTTCAAGTATGAGCCCGTCGATGGAGCCAAGGCCAACGACCTGCCCGGCGCCGTTGACGAGGACGTTAAGGAGGAACGCTGGCATCGCTTCATGGCGCTACAACAAGAAGTGTCCAGGGACGTATTGGCCGAAAAAGTCGGCCGCTCCATCGAGGTCATCATCGACGAGGTCGATGAGGAAGGCGCACTGGGCCGCTCCAAATGGGACGCCCCCGAGATCGACGGCAGCGTTTTCCTGAATGGCGATACCGGCGTCAAGGCAGGAGAAATCGTTCGCGCGAAGGTGCTGCACGCTGATGAGTACGATCTGTGGGCCGAGCGGTGACAGGCCGCGCGCGGTAGCCATTCGCCAGCTATTTCCGCTTCCATATTTAGAACCAAAGCGTTCCCGTCGCACCAGCGACAGAATCTCGTGCTTTGCGGGCAATGAAACGCTAAGGAAGCCGTTGAGAAGACGAACAAAAGCCTTGAGGCTGCCGAATAATAACAACGATTGGCTGTCCGGGCTGGACATTGCCGCTGCGAGTGTAGAGATTCGATGGTCTGCTAAGGAATCCGGCCGGTGACATCCTCAGACGACCCAAAACTCAATGATCTGAAAAAGCTCCTTCGTCGGCTCGAAAAAATCGATCCCGACCAACGGCGCGTAAGGACGCGTGCGAATGGTCCACCGCCTGTGCCGGAACGGACAAATTCGATCAAACCCGCGACTGGCAACGCGCTCCGGCTTCGTCAGGCCGTGGAGAACCGCGAACCATCGCGAACCGAGCCGACCGATGGTTTGCTGCGGTTGCAGGACCGCCAGGCGGGCGTCAACGCTTCGAGGCTTGCCAGCGACGGCCCAGACCTCCCGGTCCCCGATCTGCCGGCAATCGTTAAGCGCAAGCTGCCAGTTGCCACCGAACAAGTCGGCGAACCACTCGCCGGTCCTCCAAGTACAATGCGCACGGTGCTCATTGCCTCGGTCACCGCCGCAATCGTTTCCGGCTTGGCGACAGCCGCCACAATCATCTGGATGAACGGAGGCTTCAACCAGCTCGCCGCACCCCGACAGGCCGCCGCACCCACGGCGCCAACAAATGCCCCAGACAACGCTTCTGCCGCCGCGAGCGCTACTGCAACCAGCAAGCCGACCGAGCCCGCTGCCCTTCCGCAGCCGACCAGAACCGCGGCGGCGACGATCCCCCAACCAACCGCTGAGCACACCTCGCAGTCGGAACCGGCTGCCCAATCGGCCCCCACACCCGCTGGCGAACAGATTGGCGCGGCAGAAAGCGACCACACCGTCGAACCCGCCAGCCCAGCCAAACCGCTCGACGAAATCACCCCCCCAAAACCGCAACCTGCCAAGCAGCCTTCCGCTGGTCGAGACCCCCAGGCGATCTCACAGAAACCGCTTATCCGTCTCGATCCAGCCCAACGCCCGGCACTCATTGCCGCCGCACCGCCCGGCAAAGCCGAAGCTATTGCCACCAGTAACAGGCCGAGTGTCCAGGCCGTTCCAGCAACCCCGGTCGCCCCAACGGCCGTTGTCGAAACCGCCCGCAATGTCGCCGAGCCGTCCGCTGCAACTCAACCCGCCACCCCTGCACCAGCAACCATTGCAGCAGCCAGTCCGGCTCAAAGCCCGATTGCGCCGAGCCGCCAGATCACATTCCTTGGGGCATCGGATACAACCCAACTGCCAACCGTTCCCGCACTGGATGCTGTTGAGACGGGCGCAGTGGCCGTTGCAACCGACGCCGGCCGCCCCACCAAGGTCGCCGTTGCCACGATTGATGAAAGCGAACTTCGTTCTCAGCCCGCTTCCGACGCCGCCGGCTCGGGTGAGGGGGAAGCGGAAGCTGCAAGGACAGCCGCATTGATAGACGCCCCGGCACAGGTCGAACCTCCAGCCGTGCCCACACTCGTGCATCCTGATGAGCTCAACATAAAGGCAGGCGAAGCCTTCAAGTTCCCGCTGAAAGTAGATGGCCCCGCGGCTCGTTCAAAGGATCACTATATCATTGTCAGCGGGCTGAAGCGCGGCACCCGCCCCACGCACGGTATCGAATTGATGTTCGATACGTGGCGTATCGATGAGGCTGACCTTGAACAACTTGAATTGGCGGTGCCGGCGGGCTTTGCACGCCGCCTTCGCCTTGCCGTCGAACTGCGGCGGGCTGACGGGACCACCCGCCAGAAATCCGAAATCGTGTTGAAAATGGCCGGCGGCGCCGACCGCATTACGGCCGGTGAATCCGAATCTGCAAGCCTTCCCCAGGCGGTCCGTCGCCAGGTCGACGAGGGCGAAGTGCAGGTCGATAACGGGCATCTACCCTCCGCCCGCGTGCTATTTCGCCGGGCCGCCAACGCCGGATCGAAGAGCGCTGCGCTTTTGCTGGCCGGCAGCTATGATCCAAGCTTCATCGACCTTTATTCGACCACATCGCCGCCCCAGCCTGATGTCGATCTGGCCCGCCGTTGGTATCGCCGCGCCATCGAACTTGGATCGCAAGTGGCAGCCCGGCGCCTCGCCCAATTGCCAACGCAATGACGCTCAGTGTTCGTTGCATGAGTAGCCGGGAAGACGACCGCTAACACCCTGAAATAATTCGTGAACGCGTCCGCGCTGCCGGGAACTTCTAGTTTGCCGGGCAGATCGAATTCCGCCCCAATTCTGCCCGAACGTAGGCTCAAATGCTGGTGCGCATTGGTCGTAGGATGCTTCATGCATTGACAGGCTGCGACTGCGGGGCAACACGAACTGGACAACTGGCAAAGTCGAAGCTGGATCGGACCGATTGTTGGGGATCAACCATCGGACCGTCTCCAGTCAGAATGCTTTGGGGTGGGACTCAGGTAAAGCGTAATTAAAGGGTCTCGACGAATGGGGGAAAGCGCACTTTTGGAAGAGGGACGGCCGAAAACCGCCGCGATCACGCGCGCGCCTGGCGGGGCCGAAACCAATCAACACACCGGTATCGGCCGTGATCTTGAGAAACTGAGACGCGACCTTTTGCAGATGACCGATCGCCTCGACCAACTCGTTGAGCCCGCGGGACGATCGCTGGTGGCCGAGGCCGGCCGCCTGCTCGGCCAGCAGGTCTGCCGGATTGCGGTTGTTGGCCAGATCAAGTCGGGTAAGAGCACCTTCGTCAACGCCTGCATCGGCGCGCCGTCTCTATTGCCGACCGACGTCAATCCCTGGACCACCGCCGTCACCAACCTACGCTTTCAGCAACGCCGCCAGGGCGACCCCTCGGCAACCTTCCAGTTCTTCAACGAAGACGAGTGGCAGCATATCGCCAACGGCGGCGGTTTGCTGCGCGAGCTGACCGAGCGGCTGGTTCCAGGCTTCGAACCGCAACTGCTTCGCGAGCAAATCAACAGTTTGCGCCATCGTGCCTCCGCCCGCCTGGGGCCGAAGCTCGACGAGTTGATGGGGCAGTCGCACAGCTACGACGAACTCAATGCAGATGTTTTGAAACGTTATGTCTGCGCTGGCGATAATGCCCCTGTCACGCAGCCGGGAACATCGGCCGGCGACGTCAGTCAAACCGGCCTTTATTCCGACATAACCCGCTCTGCCGATGTTCATTGTTCGGGGGGACCGTTTGCCTTCCCCTCAACGATCATCGACACGCCGGGCACCAATGACCCATTTCTGCTGCGCGATGAGATCACCCGCCGCAGCCTGGAATCAGCCGACCTTTATGTCATCGTCCTGACCGCCCGCCAGCCACTTTCGGATGCCGACGTGGCTCTGCTTCGCATCCTGCGCGGGCTGCACAAGGAACGCCTTGTCATCTTCATAAATCGCATCGACGATCTTGCCGATATTTCGCACGATCAGGAGCAGGTCCGAGGTTACGTCGAAAAGCGGATCGGCCGTGAATTCCCCGATTCCAACATCCCCGTCATCGTAGGCTCGGCGCGCTGGGCCAATGCAGCGTTGGCGCCTCCGGGTGCAGCCCAACCCTTCGATCGCAGATCATTGGCCTACTTTGTCGAGACCGGACTGATGCGCCGCGAAGACCTCGTTCGCGCCGCTCAGCCAGACGGCCCCCAGCGCCGCGATCTGCAGGAAGCTCTACTCATTTCCTCAGGCATTCCAGCCGTTCACAACGCCATCGATGCGCTGATGAAAGAGAGCCGCAGCGCCCACGTCCTGCGCCAGGTTTCCCAGTGTTACGGCGAACTGGCCCGCGCCAGTGAAAATGCCATTCAAGGCGAACTGGCCCAGATGAGCGAACTGCAGGCATCCGCTTCCAGCACCGCCAGGCAGGCTGACACCGAACTGCCGAAACTCGATGCCGAATTGCGTCAGCTCGGTGAGGTCCAAGGTATTATCGAAACCTCGGCGGCCTCGATCGAGGAACAGATGCGCGAGATCGTAACCGAGGAAATCACCCGGCTTCGCGAGGTTTTGAACCGCGAAGTCGATCGTTATGCCGATGAGGAAACCCACGTCCTGATCGACACACTCAGGCGCGGCCGCGGACCGCGAGAATGGCGCTGCGAAGCAGATGGCCTGCGCAAACGCCTCGCCGATATTTTCGTCATGGGTTTCAATCACGCGACTGGCCGCATCGTTAATCTGCAAAAGCGCGTCGCTCCCGAACTTTATCAGTTGATGTCCATGATCGTTCCGGGCGCCCAACCGCCCCACGAGCCCGATCCGCGCGCATTCCCCATGCCCTCGCCCAATTTGTCGTCGCTATCGACAGCCGTCGTGCTTGACCTGGAAACGACTTGGTGGGCGGCCGTTTTCAAGCGTTCACCCTCACCTGAACAACGCGGCGAGGAAGTCGGTGCCCTGATCCGCTCAGAGTTCTCTAACGTGCTCGACGATCTGACCGGCAAGGCGGAATCGGCGCTGACGGGCTATGGCGGGACCATGACCAAGTGGTCGTTCGGGATCTGCAACTCGATCATCGAAGCCCTGCGCCGCCGCCGCGAGGAACTTCGCGCCAGCTACCAGGAACTGGCCCATCAGGCTGGTGGCGAGGCTTCTCCCGAAGCAGTGTCGCGGCGCACCGAGGATATTGCCAAATTGAGAGCTCAGCTTGCAGACGCCGCTTCGATTTGCAGCCGGTTGGATGAAATTATTGAGGCGCTGAGCCCAGGCCACAGGAATTTGGATCGTTAGCAATTGACTTACGCCAGGCCCGGGTGCGCGGCCCTCAGCAAGCCCCAACAAGCCGACACTCCGGCAAAGCCTGACAGCGGCATCAAATAGCATTTCGTTGACTTTATTTCAGGGCTGAGTTGCAGCGATGACCGAAGCAATGCAAATCCTCATTGGGCTCCTGGCCGAGACCCGCCGCGATCTCAAGCAGATGGCCCCCTCAGCCCAGCCTGACCTGCGCGAAATTCTCGACGCCGCATTGCGCCGCCTGGAGCGCTCGCTTCACCGCCGTCCGACCGTCGTCATTTCCGGAGAATCCAATTCCGGCAAGACCTCGGTGGCCAACATGCTGGCCGGCATGGAAGTGCTACCCGCCGCCGTCGTCTCCAACACAACCGTTCCGGTGCTGTTGCGCCACGGTACCGCTCCCACCGTTTCCGCCGTGACAGCCGACGGCCGCAAGCCGCTGGCGGTCGCCACGACCGAGGCGCTGCCCAAGTTCCTCTACAGCGATCTGGATTGCGTTGAGGTCGATTTGCCATCGATGCGCGACCACGGCTTCGAAATTCTGGACACGCCCTCAAGCGCACCTGCCAGCGACCTGATTGAGCGGGCGGATGTCCTGATCTGGTGCTCGCTGGCGGCCCGCCCCTGGACCGAGTCCGAGCGCCAGACCGTCGCCCACCTGCCATCACGCCTTCGCAAACGCAGCCTGCTTGTCATTACACACAAGGATTCGCTGGCCCCCGCCGAACGCGGGCGCGTATTTGCACGCTACGAGGAAATGGCGGGCGCCTATTTTTCGCAAATCCTGATGGTCGACGCGACCGCCGATCGGGTCTCACGGGACGCCTCCAAAGCCATGCCCACCGCCCCTCAGCCCGGCAAGCAATCAGACGCTGCCCGTCTCAAAGAACACCTCGACGAGGTTCTCCAGCAATTCTGGGATCACCGGGCAATGACCGGGCGTCGATTGTGCCGGCATTTGTCCCACACATTGGCAGCGGCACTTCCCCCTGACGCCTCCGGTGCCGGCCCCCGCCTCGTTTCCAGTACACGGCACGGCCCGCCTGATACAACGTTCAGCCAAATCGCAGAGCAGCTCTCTGAATTCTGAGCGCCTGGTGAAATGTCCCTTGGGGTGGTCGGTTGCCCCACAGGACTTTGGGACATGCCTATGCCGTTGGTTCCGCTTGTACTGCTAAACGCACTGGGGGACGCTCACCTTTAATGGCCAACGGCCGCTGGTCTTTGTAAACATCACATCCTCGCAACGTCATGGCCACCCGGCTCGGAGGCCGGGATCAACTCCAGTGGCCATCCACGCAAGCTGCTGGAATAGTTGACGTTTTATTTGTTCCTTCAGGGTAAAAGAAATGCCGGAGCGGATGGCGTCAAGGAGGACTGGCAGCAGTTCCTTGAGGCTTGCATGGATCCCGTCCGAACGACGGGATGACGGAGGTGGGAGAGGTGATTTTGGGTGGCGCTTCGCGGCAGCAGTCACGGCTCAGTGACGACATTTGCAGTCCGTACCAAAGGAGACAGGCATGACGCTTGGGAAGTGTCGACCCAATAACGGCGGAGCGGGCTGACAAAGTAATTCCGGCTAGGCCAGATATGGGCTAGCCAAGCGACCCACCGATCAATCCCCGGATTTCTCCTCCAAGACTCGCGAAATGGCTCCCCAGCGCGCTGCGAATCTGATCCCACTACTCTGGATTTGATTATGCGCGGGTTCAAGGAGAACGCAAAGATGGCCAACTATGCCACCCACATCGGCGTCGGCACCGTTGTTTCGGGAGCCCTTGCCACGCTAACGGTCGGTGCCGATGTTATCGGACCAGAGAGCATCATGGCCGTCACCCTTGCAGGCGTTGCCGGTTCGGTTCTCCCCGATATCGACCTGCGCGACAGCCGCGCCAGCATGATCCTGTTCTCGGGCATCGCCGTTTTTGCTTCATTCTGCGTTCTGTTCATCAATGCCGATCGCTATTCCATCGCAGAACTTTGGATCCTTTGGCTGGGTTCGATGGCATTCGTTCGCTATGGACTGCACGGCGTATTCCACCACTTCTCGGTGCATCGCGGCGCCTGGCACTCGCTACTCGCCGGTCTGTTATGGGCCGGGATTACCGCCATCGTCTTCCACCGCTTGCTCGGCCTGCACGAAGGGGTCGCCTGGCTGGGTGGCGGCTTCATGTTTGTGGGCTACCTCACCCACCTTGTGCTCGACGAAATGTATTCGGTCGACTTCATGGGCAACCGGTTGAAGAAATCCTTCGGGTCGGCGTTGAAGTTCGTCGATACCCGCTATCCAGGAAAGAGCACGGCCATGGCAGCCCTCACTTGCCTTGTGCTGTTTTTCGCACCCTCGCCAAAGCCGTTTTTCGAGGCCATCTCTACCCAGTCCCTATGGTCGGGCCTGAACGACAGAATGTTGCCAGCAGACAAATGGTTCGGGGTGTTGGGAGGAGATAACGAATTGGCAGCCCCCCATCATGATGGAGCCAGCCAGATAACGACAGGTTCCATTCCCCGCCGCGACACCAACGGCACGACCGACGCCCAGTCCCGCCCTGGCACACCCAACCGTCCCGACGGCGCACTGCAATAGCGGCCTAGCAGGCTGTTGAAGAACTCAGTGAGGTCGCGATGCGAGACGAAATTGACTGCCGGCAAGACGCGTCCGGTGCAGGCGTGGTGGACCCACGGCAAACCGGCGCAACGCAGTCCGGCAGTCAATTTCGCCGCATCCCCT
>JAHZKP010000055.1 GCA_022600345.1 Alphaproteobacteria bacterium | reverse complement strand
CGCCTTTCTCACAGGGGAGTGGAGCGTCATGGCCTCAGGCGGGTCCATTCGGCGAGGCGAGCGGTGAAAAGCGTATGGGGTCATACGGTTAAACCGCTCAACAAAACCGATGGCCCGCCTCAGGCCACCAAAAGGGCGGGGCCAAATGGCTGACATGCTGCGTTGGAAATCTTGCCCGATGAACCACATCGACCTGCAATTTTCGCCTTGCCTGTCAGCCATTTGACCTCCGTGACGCCCGCACCCCCTTGTGAGAAAGGCGGGCTAGCCCTCATGGCACTTTGACCCACCGCCCAGTTAGTGACTTGGATGACACGCAACCAACGTTGGGCAACAGCCCTGCCAGCACAGTCATGACCTGTTACGCTGCCCGCCCCGTTGCCCGGATAGCGCCTTCAAGATCCCCCGCAACGTCCGGACTTCATGCGACGTGGCGCCCATCCTGTAAAACATCGTGCGGATGGCCCTGACTGACAATTCGCGGCGCTGCGCTGGTCGGAAGAAATTCGCCCGATCCAGGTCGGCCTCCAGATGCTCAAAGAACCCTAGAAGCTCATCGCGTTTCGCAGGCGAATCCTTGCCGTATTGAAGCCCCGTTATCACCGGCCGCTCGAATGTCGTCACCCGTCCCAGCGTCCCGCCTCCACGCGCTAGAATCCATGAATAGGCCAGGATCAGCACCGACTGCGCCAGATTGAGCGAGGCAAACTTTGAGTTGACCGGGATCATCACCAAGGCATCGGCCTCCGCCACCTCCGCAGAAGTCAGCCCGCTTGCTTCGCGTCCGAACATAATCCCGCAACGCTGCCCCTGGCCAATCCGCTGCGCCATCTCGGCCACAGCTTGTTCGGGCGTAAACACTGGTTTTCGAAGATCGCGTTGCCGCGCAGTCGTCGCGCAAATCCAGTTGAGATCGCCCGTCGCTTCCCCAAGGCTAGGCGCACTCTTGGAATCGTCGATAATATAATTGGCCCCCGACGCAGCAATCCGTGCACGCTCGTTAGGCCAGCCATCGCGTGGGGCCACCAACCGCAAATCATCGAGCCCGAAATTCGCCATTGCCCGGGCCACCATGCCGATATTGTCTGCTAACTGCGGCTCGATTAAAATGACCGCCGGCGTCTCGCCTTCCCCGGCAATCGGCTCGCCCTGGATATGCGCCCGCCTGATGCCGTGCCGAAGCTTTCGTAACGCCCGCCTTGCCAAAAACCAGCATTCTTCGCCTGCCCAGCCGCGATAAAACGCTTCCAGACTGGCAAATCTCGCCGTCCGCTCTCCAGGCCCGGTTATTTTCGCGCCTGTATCGCCGATCGCAATCGTCGCATGTTCCGCGATATAATCTTCTGCGGTGGCGAACCCTTCCGTCTGCGAGCGCCGTCGGCACCCCTGACAACTGGCCTCATCCTCGATACACCGGCGCTCGGCACAATAAACCAGGATATCGTCGAAAGCCTCCTTGTCGATCCCCTGCGCCGCCCACTCAGCGACAATCTCGTCGATCGCCGTTTCATGGGATTTGCGCACGAACCCGGACAGAGGCACCCCCAGCCCCGCTACAACCGGCGTCTTCCAGCCGTCGCGTTCCTCGCAACAGACCAGTTCGTTGGTTGCCTCGCTCATGTCGCCTGCTTGACTGTCAACGGATGCTCCATTCCCAACTCAAAGCACGACAATGTCTAATCCAATCAGCCCCATTGGCTATGTTGCACCGCAGCGTTAAGTTCGGCCACGACTCCAGCCGCGACCATAAGACAAGAAGGTTCCCTGAATAATGGAAAAAATCAAAGTCACCGGCACCGTCGTCGAACTCGACGGCGATGAGATGACACGCATCATCTGGCAATTCATCAAGGAAAAGTTGATCCACCCCTACCTCGATCTAAACCTTGAATACTACGATCTGGGCATCGAAAAGCGCGACGAAACCGACGACCAGATTACGGTCGATGCCGCCAATGCTATCCAAAAGCACGGCGTCGGCGTCAAGTGCGCGACCATTACCCCTGATGAAGCCCGCGTTGAGGAATTCGGCCTCAAGCGCATGTATCGCTCGCCCAACGGCACCATCCGCAACATCCTGGGCGGTGTTATTTTCCGCGAGCCGATCATCTGCAAGAATGTCCCTCGCCTCGTCCCAGGCTGGACCCAGCCCGTCGTCGTCGGCCGCCATGCCTTCGGTGACCAATACCGCGCCACCGACTTCGTCTTCCCCGGCGCCGGCACCCTGACCCTCAAGTTCGTCGGCGAAGATGGCCAGACTATCGAGCGCGAAGTGTTCCAGGCGCCTGGCGGCGGCGTAACCATGGCCATGTATAACCTTGATGAGTCCATCAAGGACTTTGCCCGTGCCTCGATGAACTACAGCCTCAATCGCGGCTGGCCCCTCTATTTGTCGACCAAGAACACGATTCTGAAAGCCTACGATGGCCGCTTCAAGGATATCTTCCAGGAAATCTACGAAGCCGAATTCAAGGCCGACTTCGAAAAGGCAGGCATCTATTACGAACACCGTTTGATCGACGACATGGTGGCATGCGCCATGAAGTGGTCGGGCGGCTACATCTGGGCGTGCAAGAACTACGATGGCGACGTCCAGTCCGACACAGTCGCTCAGGGCTTCGGCTCCCTTGGCCTGATGACTTCGGTGCTGATGTCGCCCGATGGCAAGACGGTCGAAGCCGAAGCAGCCCACGGCACGGTCACCCGCCACTACCGCCAGCACCAGGAAGGCAAGGCGACTTCGACCAATTCGATTGCCTCGATCTTCGCCTGGACCCGCGCCCTGGCCCACCGCGCCAAACTGGACGGCAACGACGACCTGGCCAAATTTTCAGCCACCCTGGAGAAGGTCTGCATCGACACGGTCGAGGGCGGTCAGATGACCAAGGACCTTGCCCTGCTGGTTGGCCCCGAACAGGCCTGGCTGTCCACCACAGGCTTCCTCGACGCCATCGACGCCAACTTGAAAAAGGAAATGGGCGCCGCCTGATCATCATTCGACCGTTGGACCTTCAGAAAGCCGGGCAGCCAATGTGTTGCCCGGCTTTTACTTTGAAAAATCTAATCAGAACTCCTGAAGCTATAACCTGACAACAAGTCAGCAACTATTGGATACTATTTGCCCACGGTATTTACTGAGGGATTGATCTCAATCAATGTTTTTTTCAACGCGCTGGATTCAACTGATTCATTAGCAATGAATAGTGTCATTCGAGGATCGCCATGCCTGAGGATTCAAAGCCCACGATCGCTCCGGCTGAAAAAGCCGCACGAAATAAGCCAGCAGCGAAAAAGAGGAATTCAAGCAATTCTCCCCAGGTGGCAGACGCCAGATCCAAAAAGAAGGCCACGGCCGCAGGCAATGGCACGAAAGGCAACGGCCGGGCAGCTCCAACAGCCTCAACCATTGGCGCCGCGCAACCGCAATCCGCGTCATTGCCGATCAGCGACCTGCACCCTGGCGAAAACCCCGCACATGCAATCGCCGAAGCCCGCCACGACCCGGCGGAAATCCGCCGCATGTTTGAAACCGGCGTTTATCCCTACAAGCGTAAGATCAGCCGCAAAGCCTACGAAAAACACAAGGCTGAACTTCAAGTGGAACTCTTGAAGGTCCAGGAATGGGTCAAGAATTCCGGCGAGAAGATCGTCCTGATCTTTGAAGGCCGCGATGCCGCTGGCAAGGGCGGAACAATCAAGCGTTTCACCGAGCACCTGAACCCGCGTGGCGCCCGCGTCGTCGCCCTCGACAAACCCACCGAACGCCAGAAGACGCTCTGGTTCTTCCAACGCTATATCGAGCACCTGCCCGCTGGCGGCGAAATCGTATTGTTCGATCGATCCTGGTACAACCGCGCCGGCGTCGAACGCGTCATGGGATTTTGCACACCCAATGAATATCTCGAATTCATGCGCCAACCCCCCGAAGTCGAACGCATGATCGTGCGCAGTGGCATCCGGCTCTACAAATACTGGTTCTCGGTCACCCAGGAAGAACAATTGCGCCGCTTCAAATCGCGCGAGCACGAACCTCTGAAGAAATGGAAATTGTCACCCATCGACCGGCAGTCGCTCGACAAGTGGGACGATTACACCGAGGCAAAGGAGGCGATGTTCTTTTATACCGACACCGCCGATGCGCCCTGGACCATCATCAAGTCGAACGACAAGAAGCGCGCCCGCCTCAATTGCATCAAGCACTTCCTGAATAGCCTGCCGTATCCTGGCAAGGATACGAAGGTCGTCAACCGGCCCGATCCTTTGATTGTTGGCTCAAGCAGCGATGTCATCGGCGATGCTTGCAAAACGAACAAAAACGATTGGGGAACGCCGCATTGGTTACGACGCGGGCAGATGACAAATGGCCGGGGAATTTCCTCCGGCCTACTTATCTATTCCGGCGGTACAACAGGCTTCGCAGCCGCATTCTTGACATTGCGCGAAAACCACATCGACATTCCAACCACCAGCACAATAACCGGAACTGTGCTCAAGAAGACGTGCACCCAAATCGGGGCGGTTGGAATGAGCAGCAAACATAACGCAATCATTCCTACTGTGAACGGCACACCGACAAGCACCGCAAACAGCACCGACTTAACGAGAGCAATTCCAAATGCGCGGCCTTGCTGCCTACCCATCGACCAGGCAGCCACAGCAACCAGACCGGCAACACCCATCGCCTGGACAACACGGGCCAGACGCTCAAACAAGGACTCGTCTGCCCCGAGAATTGCTGCAAAACTGCGAACGGCTTCGTCTGGAACAAGCACGACGAGCACCGGCCCAAGTATCGCCCCAACGATCAACAGGCGAACCCACAAGGGCGCAAGAACCGGCTGCAACGCACTAACCGGCGCGATTTTGCGACCGTCAACTCCAGCTTCCATCGACCCGGCATCCTTCTGCTTCGGCCCCCAAAGGAAGACCAGCCTACAAACGACGCATTAAGACGATATTGCTTGCAACACAAAAAGGCCGAAGCTTTTTTTGCTCCGACCTTTCTGTAGTGCCCCTCGAGATTAGGGTTTTATTCAACCCTAAACTTTTAAAAACTGTTTTACAGGCGCTCCAAATAGGGAATCGGGTCGACCGGCTTCTTGGAAGACTGGCGCAATTCGAAATGCACCTGAGGTTGATCCACCTGTCCCGAATTGCCCGATTTGGCGACGACCTGTCCGCGCGTGACCTTGTCGCCTCGCTGCACGAGCAGTTTCGAATTGTGCGCATAGGCCGTCACCCAGCCATTGTCATGGCGCACCAGGATCAGGTTGCCATACGAGCGCAACTCAGAGCCTGCATAAGCGACAACGCCATCCTCGGCGGCATGAACATCGGTCCCCACAGGAACCGCGAAGTTGACGCCATCGTTGTGCGTGCCATCAGGCCGCGCCCCGAAGCGCGCAATAACCTTGCCGCGAACCGGCCAGCGAAGCTTGCCCACACTGCCCACGGAACCAACCGGCTTGTCGATCTTGGGCGGCGCAATCGTCACCGTTCGCACGCCCCTGGGCGCCACTTCGGCATCGCTCTTGCGCCCGTCCGTCAGCGCGGCATAACGCTTGCCTGAATTAATGATCGAAGGCCGGTTCGACGGCGTCGATGTATCGCGCGACGGCGTTTGGGCAGCATACCGGTCTTCGCCCGGAGCATTCGAACCGCCAGGAACGCGCAACACGGTTCCAGGCATCACCCGTCGCGGGTCGGTGATTGAATTATAGCGTTGCAGTTCGCCATAGCGAACGCCGTATTGGCGAGCGATCTTGTAAAGCGAATCTCCACGGCGAACTTCATAACGGCCATTCCACGTGGCTGGAATATCTCCCGGCTCGACAGCAGCGATTGGCTCCGAGCGCGGCCTCTGGGCAGGCTCAATGCGAGACGCCGAACGAGTTGAAGATGCAGAAACCCCGCTGGGCAAGTAGAGCCTCTGGCCAACCCGCAACAACGAGTCGTCAAGCTTATTAACCGACATCAGTTCGGCAACCGAAACGCCGTATTCGCGCGAAAGACCGTAAAGCGTATCGCCGCGCTCAACCGTGATGGGTTCTCCGCGCTCAAGACTTGGCGTCCGGCGGCGCGGCTCTTCGCGTCTGTTGTTGCGGACATTATAAGCCGCACTATCGGGCTCTCTTGAAACAGGCCGCGACGGCTCGTAGGTGGGCGCCCGGCCCGGCGTAGCGTTATATCCATCGCCCGTGGCCTCCGGCAGTGCCGCAGTCGAAACCCTCGAGGTCGAATTTCCACCATAGCTGATGTCAGGTGATTGTTCCGACAGCCTTGCGCCGCCCCCACCGCCCGTCAAAGATTCTGCCGGCAACAGGCTGGCTTTATCGTCGCTACCGTTGAGATTGAACCCTGGCCCGCCGAAGCGCGAAACATCCGCGCTGCATCCAGCGGCAAATAACGCAGCGCTGCAACAGATTGCCAACGGCTTTACGACGGCACCGTTTAAGCCGCGCGCGAAATTCCAAACGTCAAACTCAGACATGATACGCACCTCTACACCAGCCTATTTGTTAACCATCCGAAGGTTAACAGCCGATTAACGGCGGCCGGCTCCCCAGCAATAGTGGCGCGATCGAATTGACTTGTCGGATTGGGATTGGCTATCAAGCGGCTCCGCCAAGCCACTTGCAGCAAACCGGATAGAACCATCCGCGTTCGAATCGCGCTGATCATGCATAACTACGCTTCGATTGTGCACAGCCCTGGGCCAAGCTGCGGCCAGACCGTGGCACGCGCGCGTTTGTCAACAGACATGGTTATTGAAAAATCAACAGGGATCGGGCTCAGCCAAGTCGCTGTCGTGCCTTTCCCAATCCCCGCAGCAATGGCGTTTCAATTGGCCGCCATATCGGCCCCTCAACTCACTCGCTTGAAACAGGCTGGCGTTGGCGCAATTTGAAAACGGCTTTTTCGCCCAGGATGTTCTGCAGGCTTAAGGAGCGCTCGATGGGCAGGCGGCGGCCGGAACTGTTGAAGGCAACCGCCTCTTCAACCACGACATCGAGCTGTTCGCACAACTCGATAAAGTCCCGGATCGTGCACAGGTGCGAGTTGGGGCTGTTGTACCAGGCTTCAGGCAGGCTATCGGAACGCGGCATGCGCCCGTTGAACAAGATCTCGGCGCGGATCCGCCAGTGGGCGAAATTGGGAAACGAGACGATGGCCCGGCGCCCGATCCGCAACAGGTTTTCAAGGACACGGCGCGGGCGCTGCGTTGCCTGGATGGTCAACGACAAAATTGCGTAGTCGAATGCCTGATCGGGATAGTCGTCCAGGTCATCATCGGCGTCGCCCTGGATGACTGACAGCCCGCGCGCAACACAGGCGTTGACCTTTTCCCGCGACAACTCAACCCCACGGCCATCGACCGCCTTGGTGTCGGCCAGCAATTGCAACAGTTCCCCATCACCGCAACCAACATCAAGCACCCGGCTTCCCGGCGCCACCATTTCGGCGATGAGCAGGTGATCGACGCGCCCCCTTTGCTGTTGGCCGACTTCAGCTTTGCCCAGCATCATGCCTCCTTGCCTGCCGAAGTCAGGCCCCGCTTTTGCGCGCACGAACCGATGAAGCCGCGAATGGTTGCGAAGAATTCCGGCTCATCGAGAAGGAAGGCATCGTGGCCGGCATTGCTTTCGATTTCGACGAACGAGACGTTGGCGGCGACCGCGTTGAGTGCCTGGACGATTTCGCGGCTTTCCCTCGTCGGGTAAAGCCAATCAGATGTGAACGAGACGACGCAGAACCGCGTGCGGGTTCCGCGGAAGGCGTTGGCCAGCACATCATTATTCTCAGCAGCCAGGTCGAAGTAATCCATCGCGCGGGTGATATAGAGGTAGCTGTTGGCATCGAAGCGATCGACGAACGTTGAGCCCTGGTGACGCAGATAGCTTTCCACCTGGAAATCTGCGTCGAATGAAAACGTCCGGTCGGCGCGATCCTGAAGATTACGGCCGAACTTTTCATGCAGGGCATCTTCGGAAAGGTAGGTGATATGGGCCGCCATCCGCGCCACCGCCAGTCCGTTGCGCGGCACGACCCCGCCGGAATAATAATCGCCACGCAACCAGTTGGGGTCCGCCATGACCGCTTGGCGCCCGACTTCATGAAAGGCGATGTTTTGCGATGAGTGCCAGGCCGCGGTCGCAATCGGCACGGCGGCATAGACCCGATCCTTGTAGCGCGAGGCCCATTCAAGCACCTGCATGCCGCCCATCGATCCACCGACAACGGCAAATAGCTGATCGATACCCAGGTGGTCGATCAACCGGGCCTGCGCTTCCACCATGTCGCCGATGGTGATCACGGGAAACTTCAAACCGTAGGGCAAACCGGTCTCAGGGTTGATTGATGCCGGCCCCGTGGTCCCCAGGCAGCCGCCAAGGATATTCGGACAGATGACAAAGTAGCGGTCGGTGTCGATGGGCTTGCCTGGGCCAACCAGATGCGTCCACCAGCCCTGCTTGCCGGTCAACGGCTGCTTATTTGCAACGTGCTGGTCGCCTGTCAGCGCATGACAGATCAAAATGGCGTTGGATTTGTCGGTGTTGAGCGCACCATAAGTGTTGTAGGCGATATTGACAGGACCGAACTCAATACCGCTATCGAGCCCGATTGGGTCGTCTGCTGGTATCTCCAGGTTGGCATGCGTTACCGCCAGATCGCGGGAGCCGGCGGCATCTGCCTCAAGCGATGTGATGTTTGGTTTCATGCCTCAGCGCGACCTTGGTGAAATCCGGCCGGCTAACGTCCGTTGGGACGGCGCGGCCTTTTTAGCGAGTTGTTTTACGTGGCTGCAAGCCGGCCGGCCAAATCACCACGAAGAGGAAGTTGATAAGGTCACTGATTGCGCGCGTCAAGCATCCCGGCATGACCCGATCCCAACATTGATGCCTTCCGGCAGCCCCACACCGGCCATGATGCAGTAGCAAATGAGCACGCGCAGAGCACCCAGGGGGCCAACTTTTCTTTGCGTTCGCTTTCATCGCGGCCTATCTGTCCTTCCTCAACAAGCGTTCCATCCCGTAGGCATGACATGGCACCACCGCGACCTAATCCCGGCATTCTCGATATCGCACCCTACATTCCCGGCGAAGGCGGCTCTGAAAAAGGCGGCCGCCAGATCAAGCTGTCGTCGAATGAAACACCGCTTGGCGCGAGCCCGGCCGCGATTGAAGCCTTCCGCTCTGCAGCGGCGTCGCTTGCAAGATATCCCGACGGTTCGGCATCCGCCCTGCGCCAGGCGATTGCAGAAGTCCACGGGCTCGATCCATCGCGCATTATCTGCGGAGCAGGCTCGGATGAAATCCTCAATCTGTTGGCGCAAGCATATATCGGCGAGGGCACGGAAGGCATTCTTACCGAGCATGGCTTCCTGGTTTACCCGATTGCCATCCTGACCAACGGCGGCACACCGGTCGTGGCCGCTGAAACGGATCTCAGAACCGATGTCGACGCCATCCTGGCAAAGGTCACTGAGAAAACCCGCATCGTGTTCATAGCCAACCCCAACAACCCGACAGGCACCTATATTTCGAACGCTGAAGTTCGGCGGCTGCGGGCAGGCTTGCCCGAAGATGTCCTGCTCGTTCTCGACGGAGCCTATGCTGAATACGTCCACGAGGGCGATTACGATGCCGGCAAGGAGCTGGTTGAGGAAACCGACAACACGGTGATGACGCGGACCTTCTCCAAGATCTACGGCCTGGCAGCGCTTAGGATCGGCTGGGCGTACTGCCCGCCGCAAGTGGCCGACGTTCTCAACCGCATTCGCGGGCCATTCAACGTTTCATCACAGGCGATAGCAGCCGGCAGCGCCGCCGTTCGCGACATCGCCCATACCCAAAAAGCCATCGCCCACAACGACAAGTGGCTGCCCTGGCTGACCGGTGAACTACGCAAGCTCGGCCTTAAGGTGACACCCAGCGTTGCGAACTTCCTGCTTGTTCACTTTCCTCAATCAACAGGTTCAACCACAGGCCGGATTTCAGCCGAGGCGGTCGATGCAGCGCTCAAGCAGCAAGGCATCTTCGTTCGGCGCGTTGCCTCTTACGGATTGCCAGACGCACTGCGGGTGACCGTCGGCACGGAAGATGAAAACCGGGCGGTCATAGCGGCGCTGACTGAGATCTTGTCGTCATCGGGCCGGGAGGTTCAGCCCGATGAGTAATGCGCGCTTTGAACGGATCGCACTGATTGGGATCGGCCTTATCGGCTCTTCGATTGCGCACGCCGCGCGCCGGGCCGGATTGGCCGGCCAGATCGTCGGGTCCGCCCGCACGGCTGCGACGGTCCGGACGGCGCTCGATCTGGGCATTGTCGATGAGGGATACGCGACCGCGCCAGAAGCCGCCCGAGGCGCCGATCTCATCATTTTATGCACACCCGTCGGCATCTGCGGAGCAGTCGCCAAGGAAATCAACGAAGCGGGCGCCTTTGCGCAAGGAGCGATCCTGACCGACGTCGGCTCGGTCAAGTCGGCAATCGTCGACGATGTCACACCGCATGTGCCCGATGGCGTGCACTTCATTGCCGGGCACCCCATTGCCGGCACCGAACAATCCGGCCCCGAAGCGGGATTTGCGGAACTGTTTGAAAACCGCTGGTGCATCCTGACACCGACCCAAGACTGCGATGCCGATGCCGTGGCGAAACTGAAAGCATTCTGGGAACACCTGGGCAGCCACGTCGAGATCATGACACCCCGTCACCACGACCGGGTCCTGGCGATCACCAGCCACGTTCCGCATCTGATCGCTTTCAACATCGTCAACACGGCCGGGCATCTGGAGCGGGTGAACGACCAGGAAGTGATCAAATTCTCCGCCGGGGGCTTTCGCGATTTTACCCGGATCGCGGCCTCCGACCCGACGATGTGGCGCGATGTGTTTTTGAACAACAAGGAAGCCGTTTTAGAAATGCTCGGCCGGTTCACAGAAGATCTGACCGCCCTGCAAAGAGCCATCCGATACGATGAGGGCGACACGCTGCACCGGCTATTTTCCGACGCGCGAACATTGCGCCAGGGGATTATCGAGGCCGGCCAGGATACCGATGCACCTGATTTCGGACGCCAGGCAGCCGCAGGCCCCGAAAAAGCAGAGCCCCCCGAAGACTGAAACAACGGATGCCGCTTCGGTTGCTATTTCCGATGCGTGCACTCATCCACTAGCAGGCGGTCTGGTATGCCGGGGGAACTGCACCCCCGCGGCCCCGACAGTCTGTCCACTATTGACCCGGTCGAGTTTGCCCCACTGCTCCGACTGCGGCGACCGGCGCAGCTTGCGCAGGTGGATCGGCCGGCCCGAGGGCGAGTCCGGCCAGGCAGACATGTCTTCGCCAACTATGGGTTGATCGAATTCGAGCAGCACTTCAGTGGAATCGGGTGCGCCCTCCAGGCGATAGATGCCATCGTCGCGCTGAGTATAACCGCGCGTCCGGTCGCTGGTTGTTGGTTTGACGATAAGTCGGCGGCCAGTCGCCTGAACGCTTTCTATTACGCCTGGCGTCTGCCGGCGGCCGCACCGGACCATAACGTTCATGCCTGGCTCGGGAAGAACCGCATCGACGAAATCGCCCAGCACAAGCAGACCCGTTTCGATATCGAAAGGTTCTTGCATCCGCACCGCCCCAACCGGCAATGCAGTGACCGGCGCCACTGCGGGGGCAGGAGCGGTCTCGGCGGTCTCGGCGGTCTCGGCGGTCTCGGCGGTCTCGGCGGTCTCGGCGGTCTCGGCGGTCTCGGCGGTCTCGGCGGTCTCGGCGGTCTCGGCGGTCT
>JAHZKP010000054.1 GCA_022600345.1 Alphaproteobacteria bacterium | reverse complement strand
CGTCGAGTATGAGACCGAGAACCGCCACTACGCCCACGTCGACTGCCCAGGCCACGCCGACTACGTGAAGAACATGATCACGGGTGCAGCGCAGATGGACGGTGCGATCCTGGTTGTGTCGGCTGCCGACGGCCCGATGCCGCAGACGCGCGAGCACATCCTGCTTGCCCGCCAGGTTGGCGTTCCCGCCCTGGTCGTCTACCTCAACAAGTGCGACCAGGTTGACGATGAAGAGCTACTCGAGCTGGTCGAGATGGAAGTTCGCGAACTTCTGTCGTCCTACGAATTCCCAGGCGACGATATTCCCATCACCAAGGGTTCGGCTCTGGTTGCGCTTGAAGACGGCGATGCCAAGCTTGGCAAGGACTCGATCATCGAACTGATGAAGACGGTTGATGAATACATCCCGACGCCTGAGCGTCCGATCGACCAGCCGTTCCTGATGCCGATCGAAGACGTGTTTTCGATCTCGGGCCGCGGTACGGTTGTGACGGGCCGCGTTGAGCGCGGGATCGTCAAGGTCGGCGAGGAAATCGAGATCGTGGGCATCCGCGATACGCAGAAGACGACTGTTACGGGCGTCGAGATGTTCCGCAAGCTCTTGGACGAAGGCCGGGCTGGCGACAACGTCGGTGCGCTCTTGCGCGGTGTTGGCCGTGAAGACGTCGAGCGCGGTCAGGTTCTGTGCAAGCCGGGTTCGATCACGCCGCATAAGAAGTTCAAGGCTGAAGCCTACATCCTGACCAAGGAAGAAGGTGGCCGTCACACGCCGTTCTTCACCAACTACCGTCCGCAGTTCTACTTCCGCACGACGGATGTGACGGGTGTTTGCTCGCTGCCCGAAGGCACGGAAATGGTGATGCCTGGCGATAACATTGCGATGGACGTGGAGCTGATCCAGCCGATCGCGATGGAAGAAAAGCTTCGCTTCGCAATCCGCGAAGGCGGCCGCACGGTTGGCGCCGGCGTCGTCTCGTCGATCTCGGAGTAGGGATAAATTTGGCAATGCCGGAACAACTTGTTCCGGCATTGCTCGCTTCTGCGGATCTGGTTGAAGATTTTGGTCTGCGGGCGAGGGTTGAAGAGTAGGCCGGGAATGGCTCTGTGACTGCCGTGAAGATGTGGGCTGGATCCACGGGCGGTGGTCTGGAATTCACACTGTAGGTTTGCAACGGCCAATGGCCGTGCGGCTTGCGTAAGAAAGTAAGGCGAAGACGATGAACGGCCAAAACATCCGCATCAGGCTCAAGGCTTTCGATCATCGAATACTCGATGCTTCGACGCGTGAGATCGTAAACACGGCGAAACGTACCGGTGCAGAAGTTCGCGGACCTATTCCGCTGCCGACGCGCATCGAGCGTTATACCGTCAACCGGTCGCCGCACGTCGATAAGAAGAGCCGCGAGCAGTTCGAGATGCGCACGCACAAGCGCATGCTCGATATCGTCGACCCGACACCCCAGACGGTTGATGCTCTCATGAAGTTGGATCTGGCAGCCGGCGTCGACGTCGAGATCAAGCTTTAATCCGTTCGGTTTCGTTATCGATTCCGCGGTTAGTCGAAATACCCCGAGAGGGCTGGCATCGTTGATGGCCAGGCCCGGTTATCGGGAAACGCAAAGGGAAGGAATGCACGGATGCGTTCCGGAGTGATCGCCCAGAAGGTGGGCATGACCCGCATTTTTACCGACGCAGGAGAGCATATTCCTGTGACGGTACTGCGGCTGGAAAATTGCCAGGTATTGGCGCAGCGGACCGAGGAAAAGAACGGTTATACCGCTCTTCAACTGGGCGCTGGAAGCCGTCGGCCAACGCGAGTTTCCAAGGCCGAGCGAGGAAACTTTGCCGTTGCCAAGGTGGAAGCCAAACGCAAGCTGGCGGAGTTCCGCGTATCGCCGGACAACATGATCGAAGTCGGCGCGGAAATTACCGCAGACCACTTCGTTCCCGGGCAGTTTGTCGATGTGACGGGGACCTCGATCGGTAAAGGGTTCCAGGGCGCCATGAAGCGCTGGAATTTCGGCGGTCTACGGGCATCCCATGGTGTTTCGGTTTCGCACCGTTCGCACGGTTCGACGGGTCAGCGCCAGGATCCGGGCAAAGTCTTCAAAGGTAAGAAGATGGCCGGCCACATGGGGTCTGAACAGATTACGACGCAGAACCTGGTGGTCGTTAAGACCGACACGGACCGGGGCCTTGTGATGGTTCGCGGTGCAGTTCCCGGTCACAAGGGTGGCTGGGTGCTGGTTCGCGATGCGGTCAAGCGCAAGTTGCCCAACGATGCTCCAAAACCCGGTGGGTTCAAGGCGCGCGAAGGTGATGTCGCTGAGGCGGCCGCCGGTCAAGAGGAGCAGCAGTGATGAAAGTTGACGTCACGACGCTTGAAGCCGGCTCTGCTGGTTCTGTCGAACTGGCCGAGCACGTGTTCGGCCTGGAGCCCCGCTCCGACCTGATCCACCGTATGGTGCGCTACCAGACGCTGAAGCGCATGGCGGGCACGCATCATGCTCAGGATCGTTCGCAGGTTACGGTCACGGGCAAGAAGGTCTACAAGCAAAAGGGTACCGGTGGTGCGCGCCACGGCGACAAGTCGGTTCCACAGTGGCGCGGTGGCGGTAAGGGGCATGGACCCAAGCCGCGTAGCCACGCGATCGGGATGCCCAAGAAGGTTCGTGCGCTGGCGTTGCGCCATGCCTTGTCGGCCAAAGCAAAGGCGGGCGACATTGTCGTTCTCGACAAGGCTGGTTCGGAGAACGGCAAGACATCGGGTTTGCGCGACGCATTCGGCAAGCTTTCCTTGCAGAACGCACTGATCATCGATGGGGCGACGCTTGATGCTTCGTTCGTCCGGGCGGCTCGCAACATTCCCAACATTGACGTGCTGCCGGTTCAGGGCATCAACGTCTACGACATTCTGCGACGCAAGAAGCTGGTATTGACGAAGGCTGCTCTTGAAGCCCTCGATCAGCGGTTCGCGGCTGCGGCCAACAGCGGTGAGGGTGCTTGATTATGCACAAGCTCAAAGCCTACGACATTATTCGCTCGCCGGCGATTACCGAGAAGGCAACGCTTCTTTCAGAAGCAAACCAGGTTGTCTTCAATGTTTCCGGCAACGCGACCAAGCCTGAGATCAAGAAGGCGGTTGAATCGCTTTTCGATGTCAAGGTGAAGGCGGTGAATACTCTGGTCCGCAAGGGCAAGAAGAAAGTATTCAAAGGGCGTCGCGGTGTTCAAAGCGACGTCAAGAAAGCCATCGTCACGCTCGAAGACGGGCAGGCGATTGATGTGACCACTGGTCTATAAAGGGAGGCGAGGTAATGGCACTTAAGACATTCCGACCGACATCGCCTGGCCTGCGCCAGCTTGTCATTGTCGATCGCAAGGGTTTGTGGAAGGGCGCTCCGGTCAAGATGTTGACCGAGGGTAAGTCGAAGACGGGTGGACGCAATACGCATGGCCGCATTACGACGCGGCACATCGGCGGCGGCCACAAGCAGACCTACCGTCTGATCGACTTCAAGCGTCGCAAGTTCGACGTACCAGGCAATGTTGAGCGGATCGAGTACGACCCCAACCGGACGGCGTTCATTGCGCTGATCAAGTATGAGGATGGCGAACTCAGCTACATCCTGGCACCGCAGCGCCTGTCTCCGGGCGATACCGTAATCGCCGGCGAAATGGTCGACGTTAAGCCTGGCAATGCGATGCCGCTGTCGAACATGCCAATCGGCACCATCATCCACAATGTGGAGATGAAGCCGGGTAAGGGCGGACAGATCGCGCGTTCGGCGGGTACGTTCGTTCAGTTGGTCGGACGTGATGCGGGTTGGGCGATTTTGAAGCTCAGCTCGGGTGAAACGCGCCGTGTTCGAGCAGATTGCATGGCAAGTGTCGGTGCGGTTTCCAATTCCGATCATGGCAACACGGTCGATTCGAAGGCCGGGCGCACTCGTTGGAAAGGTACGCGGCCAACCGTTCGCGGTATCACCATGAACCCGATCGACCACCCCAACGGCGGCCGGACGAATGGCGGTAAGCACTGGGCAACACCCTGGGGCAAGCCGACGAAGGGTGCCAGAACCCGCAAGAAGAACAAGACGTCGGACAAGTTCATTGTTCGTAGCCGTCACTTGAAGAAGAAATAAGCGCGAAATTTTGCGCGAGACGATCTCATAAGGAGAAACAGTCGTGGCACGTTCAGTCTGGAAGGGTCCGTTTGTGGACGGTTACCTTCTCAAGAAGGCCGACAAGGTGCGCGCCTCGGGACGCAACGAGATCATCAAGATCTGGAGCCGGCGCTCGACGATCCTGCCCCAGTTCGTGGGACTGACTTTCGGCGTCTACAACGGGCAGAAGCACATCCCTGTGAACGTGACCGAGGATATGATCGGGCACAAGTTCGGTGAGTTTTCGCCAACGCGGAACTACACCGGCCACGGCGGCGATAAGAAGGCGAAACGATAATGGGTAAGCCGAGCAGGGAGCGCGCTCTCCCCGACAACGAGGCGAAGGCGGTATCGCGCAATCTGCGCATCTCGCCGCAGAAACTGAATCTGGTTGCCGGGTTGATCCGGGGCAAGCCGGTCGAGCAGGCGCTTGCGGATCTGGAGTTCTCGCGCAAGCGGATTTCCGAAGACGTTGCCAAGTGCGTGATGAGCGCCGTGGCGAACGCTGAGAACAACCATCAACTGAATATCGATCAGTTGGTCGTGTCGGAAGCCTATGTGGGCAAGAACCTGATCATGAAGCGGTTCCACGCACGTGGCCGGGGCCGATCGTCGATGGTTATGAAGCCGTTCTCGCAGATCACGGTTGTGGTACGCGAACTCGACGAAGACGAGTTGGAGAATTCGCGCAAGCGGGCCAACGGTGGGAAGGTCAAGGCGAAGCGGGACACAGTTGGCGCGTCTTCAGCACCGGCCGCAGAAGCGAAGGAGGCCGAGTGATGGGTCATAAAGTCAATCCGGTCGGCCTGCGCGTCGGCATCAACCGGACCTGGGACAGCCGCTGGTTTGCGCGCCAGGGCGAGTACGGCAAGCTGCTGCATGAAGATCTGGCGATCCGCGACCACATCATGAAGATGCAGCGTCCGGCCAGCATCTCAAAGGTGATCGTCGAGCGTCCGCACAAGAAATGCCGGGTGACGGTTCATACCGGTCGCCCCGGGGTTCTGATCGGCAAGAAGGGTGCAGACATCGATAAGCTGCGCGGCGAACTCTCGCGGCTGACCGACAGCGAAGTTCACCTGAACGTGCTGGAGATCCGCAAGCCGGATATCGATGCGACACTGATCGGTGAAAATATCGCGCAACAGTTGGAGCGCCGGGTGGCGTTCCGCCGGGCGATGAAACGAGCCGTGCAGACGGCGCTTCGTGCTGGCGCGCAAGGCATCCGGATCAACGTTGCGGGCCGGCTTGGCGGCGCGGAAATTGCGCGGACGGAATGGTATCGCGAGGGCCGGGTGCCGTTGCACACGCTGCGCGCAGACATCGATTTCGGCCGGGCTGAAGCCAAAACGGCTTACGGCATCATCGGGATCAAGGTGTGGGTCTATAAGGGCGAAATCATCGAGCATGACCCGATGGCGTCTGAAAAACGCGCTTTCGAAGGTGGTGACGGCGGGCGTCCGCGGCGTGATCGCGGCGGCAAGAGCGACACCCCGCGCGACAGATAAGAATACACCGGTCGCCGCGACTAGTTGTGGCCAAGCCGGCTTTAAGAAGATCGTGAGGATCTGAAGTCATGAAGCAACCTAAGCGAACCAAGTTTCGCAAACAGTTCAAGGGCCGAATCAAGGGCAACGCCAAGGGCGGTACTGCGCTGAACTTTGGTTCGCACGGTCTCAAGGCCGTTGAGCCTGAGCGGATTTCGGCACGGCAGATCGAGGCGGCCCGACGCGCGATCACGCGACACATGAAGCGTGCCGGGCGCGTGTGGATCCGCATCTTCCCCGACCTGCCGGTTACTTCGAAGCCGGCCGAAGTCCGCATGGGTTCGGGTAAAGGTTCCGTCGACCGGTGGACCGCCCGGGTTCACCCCGGCCGCATCATGTTCGAATTGGACGGGGTTCCTGATGGCGTTGCTCGTGAAGCGTTGGAGCTTGGGGCGCAGAAACTGCCGATCAAGACCCGCATCGTGACGCGTATCGGTTAACGCTCAATCGCCCGGTCATAGTTTGGAAGGTTAGATAAGAATGAACGTCTCAGAGATCAGGGACAAGTCGGTCGATCAACTCGACGACGAGCTTTTGAAGCTGAAGAAGGAGCAGTTCAACCTGCGCTTTCAGCAGTCTTCCGGGCAGTTGGAAAACACATCGCGGGTCAAGGAAGTGCGCCGGACGATTGCGCGCGTCTTGACTATCCGCAACGAGAAAAAGGCCGCAGAGCGGGCCTGATTGACAGGCCACTCCGAATGAGGATTTCGACCTATGCCTAAGCGCATTTTGAATGGCGTCGTGGTTTCCGACAAGAACGACAAGACGATTGTCGTCGAAGTCGAGCGCCGCTTTACGCACCCGCTGTTCAAGAAGACCGTTCGCCGGACGAAGAAGTATCAGGCGCACGATGAGAATAATCGTTTCAAGATCGGTGATCGCGTCCAGATCGTGGAGACCGCACCGATTTCGAAAAACAAGCGTTGGTCTGTTTTGGAGCAGGCTGCCACTTAATTTCCGTGGCGGACTAGCGTCGATAACAAAGCAACGCATCTCGCGGTGGCGTCTCGTCGATGACGGCGCGACCGGCTAATGGAATAACGGGCCGCTTTTGATCAGCGGCTTCATAAGGAGCAGATGCGATGATCCAGATGGAGACGAATCTCGACGTCGCCGATAACTCGGGCGCCCGCCGGGTTCAGTGCATCAAGGTGCTGGGCGGCTCCAAGCGGAAGTATGCGACCGTCGGCGACATCATCGTCGTTTCGGTCAAGGAAGCTATTCCGCGGGGCCGGGTGAAAAAGGGCCAGGTTATGAAGGCCGTCGTGGTGCGCACCGCTAAGGGCGTGCGTCGTCCGGACGGTTCGCTGATCCGGTTCGATCGTAACGCGGCTGTCCTGGTCAATGCGCAGGGCGAGCCGATCGGCACACGTATCTTCGGGCCGGTGACGCGTGAGTTGCGCGCCAAGAGGCATATGAAAATCATTTCTCTGGCGCCGGAGGTGCTGTGACATGGGACTGGCGAAAATTAAAAAAGGCGACAAGGTCATCGTTCTGACCGGCCGCGACAAGGGCAAGCACGGCGAAGTGATCGAGGTGCGCCCGAAGGAAGACAGAGCGCTGGTGCGTGGAGTGAACATGGTGCGGCGGCATCAACGCCAGACGGCGAATGATGAAGGCGGGATCATCTCGAAAGAAGCACCGATCCACGTTTCAAACCTGGGGATCGAAGATCCGCGCGATGGAAAACCGTCGCGGGTCGGCATCAAGATTCTCGAAGACGGCACCAAGGTACGCATCGCCAAGCGTTCGGGCGAAGTGATTGCGGAGAAGAAATAAGAGATGGCCGAGAAAAAGCAGGCCCAGGCTGGGGCCAAGAACAAGCGCAAGAAGGACAAGGGCGAGGCAAGCGTTGCAATGGCGCCGCCAGCACCGCGTCCGGCTGACTATAAGCCGCGCATGAAGAAGATCTATGAGGATCAGGTTCGCGGTCAGCTCAAGGAGCAGTTCTCCTACGCCAACCCGATGCAGATCCCCAAGATCCAGAAGATCGTGATCAACATGGGTGTCGGCGAGGGCGTTGCCGACAAGAAGAAGGTCGATAGCGCGGCTGGCGACCTGGCCAAGATCTCCGGTCAGCGGCCGGTCATCACCAGGGCGCGCAAGTCGATTGCAGGCTTCAAGGTTCGCGAAGGCATGGCGCTTGGCACCAAGGTGACGCTGCGCGGCGACCGGATGTATGAATTCCTCGACCGTCTGGTGACGATCGCGATGCCCCGCATCAAGGATTTCCGCGGCCTGAACCCGAAGAGCTTCGATGGACGCGGCAACTTCGCGGTCGGCATCAAGGAGCACATCGTGTTTCCGGAAATCGATTACGACAAGGTCGACGAAGTCTGGGGTATGGACGTTATCGTTTGTACCTCTGCTGGTAATGACGATGAGGCGCGAGCCTTGTTAAGTGCCATGAACTTTCCATTCCCCAAGCCGGCTGAGGCGGGGAAGTAGAAAAACGCGTTCTTTGTTGAAGAGAACTTTGCTGAAGATAGAGACCGCTCATGCAACGGGAAGATCCGTTGGGATTGAGGGGGATCTAGAGGACCTCGGGGATGCCCCCCGAAAGGCCTTTGGAGAATGATAAATGGCGAAAACCGGTAAGATCCAGAACAACAAGAAGCGGCAGAAACTCGTCGCTCAGCATGCCGAGAAGCGCGCCGCGCTCAGGGAAGCTGCGCGCGATCAGTCGAAGCCTCCCGAAGAACGCTTTGCAGCGACGTTGAAGCTTGCCGAGATGCCGCGCAATTCGGCGGCTGTCAGGGTGCGCAACCGTTGCGACATCACCGGGCGCCCGCGTGGCTACTACCGAAAGCTCAGAATGTGCAGAAACATGCTGCGTGAATTGGCAAGCCAGGGGCGTATCCCCGGTGTCGTCAAGTCGAGCTGGTAAGGAAGGGAAACGCTGATGTCCGTGAATGACGCCTTGGGCGATATGCTGACCCGTATCCGTAACGCGCAGATGCGCCGCCGTCCGAAAGTTTCGACGCCGGCTTCCAACTTGCGCGGCCGTGTTCTCGATGTGTTGGAGTCGGAAGGCTTCATTCGTGGCTATGCGCGCATCGAGCAGAAGGGTGAGCATCCCGAATTCGAGATCGAGCTGAAGTACTTCAACGGTCAGCCGGCGATCAAGGAGATCAAGCGCGTCTCCAAGCCAGGCCGCCGGGTCTATTCGCCGGTGCGCGATCTGCCGACGGTGGCCAACGGGCTGGGCGTGTCGATCCTGTCGACACCGCGCGGCGTAATGTCGGATGTTCGGGCCCGCGAAGAGAACGTGGGCGGCGAGATCCTTTGCAACGTATTCTAAATGGTGGGACCCGGCGATGCGTCGGGCGATGGAACGGTCATGTCACGTATCGGTAAAAAGCCTATTGCGGTGCCTTCGGGCGTTACCGCGAAAATCGATGGGCAGACGGTCAAGGTGAAGGGATCGAAGGGCGAAATGTCCTTCATGGTGCCCGAAGTCTGTTCGATCGAACAGTCCGAAGAAGGTCTCGTGGTGAAGCCGCGTGAGGATACCAAGATCGCGCGTTCGATGTGGGGAATGTCTCGGACCCAGGTCGCCAACCTGATGGAGGGCGTGACATCGGGCTTCACCAAGACGCTGGAAATCCAGGGTGTGGGTTATCGCGCTGCCATGAAGGGCAAGGACCTGCAACTCAACCTGGGCTTCAGTCACGAGGTAGTGCACAAGATTCCGCAAGGAGTTCAAGTGGCGGTCTCGGGGGCGAAGCAGGAAATCATCACGGTGAGCGGCATCAATAAGCAGCTTGTCGGCCAGGTGGCATCTGAGATCCGCGCCTACCGGCCACCGGAGCCCTATCAGGGCAAGGGTGTGCGCTATCAAGGCGAATACATCTTCCGTAAGGAAGGCAAGAAGAAATAAGGACGAACGAGATGGCTTCGGTTTCGAAGAGTTTCATAAAACGGCGCGATCGCGTGCGCCGCGCTTTGAAGAAGAAGTCCGACGGGCGTCCGCGCCTGACGGTGCATCGGTCTTCGCAGCACATTTACGCGCAGGTCATCGACGATGCGAAGGGCAATACGCTTGCTGCTGCATCGTCGCTTGAAAAGCAGATGCGTTCCGATTTGAAAACCGGGGCGGATAAGGATGCGGCTGCTGCGGTCGGCAAGTTGCTGGCCGAGCGGGCTGTTGCTGCCGGTATCAAGTCTGTCGTGTTCGATCGCGGCGGTTTCCTGTTTCATGGGCGCGTCAAGGCGCTCGCCGATGCCGCTCGCGAGGGCGGCTTGGACTTCTAAAAGATAAGAGGATACGGACAGTGGCACGTTCCCCAGAAGGTGGTCGCCGAGGCCGTGATCGCGACGACCGCGACAACGAGTTTTCCGACAAGCTGGTGCACATCAACCGTGTGGCCAAGGTTGTCAAAGGCGGCAAGCGCTTCGGTTTTGCAGCACTTGTCATCGTGGGCGATCAAAAGGGCCGGGTCGGATTTGGTCACGGCAAGGCGCGCGAGGTTCCAGAAGCCATTCGCAAGGCAACTGAATCGGCCAAGCGCGGACTGGTGCGTGTTCCATTGAGAGATGGCCGGACCTTGCACCATGACAGCGTCGGCCGTCACGGGGCGGGGCGGGTTGTCGTGCGTTCGGCGCCTCCAGGAACCGGAATTATCGCAGGCGGCGCCATGCGTGCTGTTTTCGAGATGCTGGGCGTTCATGACGTGGTGGCAAAGTCGCTTGGGTCGACCAATCCTTATAACGTCGTTAGGGCAACAATCGACGCGCTCAAGGATCAGGAAAACCCGCGCACGATCGCAGCGCGCCGTGGCTTGAAGGTTTCCGATATCGTTGCGCGGCGCAGTGATGCTTCGACGGCGTCCGAAGCCCCGGCTGAGGCTTGAACTTCAATTAGGTGACGGCTCGGCAAGGGCCATGTTGGGTTCGTTACCCAACAGCTCTTGGATTTGCTGAGGTAAACAAGACAATGACCGATACGACGAAAAAGACGATCACGGTCCAGCAGATCCGCAGTGCGATCCGCCGGCCGGAAAATCAGACGCAGACGCTTAAAGGTCTCGGCCTCAACAAGCTGATGCGGACGCGGACGCTGGAAGATACGCCTTCGGTGCGTGGCATGATTGCGAAAGTTTCGCATCTGGTTCGCGTCGTCGAGTAAGGCTGGCCTAGCGAGAGCAGGCAGGCATTTTAAAATTTCATACGGGGCGTGTGCCGGTTGATACCGGTATGTTGAATCTGCGTCCCTGGCAGTTAGGGAGCTCGAAGTCGCATGCGGCTCAATGAGATCAAAGATAATCCGGGTTCCGCCAAGAAGCGGGTTCGCGTCGGGCGTGGCATCGGTTCAGGTGTCGGCAAGACTGGTGGGCGCGGCGTCAAGGGTCAGAAGTCGCGCAACGGCGTGGCGATTGGCGGCTTTGAAGGCGGCCAGATGCCGCTTTACCGGCGGATGCCGAAGCGCGGTTTCTCGAAATGGCGGCGCAAGTCGTTCAATGAGGTCAGCCTGGCGCGTCTGCAGGAAGCGGTTGAAGCCGGCAAGCTGGATACAGCCAAGGAAATCGACGTCAATGCGTTGGTTGAATGTGGCATCGCGCGCCGGCCGCTTGATGGTGTACGGATCCTTGGTGTCGGCGAATTGAAGACGGCGCTGAAGCTGAAGGTCGCGCATGCCACGGCCTCGGCCAAGGCGGCGATTGAGAAGGCTGGCGGTTCGGTTTCGATTATCGAGAAGAAGATTCTTGAGGCCGATGAGCAAAAGCGCGCCAAGTCGGCGGCCAAGAAAGCCGCGAAAGACTAGTCAAGGTAAGGTGTGGGGCGTTATTTTTGCGAAAGTCTAGAGTTGCTTTCGCAGTCGATGATAGCCACTTGAATAATGCGGCGCCGTGGACAAACCTGTCCGTGGCGCCGATGGCATGAGGCCAGCGATGGCGTTGACCGGCGGGTTATGCTGGTGCAACGATTTTCGTGAGATTGCCGCCGCATAGATGTCGGGAGACAAAACGTCATGGTATCTGCTGCCGAGCAGCTCGCCCAGAACGTCAACTTATCCGCATTCGGAAAAGCCGAAGACCTGCAGCGGCGCATCTGGTTCACACTGGGTGCGCTCATCGTTTACAGGCTGGGGACGTTCATTCCGATTCCGGGCATCAATCCGGAGGCCTTTGCGGAAACCTTCAATCGTGCGTCAACGGGCATCCTGGGGCTGTTCAACACGTTTGCTGGTGGGGCGGTGGAGCGCATGGCGATTTTCGCGCTCAACATCATGCCCTACATTTCCGCGTCCATCATCATGCAGCTCATGACCAGCGTTAATAAGCGGCTGGAGGAGTTGAAGAAGGAAGGCGAGCAGGGGCGCAAGACGATCAACCAGTATACGCGCTATCTGACGGTGCTGCTGGCAACGTTCCAGGCCTACGGAATATCGGTCGGCTTGCAGGGTATGCAGACGCAGGCAGGCCCGGTGGTTATGAATCCTGGTTGGTTCTTCCAGGCCTCGACCGTGATCACGTTGGTGGGTGGTACGGTGTTCCTGATGTGGCTGGGAGAGCAGGTGACGCAGCGCGGTATCGGCAATGGTATTTCGCTGATCATCTTCGCTGGCATCGTTGCAGGCATGCCATCGGCGCTGGCCGGGCTGTTTGAGCTTTCGCGTCAGGGGTCGATCTCGATTCTGCTGGTGTTTGCGGTTCTGGCGCTGATGGTGGTTGTCGTGTTGTGCATCGTGTTCATGGAGCGCGCGCAAAGGCGATTATTGATCCAATATCCGAAGCGACAAGTCGGCAACAAGATGATGCAGGGGAATGCTTCGCATCTGCCGCTGAAGATCAATACGGCAGGCGTCATTCCGCCGATCTTTGCCTCATCGCTGTTGTTGCTGCCGACGACGGCTGCGCAGTTCGCGGTCGGACCAGACGGCGAGGGTGCATCGGAATGGTTGACGACGGTGACATCGATGTTGGGTTACGGTCAGCCGCTGCATATGGCGATCTATGCCGGCCTCATCATGTTCTTTGCCTTCTTCTATACGGCGGTGGTGTTCAATCCACAGGAGACGGCCGACAATCTGCGCAAGTATGGCGGCTACATTCCAGGCATCCGGCCGGGGGCTAAGACTGCGGAATATATCGACTATGTGCTGACGCGCATTACAACGGTCGGCGCGTTATACATAGCTGCGGTCTGCTTGCTGCCGGAAATCATGATTGCCAACACTCCGGTTCCGGCGACTTTCGCGGCTGTGCTTGGAGGCACATCGTTGCTGATTGCCGTCAGTGTCACCATGGATACCGTTGCACAGATCCAAAGCCACTTGTTGGCGCACCAGTACGAAGGCCTGATTAAAAAGGCTCAGCTTAAGGGCGCCACGCCGTCGTCGAGGAGAGGGAAACGTAGATGAACTTGATCCTGTTGGGAGCACCGGGAGCGGGTAAGGGCACACAAGCCGAACGCATCGCCGAGAAGCATGGCATGGTCCAGCTCTCAACCGGGGAAATGCTGCGTGCAGCCGTGAAGGCGGGCAGTGAAATCGGCATGAAGGCGAAATCCGTCATGGAGGCGGGTGGTCTGGTTTCGGATGAAATCGTCATCGGCATCATCTCGGAGCGGATCGATCAGCCAGATTGCGCCAATGGTTTCATTCTGGATGGTTTCCCTCGCACCTTGCCGCAGGCTGCCGCTCTGGAAACGCTCCTCGACTCCAAGGGTAAGACCCTTGATGCCGTCATCGAGATCAAGGTTGACGATACGGCCCTGGTTGAGCGGATTACGGGGCGCTTTTCATGCGCGAAATGCGGTGTGGGATATCACGACACGTTCAAGCCGACCTCTACAGCAGGCGTTTGCGACAAGTGCGGATCCACCGAATTCGTGCGGCGGGCGGATGACAACGAGGAAACGGTGAAGAACCGCCTGATGTCGTATTATCGCGAGACGGCTCCGTTGACGGGGTATTATTTTGCCAAGGATCGCCTCAAAGGGGTCGATGGCATGGCCGATATCGGTGAGGTGACCAATCAAATCGAGGCAATTCTGAGCTGAGAGGCTTCAATCGGGCGAAAATTCGATTTTGCCCGATTGACGGGGTTGGCGCCCCCGTATAGAAGACTTGAGATTTTCGAATACAGGAAAGAGCTACAGGTTCGCAGGAAAAAATGCTGCGGGCCGTTGATGCTTTTGCCGAATTCTAGCCAAAACAGTGCAGGCGGCGCCCCTCAGAAGGCGACGCGCTGCACATTCGCTGTTTGAACATGCACTAGGAGAATAACACGTGGCCCGCATCGCTGGCGTGAACATCCCAACGCAAAAGCGCGTTCCAATCGCGCTGCAGTACATCCACGGTATCGGGCAGAAGTACGCCCAGGACATCTGTGAAAAGGTCGGTATCCCGTCAGAGCGCCGGGTTAACGAGCTGACGGACGCAGAGGTTTTGCAGATCCGTGAGACGATCGACCGCGACTTCCTGGTCGAAGGCGACCTGCGCCGCGAGACGGCCATGAACATCAAGCGATTGATGGATCTTGGTTGCTATCGCGGGCTTCGCCATCGTCGCGGTCTGCCCGTCAACGGGCAGCGCACGCACACCAATGCGCGCACCCGCAAGGGACCTGCAAAGGCGATCGCGGGCAAGAAGAAATAAGGTTGCAACGCATCGGTCGTTCCGCCCCTGGAGTGCCGGGGCGCGAAGGCTGGTTTTTGCACGTTTCCTTTCCATGGGCCGGATGGGCTCAGGCGGATATGAGAGAGTATACGAACGATGGCCAAGGAACAGCAGCGCGGTAAAGTCCGGCGTCGCGAGAAGAAGAACATTTCGTCGGGCGTGGCGCACGTTAGCGCCAGCTTCAACAACACCATGATCACGATTACCGATGCCCAGGGCAATACGATTTCCTGGTCGTCGGCGGGCACCATGGGTTTCAAGGGCTCGCGCAAATCGACACCGTTTGCTGCCCAGATGGCAGCAGAGGATGCTGGCCGCAAGGCTCAGGATCACGGCATGAAGGTTTTGGAAGTGGAAGTGACGGGGCCTGGTTCGGGTCGTGAATCAGCCCTTCGCGCGCTGCAGGCCCTGGGCCTCCAGATCACGTCGATCCGCGATGTAACGCCGATCCCGCATAACGGTTGCCGTCCCCGCAAGCGCCGCCGGGTCTGATTTGGTTGGCGATGCTGGTCTATTTACTGCGTGGGTAATTCCATTCAGGCGGTCCGGCCGGCATTAAGGCGTCAGCAATGGCGAAACAAATAGTCCGGAGCGATCCGGGCTTTATCGATTCCTTGGGCAATGGGGTGAGCGCGCAGTTTTGCGGCGCCCTCATTTAGAAAAAAAACGAGGCCGACACATGTCGATGTCCATCATGCAGAAGAACTGGCAGGACCTGATCAAGCCGGGCAAGCTTGATATCCAGTCGGGTCGCGATGGTTCGAAAACCGCGACGATGGTTGCCGAGCCGCTGGAGCGCGGCTTCGGCATGACGCTTGGCAACGCGCTTCGTCGCGTCCTGTTGTCGTCGTTGCAGGGTGCTGCAATCAAGACCGTGCAGATCGACGGCGTGCAGCATGAGTTCTTCTCTATTCCCGGCGTTCGTGAAGACGTTACGCACATCGTGCTCAACATCAAGGAAATCGCACTGCGGCTGCACTCGGAAGGCGCCAAGCGCATGGTGTTGCGCAAGGAGGGACCTGGTCCGGTTCTGGCGGGCGACATCGAGGCTGGTTCCGAAGTCGATATTCTCAACCCGGAGCACGTGATCTGCCATCTCGACCAGGGTGCGAGCGTTCGCATGGAACTGACAGCGGATCTGGGTAAGGGTTATGTACTCGCCGAGCGCAACCGCCCCGACGACGCGCCGATCGGGCTTATTCCCATCGACAGCCTGTATAGCCCGGTGCGCAAGGTATCCTACAAGGTCGAGCACACGCGCGAAGGCCAGGATCTGGATAAAGACAAGCTGACGATGCAGATCGAGACGGATGGCTCGGTGACGCCGGAAGATGCCGTCGCGTTTGCTGCGCGCATTCTCCAGGATCAGTTGTCGGTCTTCATCAACTTCGAAGAGCCCAAGAAGCAGGAAGAGGAGCCGCGCCATCCGGAGCTGTCCTTCAACGCTGCGCTGCTCAAGAAGGTCGACGAACTGGAATTGTCGGTGCGTTCGGCCAACTGCCTGAAGAACGACAACATCGTATATATCGGCGACCTCATTCAGAAGTCGGAAGCCGAAATGCTGCGCACGCCGAACTTCGGGCGCAAGTCCCTGAACGAGATCAAGGAAGTTCTCGCTGCCATGGGACTTCACCTGGGAATGGAAGTTCCCAACTGGCCGCCCGATAACATCGAAGAGCTGGCCAAGCGTTTTGAGGATCAGTACTGAGATAGTGAATAGGAAATAGTGAATAGTGAATAGTGAGTAGCGACAGAGTGGGTTGGACAACCCGCTGTTCGCTGCTCTCAGTTATCTGCCGAATAACGAGGTGAGGCCGAAGAACCTCCCCGTCAAACAACCGTAGAGAAAAAGGCCATAGACCCATGCGACACAAGAAACTCGGTCGTCGTTTTTCGCGCGACTCCGCTCACCGCCAGGCGATGTTTTCCAACATGGCGGCTTCCCTTATCCGCCACGAGCAGATCGTCACGACGCTTCCCAAGGCGAAAGATCTGAGGCGCGTCGTCGAAAAGTTCATCACGCTGGCCAAGCGCGGTGACCTGAATTCGCGCCGTTTGGCTGCTGCCCGGCTGCGCGATGAAGACATGGTCAAGAAGCTGTTCGATGTCCTGGGTGAGCGCTACAAGGATCGAAATGGCGGTTATACGCGGGTTCTGAAGGCCGGCTTTCGCTATGGCGATAGCGCGCCGCGTGCGGTGATCGAACTCGTCGACCGCGATGAGAGCGTCAAGGGCAAGGAAGACCGCGAGCGCCACGAAGCCGAATTGGCGGAAGAAGCCGAAGGTGCCGGTGCGCCAGTCGCATAACTAGAATGTTGGCGACGGATTTTGACAAGCGCTTGTTAATCCATTGAAATTTTGCCGTTTTTGGCGAGTCATGATTAACTAGCAGGCTGTTGAAAAAACTCATGTGGATCGCGACACCTGTCACTTTTTCGCATTCGGCCAGAAGCGGCGCGCAGCGCGATATGGTTTATCGTGCCAGTGCCGCGACGCCGCCGAGGCGAAAAAGTGCGGTGTCCCAAGGGG
>JAHZKP010000053.1 GCA_022600345.1 Alphaproteobacteria bacterium | reverse complement strand
CGGGTGTAAGCGGTGCATTCTTGTGAACGTTCATTCGGTCCTCCGGAGAATCACTGACGTTGCGCAACATCAGCGTTCCCGGTCCTGACCGAATGGACAATCTCCAATGGAGAAAGCGAACAACCTTCTGGAAATACACAACTAGCCGACGCTTCTTCCACAGGCCCGTTGTCGGGAAATGAGGCAAAACAGCCATTCGATTGTTGTTGAGGTTCCCTCGCGGGCAATCACCATTTAATGGACTTGCCAGGAAGCTTCGCTGCGCCTCTGCAGACGGAGGCCAAGGATGGATGAACAATCGGAAAGGTGAGGTCTAATCGATGCAAGGTTACGCAACTCTCGATGACGCCGATTTGGCAGGCAAGCGCGTTCTGGTTCGCGTTGACATCAACGTCCCCTACAAAGACGGCAAGGTCACCGATGACATGCGTATTCGCACCATCGCACCAACCCTGAAAGAAATCCTGGCAAAGGGCGGTAAACCTGTCGTCCTCGCCCACCGTGGTCGTCCCAAGGGCAAGTTTGACCCGGACCTCAAGATCGAGGCATTGCGCGAACCGCTATCGCAAGCCATCGGAGCGCCGGTCGAATTGGCCAGCATAGAGGATGCCAAACAGGCCGCCGAAAACCTGGCGGACGGCACTCTGCTGCTCCTTGAGAATATCCGCTTTTATCCAGAGGAAACACAAAACGACCCTGGGTTCTCGCAAAAACTGGCGGCGCTGGGCGACATCTATGTCAACGACGCCTTTTCGGTTGCCCATCGCGCCCATGCCTCAACCCACGGCGTTGCCCAGCACCTGCCCTCCCTCGCCGGCCGCTTGATGGAAGCCGAACTGAAGGCGCTTGAAAAGGCCCTGTCGGCTCCCGAGCGCCCGGTGGTTGCGGTGGTCGGCGGCGCCAAGATTTCCACCAAAATCGACCTGCTCGCGAACCTCATCGACAAGGTCGACCAGATCATTATCGGCGGCGGCATGGCCAACACCTTTCTGGCTGCGACCGGCAAGTCGGTGGGCAAATCGCTTTGCGAACACGACCTGTTGGACACCGCCCGCGATATTATGGCCAAGGCCCAAGGCGGGCGTTGTGAAATCGTGCTGCCCTTGGACGTAGTGGTTGCCCGTGAATTTGCCGCCAATGCCGAAAGCCGGGCCGTATCCGCCGATGCCTGCCCCGATGACGCGATGATCCTTGATGCAGGACCCCGGTCGATCGAAGACTTTATCCGTCGATTTGAGGCTTCCAAGACCATCGTATGGAATGGCCCATTGGGTGCTTTCGAGATCGAACCGTTTAATGCGGCCACCGATGCAGCGGCCCGAAAGGCGGGAGAATTGGCTGCCGAAGGCCGGGTCCTGGCCGTTGCCGGCGGTGGCGATACGGTTGCAGCCCTTAATGGTTGCGGCGCCGCCGCGAAGTTCACCTACGTTTCGACAGCCGGTGGTGCGTTCCTCGAATGGCTGGAGGGCAAGACGTTGCCCGGCGTCGCAGCGCTTGAGCAAAACCGGCCATAGGCGCAAGGGCTGCCCAGCCTCTCATTTAGAGCGTTTCAGATTTAGGTGGAAACGCCCACTCCTCCGTCCCGACCGCCCTTAGCGGTATATTTGGGGTGGTCGGGACGGGGGAGCGGGCAGGCAAGGTGATTCCGGCCAAGCCGGAAATGCTTTAGTTGGGCCGCCAGAATTTAAAGCAGACACATGGCCGGGTGCGTCCCGGCCATCGTCAACGCTTGAGGCGAGGCCCCGTTACCGCTTGCTCAGCGTCATGCTTCCATGGCCCGACGAACTCTTGAACGACACGGTTTGCCGGCTACCCGAAATCTTTACGCGGACCCGCCCGGAGATATCGAAATCCGAATTATAGAAATCACCGACATAGCGCGTTGAGCTGACTTTCAAGACTTCGCCGCTTTGCCTGATCTTATTGGATTTCGAGGCGCAAACCGCAGATACGCTGAAGACCTTGGACGATTGTTTCCGGTAGGTGACCCGGCACTTTACGCGCTCGCGCTTGCCGCCCGACGGCTTCACATACCCGCCACCGCTCCAGGTTCCCGACAACGACGCAGCCGATACCGGCCCTGAAAGCCCGAACATGGCCAGAAAAGCTAACGGCAATAAATATCGCTGGTATGTCAAGGTTCCCTCCAAACAGTCTGATTACTATTAGATAATGCGCCCAGTGCGGAAATTCCACCGATTGGCGGGCCTAGTGTGATGAGTCAGGAATTCGCCAATCATTCGCGGCAGTCTCGGAGCGAATTCCTGTCTCTGAATCACACTAGCAACCCTATGGATCTAGTGAGGTTTTAAGATCAGAAGTTCGTTTCGCCGCGTGCTTCAAGTTGAACAACGAACTTCTGATCCACCTCACTAGTGTGATGAGCCAGGAATTCGCATATCGGTATCCGCAGCGTTGGAGCGAATTCCTGGCTCTGAATCACACTAGCAACACTATGACTATAGTGAGGTTTACGGATCAGAAGTTCGTTCCGCTGCGTGCTTCGAGTTAAACAACGAACTTCTGATTCACCTCACTGGGTTGATCACATCTAAAAGAGCATTTGGGCGAGCCATGGGCTCCAATGACCTGCCAAACCACTTCCCGGGCGCCTCGTCCAGACCATTTTAGCTGTTTCTTGTCATTATTCGGCCGGGGCCTTGCCGTGTCCCCGAGATGGCCTGATCAGCCCCCAGACGCCCGCCAGACTGCCCTCCATCAAGACCAGTAAGCCCAGCCAGGCCCCCAGCCATATGGCCGCCAACGCCAATGGCGCTGAAATCGCAAGCAGTGAAACCGCGCTGAGGCCCTGCCCGAAAGTGCACCCCAAAGCATACATCCCACCGGTGCCCATCAGGAACGCACCGATTATCTGGCGCCTGGCTTCGCGCGCATCGTCATGGGTCTCCCAACGAAGCTCCCGCCGCGACCAGGCTCCGCAAAAAGCCCCGACCAGAACGCCCGCCACGCTGCCGATACCAAACCCCAGTTGCGACCCCGTTGACGTCATCACATACATTAAACTGGAGCCAACCGGCTGCACGAATGTGAATGATTGGACTGGTTGCGGGTTAAACGGGTCGAGCACACCCGTCATGCTGGTGCCGATCCAGCCGAACACGATGACGCCTCCGACCAGTATGCCCCATGCCAAGAGCTTCGGCCGATTGCGGAATTCGCCACCGCAAAGTGCCCATGCTGCAATTGCCAGCGCGATAGCCAATTGCCAGCCAAAAGCGTCGACCCCTGTGGCATTCGACAGAACCGTGTGAATGCGCGGGTCAGGCAGTGCTTCCAGGCCGATCGCCAGATCGCGCAGCAGCCAGTTGTGCAACAGTGCCGTCGGGCCCGAAGACGCCATGAACGCGGAACCGCCAAGTATCAGGAATACCAAAAGCGATTTAAGATCGCCGCCGCCAAGCCGCACAACAGTTCCAAACCCGCACGTCCCCACCAGCGCCATCCCGATCCCGAATAGGACTCCCCCAACGACTGTGGAGACCGGATTGAAGCCGCTTGCGATGACCAGCGCCGATTTTGGATCTATCAGCCCGAGGGCCTCTGCCAGAGCGGCGGTGAAAATCGCCACCGCCATCGCCAATAACCACATCCGCCAGCGCGTCTGGTTTTGCCCGAATATGGCATCCTCAATGGCAGCCAGTGTACAGAATTTGCCAAGCCGCGCCGCCAGTCCCAGCAAACCGCCTCCGGCAAAACCGACTCCGGCAGCCATCAGTGTGGCGGTGGTTTCCTCCATGGACGCGCGCTCTTTGGAGTTACGCCAGGCTGTATTTTTACAGCCCGAACCTTAGTGACGGCTTTGGCAGGTCGTTTGGCAGGCCAATCTTAAATAGACGGTCAGGGGGGACGAAATCGCAAGCCTCAGACCTTGTCCTTTCCGTCCTGCTTGCAAAACATCTCGTAAATCTGTTCGACCATGACTTTGGCCCGATGATCGGCGAGGCTGTAGTAGATCATCTTGCCATCGCGGCGCGCATCAATGAAGCCCTCGATTCTGAGCCGCGCCAATTGCTGGGAAACCGTCGGCTGGCGAAGCGACAACAGATCTTCCAGTTCCTTGACCGATTTCTCACCACTGACAAGGTAGCAAAGGATCATCAGGCGTGCCTCATGGGCCAGCGCCTTCAGGAAATCGGTAGCCCGCTTGGCGTTGTCGGCCATTTCGTCGAGTTGGGCCTCATCCTCGAAGTGCGCGCGATCCAACATTTTGGTGTTGCTTTCTGTCATTTTGCCTTGTGGGCCCTGACGGCCCCTTCTCGTGGCAGCTTGTCAATGAGTTCCGCTAACATCGGCCAGAAGAAATCCTCACCCGGATAGCCCTGGATGCGGCCGATTTCCTTGTCACCGTGGACGAGGATGAACGTCGGTGTAAAATATGCTGGCCTCAAGAAAGATAGATCTTTGGGCATTGGATCATGGACGTCGACGCGCCGTAATGGAGCCCGTTGCCCCTCGCTCGTCTTCTCATAGATTGCGCCGATTTCCTCGTCCCATTTCTCACACCAACTGCACCCAGCCTCTTCCATCATGACCAATTGAGCATCGCCGCTTGCACCAAAAGATGCCGTCGCGCCGGCCATTACGGTCCATCCGCATGCGAGCAGAACGTTCAAAAGCAGCACAGATATCGGTCTGATCATAGCCATCCCCGAAGCAACATTCTGGCCACCATATCAAAATATGCGCGTTAATGCATGCAATCGTGTGATTAAGCCGCATTCGGCCGGTTTCAGGCTGGCGGCCGGCTGCGCATCGGCCAATCGTGCCGCGGCCACCAGGTCATCTGCTCTTTCCATCCGCAGCACTCGAAACACCGACAGCCTCAGTCGACATCGTCTGCACGCCGGCCCAAAAGGAACTGGCAAGTGTCGGCAAGGTGAGCATCATGTGCGCAACGCATTCATGAATACGAATTAGTTGTTGTCGCACAACAAACTGTGAGCTAATGTCGCGCCCAGGACGGAAACAACAAATATAGGGAGGGCGCAAATGGAGCGAATGCTCTGCGCAGTCGTCGCATGCCTGATGGCATTGGGGCTTTCCATCAACGGGGCTTCAGCCGATCCGGTTGCGGCAGCCGACGTGAAAATCATCGACGGCGAAGTCAAGACGTCGTTGACCGGTCAGCCGGGCAGCGCGGTCAAGGGTGCTGAGTGGTTCAAGAACCGCAAGCTGGGGAATTGCCTCGCCTGTCACGCCAATCCGAAAATGACAGACGAACAGTTCCATGGCGAGGTCGGCCCATCGCTTGAGGGCGTCGCCGATCGCTGGAATGAAGCTCAGATGCGTGCCATCGTTGTCAACGCGAAAGAGATTTTTGGCGAACAATCGATGATGCCGGCCTTTTACCGGACAACGGGCTACACCCGCCCGCTCAAGAAATTTGCAGGCAAGTCGATCCTCTCCGCCCAGCAAGTGGAAGATATCATCGCCTATTTGCAGACCCTCAAATGACGCTAATCTGACGAAACAAACGAACCACTTTTGATGACGATGAAAGGAGCCACCATGCGCGTTACGCGACGTCAGGCATTCGGCCTTGGTTTAGGCGCGACAGCATTAATCCTCGCCGGTCCGGCAACTCTCCCCGCCGTGGCCAAAAAAGCTGAGACTGCCGATGACGCCGTTAAGGCATTCACCGGCGGCGCAGAAGCCAAATCCGGCAAGATCAGCCTGACCACCCCAGAGATTGCCGAGAACGGCAATACGGTCCCGGTCGCTTTCGAAGTTGAAAGCCCGATGACCGCCGAAGATCACGTCCAGGAAGTGCTCGTCCTTGCAGACGGCAACCCACGTCCTGGTGTTGCAACATTCCATTTCTCCGAACTAAGCGGAGAAGCTGCAGCCTCCACCCGTATTCGCCTGGCTAAGACGCAGAACGTCGTCGTCGTCGCCAAGATGAGCAATGGCTCGTACTACATGGACAAGCGCCTCGTCAAAGTGACCATCGGCGGTTGTGGCGGCTAGTTCGAACGCCCGGGCGTTGGCGTTTGCGAAATAATTCAAGAGGATTGCAGCAATGGCAAAAGTTAAACCGCGCGTGAAAGTGCCAAGATCGGCGAAGGCCGGCGAGGTCGTCACGATCAAGACCCTGATCAACCACAAGATGGAATCAGGCTTCCGCAAGGACAAGAAGGGGGAGCTGATCCCTCGCAAGATCATCAACAAATTCACCGCCGAGTTCAACGGCAAGAAGGTATTCGCTGCCGACGTGGCACCTGCAGTATCGGCTAATCCGTACTTCCAGTTCAAAGTGAAAGTGCCTGAAAGCGGCACGTTCAAGTTTACCTGGGTGGATGACGACGGCACGACCTACACGCAGGAAAAAAAGATCAAGGTCGGGGGTTAACCCGCCTGGGAACGCTCGCGAAACAAACTAGGGAGGGTTGCCCAATGGCGACTGGACTTTTTAGCTCAACGGCCGCGAAGCTCGTGGCAGCCGCCGGACTAGCTGCTTTGGCGGCATCAGCGACGGCGGTATTGGCCGGTCCCAACGACAACAAGCTGGTTGTCGATGGTAAGGAATATGTGACGAAGCTGCCCGGGCCCGAAGGCGGTCCTCTGAAGACGATCTATTCAGGCTGGAACTTCCGAAATGAAGCCACCCAGGCCATGCAGCTCGACGATTTCGACAATCCGGGCTTCGTCAACGTCGAGACCGGCGAGCAGCTTTGGTCTGCTGTCGACGGCGAAGCCGGCAAGTCGTGTGCTTCGTGCCACAACGACGCTTCAGAAAGCATGAAAGGCGTTCGCGCCCAAATGCCTAAGTGGAACGAAAAGGCTGGCAAGCCGCTGGCGCTGGAGCAAGTTGTCAACGCCTGCCGCGAAACCAACATGAAGGCCAAGCCTTGGAAGTGGGAATCCAATGAGATGCTGTCGATGACCGCATTCATCGGCTCCCATTCCCGTGGCATGCCGGTCAACGTCAAGACCGACGGCCCAATGAAGGAATGGTGGCAGAAGGGCAAGGACATCTACTACAAGCAGGTCGGCCAGCTCGATATGTCGTGTGCCGGCTGCCATGAGCAGAACTTTGGCAACATGATCCGAGCCGACCACCTCAGCCAGGGCCACATCAATGGCTTCCCGCTGTATCGCTCCAAGTGGCAGAAGCTGGGCTCAGCCCATCGCCGCTTTAAGGGCTGCATGAAAAACATTCGTGCCACGCCTTACAAGGTCGGTGGCGACGAGTTCGTTGCTCTTGAACTCTACGTTGCTTCCCGCGGTCAGGGCCTCTCGGTCGAAACGCCAGCGGTTAGGAACTGACCTGGGTCAGTAAATGACTGAGGTTTTGGACGGGCCATTGGTTTGCCATGGCCCGTCCTCCCACAACGACCCCTGATTATTCAACTGCAAGACTGCGCTGCCCATTTGGCCGGCGCAAACAAGGAAGGTTTGTCCATGCTCAATAGGCGCGAATTCCTACACGCCGCCGTTGCCACCGGGGCAATACTTGGTACAGCCGGCGCCGGATCGTGGCGGGCTCTGGCCGCCCAACAGGCGCTGATGAGCCAGGATGACCTCCTCAAGTTCCCAACCATGGGCAATGTGACCCTGGTCCACGTGACCGACATTCACGCCCAGCTCAAGCCAATCTATTTCCGCGAGCCTTCGACCAATCTAGGGGTCGGCGAGGTCAAGGGACTGCCACCGCATGTCACCGGAAAAGATTTTCTCAAGCTCTACAACATAAAGCCCGGTTCGCCGGAAGCCTATGCCCTGTGTTCCGATGATTACATCGCGCTTGCAAACAACTATGGCCGCATGGGCGGCATGGACCGCATCGCCACCGTTTTGAATTCAATTCGAGCCGAGCGGGCCGATAACACGTTGTTCCTCGATGGCGGCGACACCTGGCAGGGCAGCTACACCTCTTACAAGACCAAGGCCGCCGACATGGTCGAGGTGATGAACTCGCTGAAACCCGATGCCATGACTTCGCACTGGGAATTCACCTACGGCATCGACCGGGTCAAGGAGATCGTCGACGACCTTCCATTCGCCTTCCTGGGTGGCAACATCTTCGATGCCGAGTGGGAGGAACCCGCCTTCGAGGCAACCAAGATGTTCGAGCGCGGCGGCGTCAAGGTCGCCGTCATCGGCCAGGCGTTCCCCTATTTGCCTGTCGCAAATCCACGCTGGATGTTCCCCAACCTGTCCTTTGGCATTCGCGAAGAGCAGGTGCAAAAGAACGTCGACCAGGCTCGCGCAGATGGTGCCCAGGTTGTCGTCCTGCTCTCCCACAACGGCTTCGACGTCGATCGCAAGATGGCCGGCCGCGTCAAGGGTATCGATGTCATCCTGACCGGCCACACCCACGACGCTCTGCCCGAACCCGTCATCGTCGGCAAGACGCTCGTGATCGCTTCCGGTTCGCACGGCAAGTTCCTGTCACGCGTCGATCTTGATGTTCAAGGCGGCGAGGTGAAAGGCTACAAGTATAAACTGATCCCGATCTTCTCCGACGTGATCGCGCCCGACAAGGCCACCACCGAACTGGTCGACAAGGTTCGCGCGCCCTATGAAGAAGAACTCAACACCGTGCTGGGCAAGACGGACTCGCTTCTCTACCGCCGCGGCAACTTCAACGGAACCTTCGACGACCTGATTTGCGACGCACTGATTTCAGAACGCGAATCCGACATTGCCATGTCGCCAGGCTTCCGCTGGGGCACCACCTTGCTGCCCGGTCAGGACATCACCACCGAGATCCTGCACAACGCTACCAGCATGACCTATCCGGCTGCCTACCGCTCCGAAATGTCGGGCAAGATGATCCACGATATCCTTGAAGATGTCGCCGACAACCTGTTCAACCCCGACCCCTATTATCAGCAGGGCGGCGACATGGTTCGCGTCGGTGGCATGGGCTACAAAATCGATGTCGGTAAACCGATCGGCTCGCGCATCTCCGAAATGACGCTCCTGAAAACCGGTGAATTGATCGATCCGGCCAAGACCTACGTCGTGTCGGGCTGGGCCTCAGTCAACGAGGGCACCAAAGGCCCCGCGATCTGGGATGTCGTTGCCGATTACATCAAGGAAAAGAAAACCGTCAGCCTCACTCCGAACACGTCCGTGAAGGTCGAGGGGATCTAGCCCTGTCCATGGTGCCCGATTCCGCGGCGCAAGCTTTTTACGAAAGCAGCGTGCGCCGCTGGAAATACGCACTTTGCAGTAGACATTCAAGAATGCGAATGTTTTTATTGTCAGAATAGAAATATGTGGGAGGCTTAAAGAAATGAGCCGTAAGAAGCAAACGATAAACACCGACATAACGTCGTCTCGAAGAGACTTCCTCAAGTCCTCGATAGCCGCCGGTGGCGCGCTGGTTGCAGGCTCGGCCGCCGCCCGTGCCGAATCCGATCCGGCCATTACCCAGGTGCAGGATTGGGCCCGTTATCTAGGCGACGGCGTCGATGCCGCGCCCTACGGCAAGCCGTCGGAATACGAGAAGCACGTTATTCGCCGAAGCGTCCCGTGGCTCACCGCCTCAACAGAATCCTCGATCAACTTCACGCCGCTGCACGAACTCGACGGCATCATCACGCCCAACGGCGTTTGCTTCGAGCGCCATCACGGTGGCGTCGCCGAAGTCGAACCCGACAAATACCGCTTGATGATCAACGGCCTTGTCGAGAAGCAACTGGTCTTCACCATGGAAGACCTGATGCGCTTCCCGCGCAAGAACCAGATCAACTTCCTGGAGTGCGCTGCCAACTCCGGCATGGAGTGGCGCGGCGCCCAGCTCAACGGCTGCCAGTTCACCCACGGCATGGTCCACAACGTCATGTATACCGGTGTGCCGCTGCGTTACCTGCTGGAAGAAGCCGGCCTCAAGACCAACGCCAAATGGATCATGCCCGAAGGTGGTGATTCATCAGGCATGAACCGCTCGGTGCCCTTGTTCAAGGCGCTTGATGACTGCCTCATCGCCTTCAAGATGAACGGCGAGGCACTGCGTCCCGAGCAGGGCTATCCCGCCCGCCTCGTGGTTCCCGGCTGGGAAGGCAACATGTGGGTCAAGTGGATCCGCCGCATCGAAGTCGGCGACATGCCCTGGCACGCGCGCGAAGAAACCTCCAAGTACACCGACCTGATGGAGAACGGCAAAGCCCGCCGCTTCACTTGGGAAATGGACGCCAAGTCGGTCATCACCAACCCATCGCCGCAAGCCCCCATCAAGCACAAGAAGGGGCCGACCGTGCTGACCGGTCTTGCCTGGTCCGGCCGCGGCACCATTCCGCGCGTTGACATCACGCTTGATGGCGGCCGCAACTGGCACAAGGCCCGAATGGATGGTCCCAGCTTGGAAAAATCACTGCACCGCTTCTACTACGAGTTCGATTGGAACGGCGAGCCGCTGCTTTTGCAGTCCCGCGCGATCGACTCCACCGGCTACATCCAGCCAACCAAGGACGAACTGCGTGCCGCACGCGGTGTAAATTCGATTTATCACAACAACGGCATCCAGACCTGGCATGTGAAAAAGACCGGAGAAGTTGAAAATGTCGAAGTTTCCTAATCGTTCATCGGTCCGGTTCGCAATTGCCGGTTTAACCGTCGCAATCCTGGGGCTGTCGGCAGCAGCCCCGACGGTTCATGCAGAAGAAAAGAAGACCTTCGGCCTCGGCCGCGTAGCCACTGACGCCGAGGTCAAGGCCTGGGACATCGACGTTCGCCCTGACGGCCAGGGACTGCCTGTTGGCAAAGGCAATGCCGCCAAGGGCGAGGCCATTTTTGCCGCCAAGTGCGCCATCTGCCACGGTGACTTTGCCGAAGGCGTCGATCGCTGGCCGGTCCTGGCCGGTGGCCGCGACACCCTCAAATCGGAAGACCCCGTCAAGACGGTCGGTTCCTACTGGCCGTACCTCTCGACAGTCTACGACTACATCTACCGGTCCATGCCTTTCGGCAATGCGCAGACCTTGAAGCCTGACGAAGTTTATAGCCTCGTCGCCTACATTCTGCTCATGAACGACGTGATTGAGGACGATCAGTTCGAACTCTCAAACAAGACCTTCACGTCGATCAAGATGCCAAACGAGAAGAACTTCATCGATGACGAGCGTCCCGACACGGCAACCCTGAAAAAGGGCGAGCCGTGCATGAAGGACTGCAAGTCTGACGTCAAGATCACCAAGACAGCGCGTATCCTCGACGTCACGCCAAAAGGCGGAGACGACGCCCCGAAGGGCGTTGCCGTCGACTGAGGCGCTTGGTAACGGGCGGTCCGCTCATCGGGAAAGCGACCGTTCACGCGCAGGCCCAACGCTCTGCTGTCTTGAGCGTTGGGCAAAAACATCCGATCATTCATGGGGGCGGCTTCGGCCGATGGATGGTCGGATGTTACTCTTGTTGTAAAAGGATGACTGCCATGAAACTGCGGTCGCTGCTTGTAATGCTATTCCTCGCGGGAAGTGCCTCTGTCGCCCTCTCCAGCCAGGATATACCCGACCAGTATCCCGGTTCCGTGCTTTATCAAAAACCTGTCGAAGTCATCCCGCACGTCTGGTCGGCCATTGGTGCCACCGCGCCGCCGACCTATGAAAATGCCGGCCATAACAACAACCTCTCCTTCATCGTCACCAAAGGTGGCGTCGTGGTCTTCAATGCAGGAGCGTCCTTCAAGCTCGCCGAAGCCCTGCATCAGGAAATCAAGAAGGTCACCGATCAGCCCGTCAAACTCGTCATCAACGAGAACGGCCAGGGCCACGCCATGCTCGGCAACAGCTACTGGAAGAAACAGGGCGTCAAGATCCTCGCCCATGAGGACGCCAAGGAGGCCTTCGCCAACGATGCGCCGCAAAGCCTGGAACGCCACAAGCGCATTTTGAAGGAGCGCGCCGAGGGAACCGAGATTGTCGGCCCGGACGAAACCTTCTCCGACAAGCACGAATTCGAGATGGGCGGCGTCAAGATGGTGGCGATCAACTCCGGCCCGGCGCATTCCCCCGGAGATATCGCCCTCTGGCTGCCCGCTCAGAAGCTGGTCATCTCAGGTGACATGGCCTTCCACGAGCGCATGCCGCCGATCTTCGCCGAGACGGGAACCGCGGATTGGCTGGAGAGCTGGGAGAACTTCGAGGCTCTAGGAGCGCTCTACGTCATTCCCGGTCACGGCCACCCCACCAACATGGATCAGGTGCGCCGCTACACCAAGGACTACCTCGTCTACCTCAGAGGCAAGATCGCCGAACACATCGAAAAGGGCGGCACCTTGCAGGACGCCTACTATGTCGATCAATCGCCCTATGAGCATCTCGACACATTCAAGGAGTTGGCCACCCGCAATGCCGGCCGCGTATTCGAGCAAATGGAATTCGAATGATCGCTTGCGATGGAACTGAGCGTCGATGCAAGTCAGCACTACCAAGGATAAACACCCATGACAGGTAAATTCATTACGCCCAATCGTCGTGAATTCATTGGCGGAACCGCTGCACTTTGCGCCGCTACTGCCCTGCCGTTCCCGGCATTTGCTTCCAACAAAATCAAGCTGGGGGAATTCGAGGTCACCACCTTTTCAGACGGCTACATCACCCTGCCAACAACAGGTGTGGCCCCTAAGGCTGACCCCGCCGCGCGCGCCGCCGCCCTGGCCAAAGCCGGATTGACTGGCGAAACCCGCAAGTCCCCGATCAACGTTACGCTGATCAAGACGCCCGACGATGTCATCCTCGTCGATGCAGGCTCCGGCCCCAACTTCGTGCCCACAACCGGCAAGCTCGAAGAAGCCCTGGGCGAAGCCGACGTCGATGTGGAATCCATCACCAAGGTCATCTTTACCCACGCCCATCCAGACCACATCTGGGGCGTCGTCAACGACTTCGACGAACTGACATTCCCAGAAGCAACCTACTACGTTGCTGAAAAGGAATTCGCGTTCTGGAATGAGCCCGATGTCGCCAAGAAGCTGCGCGAGGACCGTGAGTTCTTCGCCGTCGGCGCCAAGTCCCGTTTCAAGGCCATCGAGGAGAAGATCAAGTTCGTCAAGGATGACGATGAAGTGGTCTCAGGCATCAACATCATGGAAACCAACGGCCACACGCAGGGCCACCTTTCCGTCGAGGTGAAATCAGGTTCCGAAACGTTGGTCGTGCTCGGCGATGCTCTCACGAACCCTGTGGTCTCATTCGAACACCCCGAATGGCAACCAGAAAGCGACCAGGTGCCCGATCAGGCCATCGCCACCCGCAAGCGGCTGCTCGATCAGCTCCATTCCATGAAAGCCAAGATCATCGGCTACCACCTGCCGCCTCCAGGCATCGGCATGGTTGTCAAAAAAGGCAATGGCTTCGCTTACGAAGCGCTTGGCTGAGATCCAGCTCAGGTAGAATGGTCCGTGCTGCTAAGTCCCCCTCTCCCCGCTCGCGGGGAGAGGGTCGGGGTGAGGGGCGGCGAAAACCGACCAACGCCAGCTCTTGTGTCTGCCCCTCATCCTCTCCTTCTCCCCGTAGCCCAACACGACCTTGGAAAGTGTTGGCTCTCAAGAGCACGGGGAGAAGGAAGCGATTGCCGCTAGCTAACGCCAAAGTATCCAAGCGTGACGCAAAAATGCCCGCCACTCCTTATGAATTCCGGCTGAGACCGGCAACTCGTTTGTTCCCCAGATTTGCTAAGGTACAGCCTGCAATAGCCTCCCCCAAGTTTGACCCCGGTCAACCAGAACCTGCATACTGCGTGGCAAAGATCAGCTTCCAGAAATCAGACTGAGGCGACATCCACGAATGGGTCAATCCCCGATGAACCAGCCACGAGGCGGCATCAAGCTTCACCGCTTCGATGAATTCCCAACTTCGTTGATCGACGTTGCAGCTAGCGATCTCTGGCAGCACCTGCCCGGTCCATCCCTGTTCGAAATCCCCGGCCGCGATCCCCGCCCGCTGTTTGTCTCCGCCCTGCTGCACGGCAACGAGGATACCGGCTGGTCAGCGATCCAGAAGGTTCTGCGCCATTACGCCGATCGCCCATTGCCGCGCAGGTTGATTTTGTTCGTTGGCAACATCGAAGCCGCAAAATGCAACGTCCGCACACTCGACAACCAGACCGACTACAATCGCGCCTGGCCCGGCACCCGATATCCCGAAGCCGCTGAAGCTGCATTGATGCGCGAGGTCGTCGAATACGTTGCAGCCGCCAAGCCCTTCGCCTCAATCGACATCCACAACAACACCGGCAACAACCCGCGTTATGCCTGCGTCAACGACCTCGACGAACGCTTTCTGCATCTGGCCTGTCTATTTTCCCGCACGGTCGTCTTTTTCACCCGCCCCGTCGGTGTGCAGTCGGCGGCAATGGCGACCGTCTGCCCGGCGGTGACAGTTGAATGCGGCGTTCCCGGCACACCGGCTGCAACCGATCATGCAGCCCGCTTCGTCGACGCAGCCCTGCATATGACCCGGTTCCCCGATCACCCGGTCCCCGACTGTGATATCGATCTGCTGCAGACCGCCGTGATCCTGCGCGTGCCGCCAGATGCCACCTTCACCTACGATGGCGAGGATGCCGACTTTCGCTTCCTGGCCGACCTCGACCACCTGAATTTCTCCGAACTCGAACCCGGCACGAAGCTCGGCCAACTGGGCGGCAACGGCGATCGGCGGCTTGCCGTTGTTCCCGGTGGCGAATTCGACGCGGCAGCAGAAACCTATCTCGATTATCCAGACGGTGAGATCCAGCTTGCACGCCGCGCGATACCCGCCATGCTGACACTTGACCCGCGCGCAGTGCGCCTGGACTGCCTTGGCTACCTGATGCATCGTATCAACCGCACAGGCGAGCGCGTCGACAACGACTGACCAAGCCATCATCACGCCAACGAACAATCGGTGAGACGTGACGACATGAGCAAACTGCCCCCGCCGACCCAAGCAGAATTCGACCGCCTGAAGCAATTGCAGGAACGTTTCGCGCGGTCCTTCGAGACAACCCGCGATGACCGCAATGCCCCGCGCACGGTCGTCATCGTACCCAGCTTATCGCTGGATCAGGAAGTGCTGGCCCGCATCTCAGGCGTCCACCACTATGAAGAGCGCCAGCTTTGCATGCTGCTCTTGTTGCGCTTTCCTCGAACCCGCGTCATCTACCTGACCAGCATGCCGATCGCCGAGCCGATCATCGATTATTACCTCCACCTGCTGCCCGGCATTCCAGCCCAGCATGCCCGCCGCCGCCTGACGTTGATCTCTTGCGATGACGCTTCGCCCACGCCCCTGACCGAAAAACTGCTGGCCCGCCCGCGCGTCTTGAAGCGTATTCGCGAAGCGATCCCCGACCCCGCAACCGCCCATATGACCTGCTTCACGGTCACCGAATCCGAACGCGCGCTTGGACTTGAATTGGACCTACCAGTCTATGGCTGCGATCCCTCGCTTTACCACCTGGGCACCAAGAGCGGCTCGCGCAAACTGTTCCGCCAGGCCGGCCTCGATCTGCCCGCCGGCAGCGAAGACCTCACCGATGCCAATGACGTTTCCGCCGCACTGACCGAGCTGAAGACAAACGACCCCGCCCTGGAGCGCGCGGTCGTAAAGCTGAACGATGGGTTTTCAGGCGAAGGCAATGCCGTGTTCGATTTTGCCGGTGCCCCCGAGGGCAGCGCTCTTTCCCCTTGGATAAAGCAGCGCTTGCCCGGCCTTGCTTTCGAAGCTGGCGGCATGACCTGGGAATTGTACTCCGACAAACTCCACGCCATGGGCGGCATCGTCGAGGAATTCATCAACGGTAAGGATAAGTGCTCGCCCTCAGCCCAGCTTCGCATCGACCCCACCGGAGCCGTTGAGCCGATCTCGACGCACGACCAGTTGCTGGGCGGCGATAACGCTCAGATCTTTCTGGGTTGCCGCTTTCCGGCAGATAAATCCTACCGTCTCGACATCCAGAATCGCGGCTTGGCTGTTGCAAAGCTTCTCGCCGATGAAGGCGCGCTAGGCCGCTTCAGCGTCGATTTCCTATCGACCAGAAACTCCGATGGCAGTTGGCGTCACACGGCAATCGAAATCAACTTGCGCAAAGGCGGAACGACCCACCCGTTCTTGATGCTGCAATCGCTGACCGACGGCGATTATTGCGCAAAGACCGGGCAGTTCCTCATCCCCGGCGGCAAGCCGCGCTACTACTACGCCTCCGACAATCTGGAATCCGACCTCTACCGTGGCCTCCTGCCTTTTGATCTGATCGACATCGCCGCCATGAACCGCCTGCACTTCCACGGCACCAACCAGGAAGGCGTCGCCTTCCACCTGATGGGCGCACTGTCGGAGTTTGGCAAGCTGGGTATCGTCTGCATCGGTAGCTCATATGATCGCGCCGAAAAATACTACCACGAAACCGTCGCCATCCTCGATAAGGAAGGCAAAGCTTGGTTGGACAAAGGGCGGCGCTGAATTGGCAGGGCTCATTGCCTTGCGCGGCTCCTCCCTCTTTGATGGGTGAGGACGGAATGCGTTTCACTTGGACCTGGGGTTCCGTAGGCAGGGTAGCGGCGAACCCAGCAAAAAAGGTCAGCTAATCGTGACATTCCCAGGTGGGGGTGTTCGACGATGTCGTCACAGCACTAGAGCACTTTCCGACCAAATCGAACCATTCTGCCGAGGCGGATTAGTGACAAGATCAAGTGGACCGGCGCAGTGCGTAGCGGGGCTACGGACAAGACGGGCTGCGCAGAGATTGGCGCAAATCCGCCCGGCCCTTCGGGTT
>JAHZKP010000002.1 GCA_022600345.1 Alphaproteobacteria bacterium | reverse complement strand
CTTGTCCGTAGCCCCGCTACGCACTGCGCCGGTCCACTTGATCTTGTCACTAATCCGCCTCGGCAGAATGGTTCGATTTGGTCGGAAAGTGCTCTAAATGACGCAAATTCAAGACGCCTGTTGCGAACACCAGTCCGAAAAAGACGACGAGGCCCAGCGCAACAATAGCTGCCAGGGCAGCGGCCTGTACGGGGAGTATTGTCTCCGGCGTCAGATAAGGCATCAGGTGGGGAAGTGCGAAATACAGGGCAGCCCCCATCGCGACACTGGCGAGCGCTATGATCGGCAGGTTGCGGGCCAGCCGGCGGTCGGCTGCAAAGTCGCCGCGAGCGAGCAGACCGGCCCACAAAAGCAATGCATTGATCCAGCCGGCGATCGAGGTTGCAAGGGCAATTCCCACGTGCGGGGGATAACCAAGCGACTTGAACCAGTAAAACAACGCAAGCGACCCGATAACATTGACCACCATGTTGACGGCCGCATAGCGCATCGGGGTCTTGGTATCCTCACGGGCGAAGTAGGCGGGCTGGAAGACCTTGATCAGCACGAAGCCGGGAAGGCCGATGGCGAATGCCGACAGGGCCAGGGCGGTTGCCTGGGTGTCGGATGGCAGGAAGGCGCCGCGCTCGAACAGAACGCGAATGATCGGCTCTGCGGCAACCATCAGCGCGATTGCCGCGGGCAGCGTCAGCATCAACGCGAATTCAAGCGAGCGGTTCTGGCTGTCCATGGCGGTATCGTGCTCACCGGCTCGCAATTTCCGCGATAGCTCGGGTAGCAGCACGACGCCGATTGCAACGCCGACGATGCCCAAAGGAAGCTGGTAGAGACGGTCGGCGTAATAAAGGTAGGAGACCGCGCCGGCCTGTAGGGAAGCGATGATTGTTCCAACGACGATGTTGATCTGGGTGATGCCGCCGGCCAGGACACCGGGAATGCCCAGTTCGACAAGCCGCTTTACGCCAGGGGTATAGCGTGGCCAGCGCAGGGAGATATCGAGGCCGGCGCGGCGAACCGCGAGCCACAACATCGCCAATTGCGCGAGACCGGCAATCGTCACGCCGACACTCAGAATAATCCCGGCACCGTAACGCTGTGAAAAGCCCATCGCGATGGCGATCGATATGGCGCTGATCAATACGATATTCAGCAGGATGGGAGCGGCTGCGGCGGCCCAGAACCGACTTAGCGAATTAAGCACGCCGGAAAGAAGCGCAACAAGCGACATGCACAACAAGTAGGGGAACGCGATCTGGGACAATAAAACCGCAAGGTCATATTTCGCAGGATCGGAAACAAAGCCGGGGGCCAGCACCACCATCAGCCACGGCATCGCCAGCATAATGACGGCTGACAGGACAAGCAGCGTGAAGAACAAGACCGACATTGCTTCTTCAGCAAAGGTACGTGCTTCGCTAAGACCCTCTGCCTCCAATCGCTTTGCAAACAGCGGGACGAAGGCAGCATTGAACGCGCCCTCGCCAAACAGGCGGCGAAACAGGTTTGGGAAACGGAAGGCGACAAAGAAGGCGTCAGCGACCACGCCGGAGCCGAGAGCGGCTGCGATGAGGATGTCGCGGATAAATCCGAGGAGACGGCTGACGAGTGTCAGGCCACCGACTGTGGCAAAGGCGCGATAAAGCATGGTGGAAGCGCACTAGCCCTTCGTGGAGTTTTTCACAAGGCCGCCAAATCGCCGACCTGCCGGACACGTCATTTCTCAAGGGCTTTAACGGCACATCGTGCCGACCTCGTGGCCGGGGATGACCCGCGAGCAGCGGCCTGATTTACCCAGTTTCGTCAGTCTCGTGAGCTTCCTCGACATCGACGATGGCGCCCAGTTTTTGCGCGATATCAGCCTGTCGGCGCGGATCTGTGATCTTTTTATGGGTCAGATCGGTGACGTAGAATGCGTCGATGACCTTTTCGCCGAAGGTTGAGATATGGGCGGACGAAATATCCAACGAAAGATCGGAGAGTTCGCTGGTCAGTTCGTACAACAGCCCGGAGCGGTCGCGGCCTGTCACTTCGATGACGGTATATTCATCGGATAGATCGTTATCGATTCTGGTGCGCGGACTGACGTCGAAGGCTTCGACGCGCTGCTCGGTGCGCCGGCCGGCGAGGACCTTTTGCACGCGGGCTTCACCCTTGAGGTAGCGTTCGATGGCCTCACGGATGCGGGTTGCCCGGCGGGCTTCGTCTTCATCATCGTCGAACTCGCGCTGCAGCAGGAATGTATCAAGAGCCAGACCATCACGAGTGGACGTGATGTGTGCTCCCACGATATCGGCGCCGACCGACGAACAGGCCCCGGCAAACAGCGACAACAAGCGGGGGTGGTTGGGCGCCAGGATCGTCAGTTCCGTGACCGCGGTGAACGCATCGGTCTTGTGCACGACGGCAAGCGGCTCGCCATCTTTTTCGGCGCGCTGCATGAATAACGCGTGCTCCAGGTGGACGTCGGTCTCGAAGCGCAACCAGTAGTCATCAAAGAAGCGGCCGATGGCCATTTCGATATCGGGCTGCGACCAGCCTGTTTGGCGAAGCTCGGTTGCCAGGGCCTGTTGGGCTTCGGCAACCCGTTCACTGCGGAACTGCTCGGTCTGGCTGCCGGTCAGAAGCAGCTTGGTCTCATAGTAGAGCGTGCGCAGGAGCTGGCCCTTCCAACCGTTCCAGGTATCCGGCCCGACGGCGCGAATGTCGGCAACCGTTAATAGGAGCAGCAATTTGAGGCGATCAAGGCTGCCGACCAGTTCGGCAAAATCACGAATAGTGCGCGGGTCGGACAGATCACGGCGCTGGGAGATGTTGCTCATGGTCAGGTGTTCAGCGATCAGCCAGACGACGGTATCGCTGTCGCGCTTAGAGAGCCCGAAGCGCGGGGCCAACTCAGCAGCAATGCGGGCGCCGACGACCGAGTGATCTTCGCGACGGCCCTTGCCGATATCGTGGAGAAAGGCTGTGACATAGAGCAGGCGGCGGTTCTGCTCGCTCAGGGTTTTGAAAATCCCCGTCGAAAGCGGTAGTTCCTCGATCTCTTCGCCGCGTTCGATTTCGCTCAACCTTTCCACCGTGCGGATCAGGTGCTCATCGACGGTATAGTGGTGATACATATTGAATTGCATCATGCCGACAACGCGCCGGAAGGGAGGAACGAAGCGGCCCAGAATACCGGCATCGTTCATGCGGCGCAGGGTCGTTGCGCCGGTGTCGGGGTCCGATATCAGGGTGACGAACAGGCGGTTTGCCTCCTTGTTCTCGCGCATTTTCTTGTCGATGAGGCGGCTTGAGCGGCGCAACAGGCGAACGGCGTTGGGGTGCAGGAATGTGCCGGTTCGCGCGGACTGATCAAACAGCCGCAAGATATTGACGGGATCGCGCTTGAAGACCTCGGGATCGGCGACGTTGAGGCGGTCGCTGTCGATGCGGAAATCCGTGCGTGTACGGACCTGGCGGCGTGTTCGCCAGGTGAGCGGCTTGAGCATACTGCCCAGCGTCGGTGTCGACTTGAGCTGTTGGATCTCCAGTGCGCCACACAGGATGCCGGTGAGATCGCCGACATCCTTGGCGACCAGAAAATAGTGCTTCATGAAGCGTTCGACAGCGCGCAGCCCGCCGTGGCGCTTGTAACCGAGCAATTCGGCCATCTGGGATTGAACATCGAAGGTGAGGCGTTCTTCTGCGCGGCCGGTCAGGAAGTGGAGAAAGCAGCGAACCGACCACAGGAAATCCTCACACCGGTGGAATGTCGTCACTTCTTCCTCGGTGAAGATGCCGGCCCTGATTGCGGCTTCGCCGACGTCTTCATTATAAATGGCGCGTGAGAGCCAATGCAGCGTGTGCAGGTCGCGCAGCCCGCCCTTGCCGTCCTTGATGTTGGGTTCGACACGATAGCGGGCGTCGCCGGAGCGCTTGTGGCGGGCATCGCGTTCGGCCATCTTGGCATCGATGAATGCGCGGGTGTTGGCCCGGGCGACCTTGTGCATGAACTGCATCTGCAGTTGATGAAATAGATCGTCGTCTCCCATGATGAGGCGTGAATCGATCATCGACGTGGCGATGGTCATGTCGGACAGCGCTAGCTGTACGCACTGGGGAACGCTGCGGGTGGCATGGCCGACCTTGAAGCCCAGATCCCACAATAGATACAACAATCGCTCGGTTGCCTGGGTTTCGGCGGCTCCAGCCGCGCCGGGCATCAGGAACAGCAGGTCGATATCGGAGCCTGGAGCCAGCAGGCCGCGGCCATAACCGCCCGTTGCAACGATGGCCATGCTTTCGACTTCTTTGCGCTCCTTGGGCGTGCACCGGTAGGTGACGACAAGATCGAACAAGGTGCAGATGAGGTCGTCCTGGAACATCGACAGGCTGGCTGCGCAGCGACGGCCCAGACCGTCGGCTTCCAACTCGCTTAGCGCCTGCTTGCGCGCGGATTCGATGACTTCCTTGACGCGCTCGATGAAATGGGGCCGGGCATTGTCGGGGCCGCCGTCGGCGGTGACGAGGGCGGTCAGTTCGCGCTTCAAGTCATCTGGTTTGATATATCTGGTCGGCGGCGTCGGTTCAGCGGGTCGTAACACCTTCAGGAAAGATGCAGCGGAGCTGGCGGTCGGGGTTTCCATGATCAGTAATTCGCTCCACTTATTCTGCCGGATTTCATGTGGTTCCGGACACTGGCATCAACAGCCGACGGCTTTCAGCGCACCCGGTCAATACCGGACAATCAAACGTTCTTTATGTCTTGCCGTCGCGAAGCAGGGACTTCAGCCGATAAAGGACTTCAAGGGCCGCCTTGGGTGTCAATTCATCGGGGTTGACGGTGTCCAGCTCCGTCTCGACGGCTGATGAGGGGTTATTGCCGGCTGCCACCGGATTTTCAGGCCGGATGGCCGCAAACAAAGGCAAATCGTCGAGCAGCATATCAGGTGTTTTGGCATTCGCGCGATCGGCATCCTGCAGAAGCGCCAATACTTCGGTCGCCCGGGCGATGACGTCCGATGGCAGGCCGGCCAGTTTTCCCACCTGGATGCCGTATGAACGGTCGGCTGCTCCCGGCTTCACCTTGTGCAGAAAGATGATCTCATCGCGCCATTCCTTGACATCGATCGTAACGTTGGCGACTTCGGCGAGGCGCTCGGCGAGGGCGGTAAGTTCGTGGTAGTGGGTGGCGAACAGGGTTCTGCAGCGCCTGACCTCGTGGAGGTATTCGACGCAGGCCCAGGCAATCGACAAGCCATCGAAGGTGGACGTGCCGCGTCCGATCTCATCGAGAATGACCAGGGAGCGGTCGGTTGCCTGATTGAGGATGGCTGCTGTTTCGACCATCTCGACCATGAACGTCGAGCGCCCGCGGGCCAGATCGTCAGATGCGCCGACGCGGGAAAACAGGCGGTCGACAATGCCGATGTGGGCGCTTTCGGCGGGAACATATGAGCCGGTCTGGGCAAGCACGCAGATCAAGGCGTTCTGGCGCAGGAATGTCGATTTGCCGGCCATGTTGGGGCCTGTCACCAACCAGATGCGGGCGGCGCGGCTGTCGTCGAAGCCGGGCGGTCTTGGAATGTCGCCGCTATCGGACTGAGAATAGCCGGTATCGCCGGCAAGGCCCAACAGGCAGTCGTTCTCGATGAACGGGCCTTCGCGGGCAGCCTTCAAGGATTGTTCGACGACCGGGTGGCGGCCGCCGCGGATTTCAAAGGTCTGGTCGTTAGAAAGGTGGGGGCGGACATAGTTCTCGCGTTCAGCCAATTGGGCGAGGGCGGCTGCGACATCCAGCTCAGCCAAGGCGGCGGCGATATTGCACAATTCCAGTTCGGCACCACCGATTGCGCGGGCCAGATCGGTGAAGATTTCCTGTTCAAGGCTGAGCGCGCGTTCGCCCGCGGTGGCGATCCGGCCTTCGATTTCGGCCAACTCATCGGTCACGAAGCGCATCGCGTTGGCCATCGTCTGGCGGTGGCGGAACACCTCGTTGTGCGGCTCTTTGGTGAGTGGGCCCGCGTTGGCCTGGGTGACCTCGATATAGAAGCCCAGGATGTTGTTTTGGCGGACTTTCAGGGTCTTGACGCCGGTTTCGTCGCGGTAGCGGGCCTCCAATTCGGCCAAAACCTGGCGGGCGTCCTCCTTCAGGCGGCGGGCCTCGTCGAGTTCGACAAGGTAGCCCTCGCGGACAAAGCCGCCATCGCGCCGATTGACGGGCAGTTCATCGCCAAGCGCCTTAGTGAGGTGGTCCAGAAGCGGGCCGGCTGCGTTGTCTAAGACTTCGCAAATGTTTGCCAACTGGGCGGGCAGGCCAATGCTACTGGCGCTGTCGGCGCTTTTGGCGATCAGCCGGGCGGAGGCTGCCGCTGCACCGAGGCCGTCGCGGACAAAGCCCAGATCGCGGGGCGATCCACGCCCGAAGGACAGCCGCGAGATCGCGCGTGCGATATCGGGGGCACCCTTGAGGGCACGGCGGGCATCTTCGCGCAGGTCGGGGGCGTCGATCAGGTAGCCGACGGCATCAAGCCGGGCGGTTATGGCGGCGATGTCGCATAGCGGGCTTGTCAGGCGGGCTGCCAATTCGCGCGAACCTGGGCCGGTCACGGTGAGGTCGATGGCCGACAGCAGGCTGCCGCGCCGGTCGCCCGATGCCGAGCGGGTCAATTCAAGGCTGGAGCGGCTTGCCGGATCGATCATCAAGATTGCATCGCCGGCTGATCGGACCGGCGGACGGATGACCGGCTTCTTGCCGATCTGGGTCAGGTCGACATATTTCAACAGCCCCGCGATGGCGGCCAGTTCGGCGCGGGTGAATTCGCCAAAGGCATTGAGATCGGCGACGCCCAGGCGGGACTTGAGATCGAACTCGCCCGAACGACTATCGAAATGGACGGCAGGCATCGGCGTTCGGGCTGCCGGAGACAGGCTTAGCGCGCGTTCAAAACGTTGATCGGACGAGGTGGCGTCGGGGGTCAGGATTTCGCGGGGATGGAGGCGGGCCAACTCGCCGGGCAGGTCGACTTCGCAGGCGCTGCCGACTTCGAATTCGCCGGTTGAGATATCCAGCGAGGCAAGCGCAACGCGGCGGTTTCCGGAAGGTTCACCGTCATCCAATGGCTCGGGGAACAGGGCTGTGAGATAGTTGCGGGCATTGGGCTCCAGCAAGGTTTCTTCGGTCAGGGTGCCTGGCGTAACAAGGCGGACCACATCGCGGTGGACGACGGCCTTGGCGCCGCGCTTCCTGGCTTCGGCTGGATCTTCGAGTTGCTCACACACGGCAACCCGGTAGCCCTTGCGGATCAGGCGTTCGAGATATTCATCCGAGCGGACGACGGGAACGCCGCACATCGGAATGTCTTCGCCCAGGTGCTTGCCGCGCTTGGTCAGGACGATGCTGAGAGCCTGGGCGGCGGTGACGGCGTCTTCAAAGAACAACTCATAAAAGTCGCCCATGCGATACCACAGCAGGCTATCGGGGTTGGCCGCCTTGATTTCCAGGTACTGCGCCATTGACGGCGTAGCCCCGGCAGCCTTGGTGGCGCCGGGCTTGGCCGAAGGCTTTCCGGGCTTGGCCGACTTGGACGGCCTGGTGCGCGAGGCTTGTTGGTTGTTATTCGACATTAGTCCTTTAGCCGAATGGCGATTCCGGGGGGCGACTGGCGGTCTCGCCGGGTTCATGATCGAATTCGTTTCGGCAGCCATAGCGCGCCTAAGGGCGATCAGGAAAGCCCCCTAAGGGCGGGCCCATCGCCACAGAGAAATCCTGCATTGGACATATGCGGGGCGATTAGAAGTTGCTGTAGGCAATCGGCTTGGGCCATAACGTATGCCCGCCTAACGGCTCTCATAAGAACGGGCCGGACCCTTTACCTCCCTGCCTTGGAACTCCATCTCATGTCCCAGCCTGGCCGCTTCACCGAAGCCCGCTTTACTCCTCAGGAAGCCCTGCAATTCCACTCGCAGGGTAAACCCGGCAAGCTTGAGATCATGCCGACCAAGCCGCTGACGACGCAGCGCGACCTGTCGCTTGCCTACTCGCCAGGGGTGGCCGTGCCGGTGAAGGCCATCGCCGAGGATCCGGCCTGTGCGTATGACTATACCAACAAGGGCAACCTGGTTGCCATCGTCTCCAATGGGACCGCAATTCTGGGCCTGGGCAATCTTGGCGCGCTGGCCTCCAAGCCGGTGATGGAGGGCAAAGGTGCGCTATTCAAGCGGTTTGCCGACATCGATGGCATCGATTTGCTGGTCAACACCGAGGACCCGGAAGAATTCATCAATTCAGTGAAGTTCCTGGGGGGAAGCTTCGGCGGCATCAACCTGGAAGACATCAAGGCACCCGACTGCTTCATCATCGAGGAGCGGCTGAAGGAACTGCTCGACATACCGGTGTTTCACGACGACCAGCACGGAACGGCAATTGTCGTTGCAGCCGGCATTCTGAATGCCTTGAAGGTGGTTGGAAAAGACCTTGGCGAAGTCAAGATGGTGGCCAGCGGAGCCGGTGCTGCGGCGCTTGCCTGCCTCAACCTTCTGATCACGATGGGGCTGAAGAGAGAAAACCTCATCATCGCCGACATCGAGGGGGTCGTCTACAAGGGCCGCAAGGAGTTGATGGACCCCTACAAGGAGCCCTTTGCGCGTAAGACCAAGATGCGCTCGCTTGCCGAGGCAATCAAAGGTGCGGACATCTTCCTAGGCCTGTCGGCAGGCGGCATCGTCAGCGGCGAGATGGTCGCCAGCATGGCCGACAAGCCGATCATATTCGCGATGGCCAACCCGGAGCCGGAGATTTCGCCGGAAGATGTGATGGCCGTCAGGACCGATGCCGTGATGGCAACCGGGCGGTCGGACTATCCCAACCAGGTCAACAATGTCCTGTGCTTTCCCTTTATTTTTCGCGGCGCGCTCGATGTGCAGGCCTCAACGATCAACGACGCGATGAAGGTGGCGGCAGCCGAGGCGCTTGCCGAACTGACCCGGCAGGACGTGCCCGACCAGGTGGCGCGCGCCTACCAGGGCCGCCAACCGACATTCGGGCCCGACTACATTATTCCCGCCCCATTCGATCCACGGCTGATTACCGCGATCCCGCCTGCGGTGGCGAAAGCGGCGATGGATACCGGAGTTGCACGCAAACCGCTTGCCGATATGGATTCCTATATTGCGCGCCTGAAAGGCCGGCTCGACCCGGTCTCCGACTGGCTGCGATCGATGTTCGATGACGTTCGCAATTCGCCCAAGCGTATTATCTTTGCCGAGGGGGAGGAACCGGCGGTTATTCGGGCCGCCAACACCTACCTGTCGCAAGGCTTCGGACAGCCTTTGCTGGTGGGCACTGCCGAACGCGTCAAGGAGACCTTCGAAGAACTCGGCATTGCGCTTAAGCCGGAATTCGAACTCCACGATACGCGGCGTTCGGAACATGTCGATGAGTTTACCGAGCACCTCTATCAGAGACTGCAACGGCGCGGATATCTCAAGCGCGACTGTCACCGGATTGTCGAGAACGAACGTAACGTGTTTGCTGCGCTGATGGTGGAGTTGGGGTATGCGGACGCGATGGTGACGGGGGTGACCCGCAGTTGGGCGGGGATCTTCCGCGACGTGCACCGGGTGCTCGATGCCTCGCCAGGGCGGACTGTTATCGGCGTCAGCCTGGCGCTGTGCCGGGGGCGGGCCGTTTTGATCGCCGATACCAGCATTCACAACATGCCCACGCCAGAGCAACTGGCGACGATTGCAACAGAGGCTGCTGCGGCGGCGCGGCGCTTCGGGCTCGAACCAAGGGTGGCGCTGTTGGCCTATTCGACATTCGGTCAGCCGCGCGGTGAACGCTCAGACGATGTGCGGGAAGCGGTCAAGATTCTGGATCAACGCGGCGTTGATTTTGAATACGATGGCGACATGGCAGCCGACGTCGCGCTTAACGCCGACCTGATGAAGCTTTACCCATTCTGTCGACTGTCTGATACCGCCAATGTGCTGGTGATGCCGGCTTTCCACGCCGCGTCGATCTCGACCAAGATGTTGCGGGAATTGGGCGGGGCGACGATTATCGGACCGATCCTGGTCGGGTTGGAGAAACCGGTGCAGATCTGTTCGCTGGGTTCCAGCGATTCTGAAATCCTCAACATGGCCGTCATCGGCGCCTATGAATCGGCTTGGTAGCTTGAGGATACGTGCGCGGGTAGATTGCGGAGGCTCGGGCAGGCGGATGGGGCCGGTCGCTAGGGCCGACGGCCAGCCGGGAGGACCCGTTTCGTTCGATTGGAAGCAATAAAAGCGATGACGAAACAACCGTTGTTGGTGCCTGCGGAGTGGTCGCCGCAAGAGGCGATCTGGACGGCGTGGCCTGCCGACGCAGATGAATGGAACGGCGATCTTGAAGCGCCGCGGAAAGACGTTGCCGCGCTGATTGCAGCGCTTTCACCTGGAAATCTCGTCCGCCTGCTGGTCAACGGAGATGAAGCGCTGTCATCTGCCAGGGACGCTGTCGGCGATACAGCCGAACTGGTCGCGGCCAAGTACGGCGACATCTGGCTGCGCGATACCGGGCCGATCTTTGCTGCAAGCCCTGAGGGTGTCGTTGCGTTGCGTTTCAAAACCAACAGTTGGGGAGGCAAGTACGAGCTTCCCGATGACGCCACAGTGGGCGATGACATTGCGCGCGAGGCTGGCAACCCGGTTCGCCGTTTCGATTTCGTACTCGAAGGGGGCGCAGTCGACCATGACGGCCGGGGCACAATCCTGACGACGCGTCAGACGCTGCTCAACCCAAACCGCAATGGTTGGAGCAAGGCGCAGGCTGAAGCGGCTCTGGCGGAAGCGTTCAATGCCCGCAAGGTCATCTGGATCGATGAAGGGCTTCTCAACGACCATACCGACGGGCACATCGACAATATCGCGCGCTTCGTCGGCCCGGCACAAGTGGTGTGCCAGGCACCTTCAGGCGTTGACGACCCGAATGCGAAAACGCTCGATGCGATTGCCCGGACACTGGAACGCTCAAGCGATGCGGACGGCACGCCGCTGGAGGTGATCCGAATTCCAGGACCGGGGCAGTACATAAACGAGGCGGGCGAGCTCTCACCTGCCTCGCATATGAATTTCGTCATTGCCAACGGCGTGGTTGTTGTGCCGGTTTATGGGACACAATCGCAAGACAGGGCGCTGGCCGCGCTGCAAGGTGTTTTCACCGACCGCAGGGTCATTGGCGTCACGTCTCAAGGGCTGCTTGGATGGGGAAACGCGGGCGGCGGTTCGTTTCACTGCATCACCCAGCAGCAGCCAAAGGAGCCAGTCAAAAACTCATGAGCAAACGCACCATCACGCTGGCGGCACTACAGACGCGTTACGGTCACGATCTGGCAGACAACGTCGCCCGGACCGAAGCGCTGGTGCGCAGAGCTGCTGATCAAGGCGCGCAGGTGATCCTGCCGTCGGAATTGTTCCAGGGGACCTATTTTTGCACGCGCCAGGACCCCAAGTGGTTTGAGACGGCTCATGCGGTCAACGACCATCCGTGCGTCCGCGCCCTTAGCTCACTTGCCGGCGAACTGGGGGTCGTTATCCCGATCTCGTTTTTCGAAAAAGACGGTCCCAGTTATTTCAACTCGGTCGCGGTTGCCGATGCGGACGGGTCGGTGTTGGGCGTCTACCGCAAAAGCCACATTCCCGACGGGCCGGGGTATATGGAGAAGTATTATTTCCGCCCCGGCGATACGGGGTTCAAGACATGGCAAACCAAATTCGGCAAAATCGGCGTCGGCATTTGCTGGGACCAATGGTTTCCCGAATGCGCACGCGCCATGGCGCTGCAGGGTGCCGAAGTTCTGCTCTACCCAACGGCAATCGGCTCGGAGCCTTATGATGCCCAGTTGGACACGCACAAGCAGTGGCAGCGCGCCATGCAGGGCCATGCGGTCTCCAACGCCATTCCCATCATTGCCGCCAACCGAACGGGCCTGGAGGACAACGAGGGAACCCGCCAAGCATTCTATGGCCACTCGTTTATTTGCGATCACGGCGGGAAGATTGTTGCTGAATTGGGAGCCGACGAAGTAGGGCTGGCCGTTCACTCGTTCGACCTGGGCGAGATTGAGCGCTACCGCGCCGACTGGGGCTTTTTCCGCGACCGGCGTCCTGATTTGTATCGGGAGTAGCCTTACTTGCCCGCGACGACCCCACGAACCCAATTGGGCAACACTCCATTTGACGCACCTGTGACTGAAGGTTGCATTTGCCCGCCGCGGTTCTGCCGTAAGGTGATGAATAGATTCGCGGCGACCAGACGGATATCCGCAGAACGCACTGATCCGGCTACCATATTTTGGAGAACCGAGCCCTGAGGCTAACTGCTCAACTAACACGCGTGACAGTTAAAGATCACGATGAACGCAGCGTCCGAGGAGGCGCTGGCATATGACGCAAGACTTGAGACAACCCGTGACGAAGCGGCCGCGCGATGTGCGGCTGGACTTCTTTCGCGGCCTGTCGCTGTTCATCATCTATATCGCGCATGTGCCCGGTAATGCCTGGAATGGTTTCATTCCGGCGCGCTTCGGGTTCTCGGATGCAGCCGAAGTTTTCGTCTTCTGCTCAGGCGTTGCATCAGCGTTCGCGTTCGGACGCGTGTTCGACGAGCGCGGGTTGGCAATGGGAACGGCCCGGATTGCGCACAGGTGCTGGCAGGTCTACTGGGTTCACATCGCGATATTCTTCAGCGTGCTATCGGCGATGATCCTGGTGGATAATGCGCTTGGGACCGGAAATGCCTACGTTGCCGGTTTGAAGCTTGACCATTTCGTTTCAGTCGACACCGGAACTGGCCTCGTCGGGCTGCTGACGCTGACCTACGTTCCCGAGCTGTTCGATATCCTGCCGATGTACCTGATCGTGCTGACGCTCATCCCCGTGATGATGGCGCTATCGCGGTTGAGCCCTTATGCCACCTTGGCCTTCATGGTGCTGCTATGGGCGGTGGCCAATGCGGGGCTAATGACAATGTCGGCTGAGCCGTGGAGCGAGAGGCCGTGGTTCTTCAACCCGTTTGCCTGGCAGCTGGTGTTTTTCACAGGCTTTGCGCTTGTGCGCGGATGGCTGCCGCCGCCGCCGATGCGACGGGATCTGTTCGCCATTGCGGTGGGGCTTTTGGTGTTGATGGTGCCGATTGCCAACACCGACATTGCCGCCAGCGTTCCCCTGTTCGGTGAGATCCGGGAAGCCCTGCTGCCGGTCATCGATAAGACAACGCAGGCCCCGCTACGGTTTGCGCATTTCTTGTTGGTTGCCTACGTCGCTTACGTTTTGGCGGGACCGGGGGGAGTCAATCTTCAAAAGCTTGGCGGAGCGCTGGGCAAACCCCTGATCGGCGTTATCACCAAAACGGGGCAGCAGTCGTTGTCGGTGTTTGCAGCCGGCATTCTGTTTTCAATGCTGGGCGGTGTGGCGCTCAATCTGATCGGTCGATCGTTTCTCAGCTATCTGGTTGTCAACGTCGCCGGCTGTGTGGCGCTGATCTGTGTTGCCTATCTTATTGGATGGTTCAAATCGGCGCCCTGGTCGAAACCCGGTCAGCGGCCGGCCTCAAGCAGGCAGGCCGATTCAAGCGATCGGGAGTCCACGCAGCCCGGACGGCGCGCGCGCATCTCAGCGTGAACAGGCGTTGCCGACGGAATAGTCGGCTTACACACAATGGCTGCCGGCCATTCAAATCGCCGGGGTTCAGACCGCATTAAGCGAATCATCCAAGAATGAAGCCATCGGTGTTGCTTCATTGCGACAGGCGAAAAACAGAAGTTCTATTTATCGAGTTTGTGATCGCGACAGCCGCCTGCGCGGTCTTGTTCCCGAAGCCAGCCCGTTGCAGTCTGGTGCAGGTGCAAGCAGCTTTTGAGCCACGGTCCCGATGACAAGCCCTAATCGTGCTCGCGTGACCGGCATTCAAACTGCAATCGGGTCTGCCTATCGGACCGGGCTGCGGTATTTGAACCTGGGCTCGCTGGAGAGAACACAGGAAATCTCAGACATGTCGCTACTTTATGGTTCGCGTGCCGCCGCTCTTGTCGCAGTTCTATCGATCGCGGTGACAAGCTTCAGCTCAAGTCAGGCCTCCGCCCAGGATCTATTCAGTTTTTTGTGGTCGGGTGGATCCCAGTCGAGCGTGGCGTTCTCACCTAGATACAAACCAGGCCAGATCATCGTCAGCTTCGGCGACCGTAAGCTCTACCATATTCATAGCCGTGGCGAGGCAACCAGCTATCCGATCGCGGTTCCGCGGGCTCAGAGCCGCTGGTCAGGCGTGACGCGGGTGTCGCGCAAGCGGGTCAATCCAGGCTGGACACCGACGCCTTCAATGCGCCGCGAAAATCCGAAGCTTCCAGCCCACGTTCCAGGCGGCCACCCGCTTAATCCGTTGGGTAAGCGGGCGCTCTATCTGGGCTCCAGCCTCTACCGGATTCATGGCACCGATGCACCTTGGACAATCGGGTCGGCGGTCTCGAAGGGTTGCATTCGGATGTATAACGAAGATGTCGCTCATCTTTACAATCGCGTGCGGGTCGGCACCAAGGTCACGGTGACCTGGAAGAAGTTCACGACATACTAAGGTTAGTTGGCTGTTGGGTTGTCGGCTGGCTGGGGGTGTCGGCTGGCTGCTGGTCCGATGGGCCGATGGTTGGCGCTGAAACGGCTGCGAATTGTTGATTTCGCTTTACCGGGTTAAACCGGGGGGTGTCGAAGGCTGGGTCCCTCTACTGACGAGGCGGCCCAGTCTTTGTTTTTACTGAATGAATTTCGCTACTTATTCAACTTTGGCTCGGGTCTTCGTTTCACCGCACACCGCATCACTCAACGCCTTATGCTCGCACAATCGATCCCAGGTTGCATTGATGGGCAGCCCGGTCTCGGCAAACTTGGTCTTGGCATTGACTTCAGTGAAGCGATTCTTGGCACAGTCGACGATCGCATTGATCGTAGTGGAGGACGTATTGCGGGTGACGCGCAGCAACTGAACCAAGAGCATTTTGGGCGCTGCCGGATTTGAACGCGGCGATCGCAGGTCAAGGGCGTCGAACTTGTAGGTGCGGGGTATGAGGTAGGTCCAAGGCTGATAGGGCATACTGGTGGCGTAGGTGCGCACCAATGTGAAGCGTGTGGGCATGGCGCTGGCGGCTCGATCAAGCCAACTGTATTCGTCATAGATCGAATAAGACAGCATGCCGACGGCAATCGCCACAGGGTAGGCGACGCCGGGGGCCTTGGTGCCAATCGTGCGAGCGACGACGTAAACGATTAAGGCTCCGATTGCCCCCATGGCAAACGTCGTCAACAGATGGATGAACATGCGCGCGCAGTTCCTATCGAGTTAGCGTTACAGTCAGCGCGCACCGATCTGATGCGCATTGGACAGTGCCGACTGGATCGTTTTGACGACCTGGAACGCCTTCTTTAGCTGATCGCGCTCGAGATGAGAAATCTCATCTGGCATCATGAAGTTATCAGGCTTTTCGCCAGCCCGGATCTGGCGCGACTGGTGGCGCAGGCGGGTTATGGCAATGAACTCGAATGCGGCCAGGAGGTCGGCTGCGCCCGATTCGCTCATGACATTTGCCGACCGGCCCAGTTCCAGGCGCTTATGGGTGTTGACCTCGGAAATCGATGCTTCCAGGGCGTAGACGCGCGCGACATCGACGACGGGGACGACGCCGTTCTGCTTCAGGTTTATGGTGCCGCGGTGTTCGCCGCCTTCAAGGGACAGGGTGCCGAAAAAGCCCAGTGGGGGCGTGTGGGTTAGCGCGTTGCTCAGCAGGTGGGCGATGAAGATCGAGTTCTTGCGGGCGCGGTCGAGGTTTTGCTCCTGCAGCTTTTCAAACAGCTCGATTTTGCCGTGTATCGGGCGCAAATCGAACATGACGCTGGCCAGCATCTGGGCCTTTGGGCCGGGGCGCTCAACCCAGTCGGCGAAGTACTTGTTCCACACCGAAAGCGGCTGGCGCCATTCGGGGTTGGTGGCCATCATATCGCCGGGGCAATAAAAATAACCGCACTCATCCAGGCCATCGCTGACGAATTTGGCGAATTCGGTGAAGTAGGCGCCGTTGCTGGCCTCGTCGTAGCTGTCGTCGATGATCAGGCAGTTGTCCTGGTCGGAGATGCCGGTTTGTTCCTGGCGCCCTTGCGAGCCACAGGCGGCCCAGACGTAGGGAACCGGGGCTTCTCCCAACTTGTCTTCGGCAAGCGCGATCAGGCGATGGGTGAGGGCGTCGGCAATCGAGGTGATGATACGGCCGATTTTGTGGGCGGAAGCGCCACTTTCAACCAGGGACACCAGGAGTTCGGGAATTTGCCGGACGACCTTGGCCATTTCGGCGACCTTCTCCAGCCGGTGAATTTCGCCGATCATGTAGACTGCCGAACGCGATTGTGCACGGACCAGATTGGTGTGCGTGAGGATGCCGATCAAGCGCCCCGATTCTGTCAATGGCAGATGCGAGATGTCGTTTTTCATCATCAGGACCAACGCGTCGAAGGCCAGTGCGTCGCATTCAAGCGTTGAAATCGTTGTGCTCATTATTTCGCTCACGGGCCCGGATGTGGGGGCCGCCTTGGCGAGGATACGATTGCGAAGGTCGGTATCGGTGAGCATGCCCACGACCTTGCCACCTTCGACGATTGGCAGGCAGGAGACGTTGTGGGCACTCATCATGCGGGCGGCTTCGAGCACGGTTGTCGCGGGAGGCGCGGTGATGATGCCGGCGGTCATAAGGTCGCGTGCCGCAGTCGTCATAAGGTCGATTGCAGCATCGCGGGAGGGAAGCGTTTCGGCGCCCGAGCCCTGCCCGCGCTCAAAACCGACGCGTTCAAAGAAGCTGTCGAAATTTGGGTGAACCTCGACAAGCGCCTCGTAGTCTTGGCGCGCCAATTTCAGAACAACTGCGTCCTGGGTTGCGACAACGCGATAGTTTGAATGGCGATTTGAACGCATGACCCGCACGCCGAAAACCTCGCCGCGCTTTATCCGCGCGAAGATCTTGCCGGTGGCTGAGCGAATTTCGAGTGAACCGCCGTGGACAATATACAGGCAATCCAACTGCCGCCCCAGTTCGACCACGGTCGCGCCGGCCGTGTGAGCCTCACCCATGACGGTCTCGGCCAGGCCATCGCGTTCGATTTCGGTCAGTTCCAAAAAACCAGTCGCAGCGCGAAGAGTTTCTAGGGTTTCAGCCTTGGTCGGTTGCACTGATTTGCCTCTTGGTTGTCTGCATGAATCGCTGCGAGGAGCCTTAAAACCTGGATGGCTATAATGACTGGTTCAAGCGGCCTCGCCCTTGATCGAAAACAATGGCGCGTTTGTTGGGATGCCGAAGTAATTGACCGTCATGACACAAACGACACAAGGTTGCCGGTCGCGTCCATGCCACGGTCCGGGCCACGGTCCGGGCCACGGTCCGGGCCACGGTCCGGGCCACGGTCCGGGCCACGGTCCGGGCCACGGTCCGCGTCAACGTCCGGGCCGGTGTCCAGCTGTCGTTGGCCAGGACATTGAAATCAGACCGTCGAAAACAGGTCGTTGAAATAAGGACAAAAAACGGGCCCCGCAAGCGTTACGGGGCCCGTTTATTTTCTGTTTCAGACTTTGTCAGGGGCAAATGCCGCCTGGGTCGGTCTTAGTGACCGGTTGCAGCACCGGCACCGCGAGGAACGCGGATCGATTCGACGAGATCCTGGATTTCCTTGGGTGGCGACGAGGTTGCCATGGAGACAACGTAAGCGACCACGAAGTTGACCAGGGCGCCGATGGCACCGAAGGCTTCCGGCGAGATGCCCATGAACCAATTTTCAGGCGTATTGGCGAACATCTCCGTGCCCTTGATGAAGAACAAGCCCTTGTAAGCGAAGATATAGGCCAGCGTGACACCGATACCGGAGGCCATGCCCAGGATTGCGCCGTGGTTGTTCACCCGCTTGGAGAAGATGCCCATCATCAATACCGGGAATATCGAGGAGGCTGCCAGGCCGAAGGCCAAAGCCACCACCTGGGCTGCGAAGCCGGGCGGATAGAGCCCGTAGTAGCCCGCGATCCCGATGGCACCGACCATTGCTAATCGGGCCGTCAACAGCTCGTTCTTTTCGGACATATCCGGCGTTATTATGCCCTTGAAGAGGTCGTGCGAGATTGACGAGGATATCGCCAACAAGAGCCCGGCGGCTGTCGACAGCGCGGCGGCAAGACCACCGGCAGCGACGAGTGCGATCACCCAATTGGGCAATTGCGCAATCTCCGGGTTGGCGAGAACCATGATGTCGCGGTCGAATTTGGTCAGCTCGTTGCCTTTCCAACCACGTTCAGCAGCGATGGCGTTCATCGCATCCGACTTGTCGTTGTAGTACTGGAGCTTGCCGTCGCCGTTCTTGTCTTCATACTTCAGGAGGCCGGTGTTCTCCCAGTTGTTGAACCACGTTGGCAGCTCGGAGATCTGGACTGCTTCGCCCTTTACGCCGTTCGGCCAGATGGTGTCGGTGACGTTGAGGCGGGCCATGGCGCCAACGGCTGGTGCAACCGTGTAAAGCAGCGCGATGAAGACCAATGCCCAACCAGCAGACCAACGCGCATCAGACACCTTTGGAACGGTGAAGAAGCGGATGATAACGTGCGGCAGACCAGCCGTACCGATCATCAGGGTCAACGTGTAAAGCGTCATATCGAGGTAGCTGCGTGGATCGGCGTCGTAAGCCTTGAAGCCCAGATCCGTAATGGTCTGGTTGATCTTCTCCATCAACGGGATACCAGCGGCGGTATGGTCGCCGATCAATCCGAGCTGTGGCAGCGGAGAACCGGTGATGTTGAGCGAGATGAAGATCGCAGGGATTGTGTAGGCGCAAATCAGGACGCAGTATTGCGCGATCTGCGTGTAGGTGATGCCCTTCATGCCACCGAGCGTGGCGTAGAACAGCACGATCAGGATGCCGATCAGCAGACCCCACTCATAAGACATGTCGAGGAAGCGAGAGAACGCGACGCCGACGCCCTTCATCTGGCCGATGATGTAGGTGATCGAGATCACGATAAGACAGACGACGCCAACAAAGCGGGCCATGTTTGAATAGAAGCGGTCGCCGATAAACTCGGGAACCGTGAACTTGCCGAACTTACGCAGGTAAGGCGCAAGAAGCAGAGCAAGCAGCACGTAACCGCCGGTCCAGCCCATGAGGAACTTGGCGCCCTCGTAGCCCTGGAAAGCGATGAGACCGGCCATCGAAATAAAGGAAGCAGCCGACATCCAGTCAGCAGCCGTTGCCATACCATTGGCGATCGGGTTGACGCCGCGGCCAGCGGCATAGAATTCACCGGTCGAACCGGCGCGCGCCCATATGGCGATACCGAGGTAGAGAGCAAACGTCGCCCCCACCACGAGGTAGGTCATAGTCTTGAGATCCATTGGATCGTTCCCTCCGAAATCTATTCTTCGTCTACGTTATACTGGCGATCGAGCCCGTTCATCATCACTGCATAAACAAAGATCAGGATGAGAAAGACGTAGATCGAACCGTTCTGAGCCATCCAGAAACCCAGATCGACGCCGCCGACCTTGATGTCCATAAGCATCGGGCGAAGAATGATTCCCATGCCGAATGAAACGACTGCCCATATGACGAGCAGTATACTGAGCAGCCTAACGTTGGCTGCCCAATAGCCGCTATCGCTATCGTTTTCCATAACTTGGAGTTCTCCCCTCTTCTGCTCCGTGCAGGAGCAGGCGGTTTGTTGAAGCCAGCCTCTTGAATCGAGACGTATTACCCCCATGACACCTATGGGGCTGGCGCAACATTTTCATTTTTAAGGAAAGATGCAACGAGTAATTAGTTGTGTTGGAGCTGCTGTTGCAGCGCAATATCAACGCACAACCCCGGAAATAAATGAATTGGGCGCAGGAAAACCCTAACCGCAAATCGTTGGCGATCGTGCATTGCACAACCGGTGTTAGATCAAAGACGGGGTGGGGGAGGGGATGCTTTGATGCGCAACATTAAACTACAAGTGGACAGTTAAACGGATCCTTCCTGGAGAGTTGGTCTTTGGAAAAGCAACGAGACGCGGCATCGATACTGATTGCCGACGATGAAAAGAATATCTGCTTTGCAATGCAGTTCCTTCTGGAGGGGCAAGGCTACGACGTCACTTGCGTGGAGGACGGCGCGCAGGCAATCGACGCACTGCAATCGTCGCAACCGCAATTGCTGCTGCTCGATCTGACGATGCCCAAACTCAACGGATATGAAGTTTGCCAGGCTGCCAGGGCGGACCCCAGGCTCGGTGCCATGCGAATCCTGATCGTGAGCGCACAATGCAAGGATGTGGCAGTCGAAAAAGCCATGGCAATGGGGGCGGACGGCTACCTGAAGAAGCCGTTCTCGTCTGCCGATGTCATCTCGGCTGTAGGAACACTATTGAATGGGAGCCCGTCGGAGGGCCAGCACTAGCATGCTTGAGCGACTGAGCCTGCGCGTTCGTTTCTTGTTGTTTTTCGGGCTGATCGCGGCGGCGATCCCTGCGGTTATCGCGGTGTCGCTATATCTTGCAGCATTGCGCATGGAGGACGACCCGACACCGCAACTGGTACTGTTTGGCGGCGTTGCAAGTTTCGCGCTGGTGGGAATTGTCGGATGGGTGGCGCAACAGTTCGATACCCACGTGGCTCAACCGATCGTTGCGGTCGCCAGGGATTTGCAAACACGGATGCATGCCAATCCAGGCAACGATCTGCAGCAAGATGAAGCCCGCTACCTGGGTATTCTGGGCCCGACCATTCGAGAGGCCAGTGACGCGATGCGCACGCTGCGCGAGAACGTCGACGCCAAGGTGGAGGCGGCGACGCAATCGCTCGACCGGCAACGACTGCGCCTGGAAACCGTGCTGCGCGATCTCAACGAGGGCGTGATCGTATGCAACCTGGATCATCAGGTGCTGCTTTATAACCGCCAGGCATTGAAGTCACTCTACTTCAGCGGAGACCTGGGGCTTGGCCGCTCGATTTTTACAGTCGTCAACCGGCCGCCATTTCTCAACACATTGGAACGGCTCACCAATCGGTTCACTTCGGGGCGCTACAAATCCCATCCCGACTACCTACACGCCCCATTCGTTTTCTCAACACCCGATGGCCGGCATGTCTTGCAGGGCAAGATGAGCCTGGTGGTGGATGAGGACAAGGATGAAGCGCAAAGCTACGTTCTGACCTTCTCGGACGCGACCAAGAGCATGTCGACGCTTGCCGAGCGGGACGGCATTCTTGGAACCGTGGTCGAAGATTTCAGGCGACCGCTGGCGGCCCTTCGCATGGGCGCGGAATTGCTGAGCGATACGAAGCCAGTTGCCGAGGATGTCCGGGCCAAACTAGAAGACATCATTGTCGAAGAAAGCAAAATACTTTCAGACCGGCTGGAAGAGGTCACGCGGCGATATCAGGCCATCGCGACCAGCGCCTGGCCGATGAGCGACATTAATTCCGCCAATCTGTTGAGCGTTCTGGCGCGGCGTTACCGCGAACATCCGGTATTGAGATGCGATGTCAGTGGCGAGGCTCAATGGCTCCACTGCGATAGCAATACGATTATCGAATTGATGGACCGCCTGGTGCGCCATGTGCTCGAAGAAACCGGAGCGCAGGTGTTCAGCGTCGAGGCCGCTGTTGGCAAGACACGGCGCTATCTGGACATCATCTGGAGTGGGGACCCGATACGGGATTCAACGCTGTGCGGCTGGCTTGAAGAAGAAATCGAGCATGGTGCCGGGCGCATGACGGGTAACGAAATTCTGCGACATCACGGTTGCGATGCGTGGTGTGAGCAAATGCCGGACGGGCGGGTTCGATTGCGACTGCCGATGCCCGATCCAGTGGCAGAACATTCAGCGCAGACTAGCGGGGCGCCACCGGTTCGACTGGAATTCTACGACTTCGACCTGTTGCAGCGCGGCGCCCCGACGGGCGATCTGGCGCAACGGCGGCTTCGCGACCTGACCTATGTTGTTTTCGATACGGAAACAACCGGGCTGGAACCAAGTAACGGTGATGAGATGATCTCGATTGCCGGCGTGCGCATCGTCAATGGCCGGGTTCTGACGGGCGAGAGCTTCGACCGGCTGATCAATCCGGGACGGTCGATCCCCAAGAGTTCAACCCTGGTGCATCACATCAGCGAAGACATGGTGGCAGACCAGCCTCCAGTTGAGGAAATCCTGCCGCGGTTCCGCGATTATGTCGGCGATGCCGTGCTGGTCGCCCATAATGCGGCATTTGATTTGCGCTTCATCGAGCTGAAGCAGGACCGGACCGGAGTTCGGCTCGACAACCCAGTGCTCGATACAGTCCTATTGTCGGCGATTGTTCACGATCACACCGACCAACACACACTCGATGCGGTTGCCGAGCGGTTCTCAATCGAGATCCCGGAAGAGACCCGCCACACGGCATTGGGCGATTCACTAGCGACGGCCTACGTGTTCTTGAAGATGGTCGATCTTCTGGAAGCCAATGGGATTTCGACCCTAGGGGAAGCGTTGGCGGCGTCCGAAAAGCTGGTTCAAATACGCCGCGCGCAGTCACGTTATTGATATTGACTCACAGGCCGGTCGATGGTTCTGGCCTGCAAACAGGAACACCGCAGTGAGGGTTTCACTGCGGCGATTGATTGATGTTCTGTTTTTTTACAACCCAGGGTGCGGACGCCCGTTACCGATTGTAGCTATGGTCGGCGCGCTTCTTCCAGTCTTCTCCGGCAGCACGGGCATCGTTGACCACCTTATCGGACTTCTTGGGGCGGAAGTTCTTGATCTGGCTATCGACCTTGCTGAGCACGGTTGGTGAGAGCTGGGCGCGAACCTCATCGCGGCGCTTAACGGCCTGCTCGTCACCCTGGTGGGCGGCCAGCGAATAGTAGAGGTAGGCCTTTTTGAGATCCTTCTCGACGCCAAGGCCGTTTTCAAACAGCACCGCCATGTTGAACTGGCTGTCGGCAAGGCCATAGTCGGCGGCTTGTCCGAACCACCTGGCGGCCGTCTTGTAGTCAGGTCCGCCGGCCTGGCTGCCGGCACTGACTACGGCCAGGTTATGCATTGCCTTGACGTTGCCTTTGGCGGCGGCGCGCTGATACCACAGGCTGGAGCGGGCCAGATCTTTTTCGACGCCAAGACCGCGCTCATAAAGTGTGCCGAGGCGATAGTGGGCCTGGGCGAAACCCTGGGCGGCGGAGCGGCTATACCAGCGAACGGCTTCCTTGAGGTTCTGTTTGGTTCCAGTTCCACCTGCCAGACGGGCTGCGACCTCAAACTGGGCGGAAGGATCTCCCTTGGCGGCCGCCAGACGCAATGAGAGCGGACCAACGGTTGCTGGCGGCAGATTGAGCTGGTTGCCTTTGCGAGCCGATGCAACGGAAGAATCCGTGCCCAGCGCGGCCTGCTGGATGGATTTATCGGGCATCAGGCTGGCGGGCGTGGCGTAGGCGGCGGCGGCTCCCAGGTCTGAAGACATCTTGGCCAGTGCGCGATGGCGACGTGCATCAGCGAGTTTGCGGGGATCGGGGGCCTTGTCGAGTTCGGCGACAGCGACACCGTCAAGCGTCATCGCGGATGTCTTCGTTGAGCCGGCTGGCACATCGTAGTTGAAGCCGCCTTCATAGACACGCCCACCATCAAGGCGACCTTGCGGCCCTGGCGCATTAGTGGCGTGATCGCCGGTGACTTCGGGGCCGTTGTCTTCAGGACCAGCCAATTCGGGGCCAGAAGCGCTACCCTGCAACTGCCGCTCGATGGGAGCAGGCGGCTCGACATTCGCGGTCTGGGTCTTGTCGCGCATCATCAGGAGGGCGCCGGCGGTTGCGAACAGGACAATGACCGCACCGACCAACAGCTTGCTTTTCGGCAGTGAGAGGCGAGACTTAGGCGTATCGGCAGTTGCTGTTGCGGTCACGTCAGTATCGACGGCGTGGGTTGAGCCGGGCAGCTCTGGTGTAATCTGCGGGTCGGCAGCTTCCTTGCGACCGCCAAGCCCTTTCAGCCCGATCTTCGACAGGCCTGGCAGCTTGATTTTGCGGCCGGGCGTTTCCTGGGAATGCGCGTTCTGCTCGTCGGCCAGGGCCTGCTCGGCAGCCCGCTCGCGAGCGCGCTTGGCATCCTGGATGAATTCCTGGCGCAGGCGGTCGATGGCGCTACCCCGGGGTTGTTCTTCTTTCTGCTGCCAGTCGCCATCTTCATTGGCTTGCGGAAGCTGGTGGGACGGGTCGTCATAGGCTTGGGCCGGCACGGTGTCGAGGTCAGCCGATTCCGGGGTCAGGATACGCGTTGGCACGTCGTCGGTGTTGGGCACGTCACCGGCAGCGGCGTGCGGATTGACCAGTTCCCGCTGGCCCTCCTCTTCAGGGAACCCGGCGGGGACGATTGGGTCCTCGAAGACGGCTGCAGGCGCCATCGCTGCTTCGGTTTCGGTTGCGGTTTCGGTTTCGGTTTCGGGGGCAGCACTTGCGGTGGCGCCCATTACGGCGGCTGGATATTCCAACTGGGTTTGCGAATAGTCGCGCTCGCGGCGCTCAGGGCGAAGGTTCGACTTACCTTCCTCCATTGATGGCGCGGGGGCAGGTTCGTTTACCGTCGAGGGCGTTGGCGCGAAGTCGGATTCTAGATCGGAATCGCTGTTGAAGTCGTGGGCCGAAGCCGGGCCTTGATCGAAACCGGTTTGAGGTGCGGGGGCCGGTTCCGGCTCGAAGACTGGATCGAACTCTGGGTCGAATTCAGGATCTAGTTCTGTATCGAACCCGGCGTTGGCAATCGCGGCTTCCGGCTTGGCCGGCTGCTGGTCGGCCTCGGGCTCAAACCCCTGTTCCAAGTCACCAGGGTAAGTGGCCTGAGGTGCAGGTGCAGCCGGTTTGCCAAAATCGTTTTCAGCGGTCATTTCAGGGTAAGGGGCAGCGCCCTCGAGAACATCGACACGATCCAAGACGCGGATCAGGGCCTGCTGAATTGTATCTAGCATTCCGGCTGATTCATTGTCGTGGAGACGGCGTTCTTCCATGAATGCGGTCAACGCGTCGCGCAGATCCTCGACTCCGGCACCCTTGGTGCTGCCGCCGAAATCCGTGAGGAAACGCTGCGCGGCATTCGCGGCCGCGGCGTCGGCGATCTTTTCGTAATCGCCCGATTGGGGAGCGTTTTGCGCGAACAGTTGCATCAGGTGGTCGTCGGAAACCCGGTCCATGATGGCTTCGAGCTGGGCTTCCAGGTTGTCGATACGGCCGAGTTGAGATTCGACGCGTTCGAAGTAGCCCACCATCGAGTCGATCTGGGTTTCGGCCGACTTCAGCGCCTCCAGGTCGTTGCGGGTTGCAACGTCTTCCAAGGCGGAACCCAGGCGCTGCTCGAATTCACCGAAGCGACTGCTGAGATCGTTTAGCGCAGAGTCATCGCGAATTTCGCTGAGCGCGTCCTGGATTTTATCGGCGATATCGGCAAAGCGTTCTTCAAGCCAAGCCTGTTCGATGGCGGGTGCGATTTCGGAAATGCAGGCCTTGGAGCAGGGCTGCGATGGTTGGGTTTCGATGACGGGCGAGGGAGCTGCGACAGGGGCGGCAGGCGCTTCGGCAACGGAGGGGGCGGCAGCAAACAAGGCCTGGGAGGAGACGCCTGCTTCAGGTTGTCTTGCGGCTTGCGGCTTGGCGGCATAGGCCTCGTGGACTGCTTCGTAGACCTGGGTCAGGGCTTCTGCGTCGGTTTCGCTCCAGTCCTGATCGACGTTGCCGGGGATGCTGGCGAAGACAGGCGGTTCGGCGCGGGCAGTTGGCTTTGCCTCGACTGTGTCAACAACGGCCTGGGGTGCATCGCCGTCTTTGGCTGCGTCTTCCAGGGCTTCGTCATCCTGATTGCCGATGAGCGCCTGATCACTTGAGGCGTCGCTGGCGGGCTTAGAGGAATGACTGCCAAAGTTATCGCCGTCGGTGGCTGTGCCGGCAGGCGTCAGATCTTCGTCGTCGAAGTCCCAGCGGTCGGCGGCATTGTCGGTGATCACCATATCATCGGTACTCATGTCAGTATCGCAGGCGTGCCCGAGTGGCTCTGGCTGCTGGTTCAAGAATGGATCTGAATCCTCAGATTGGGCGTCAGGCGACGGGCAAACGCCGGTTGCCTCCTGGGCAGTCAAATCAAGCGATGGGGCGTCAGCTATCGGTGTCTGAGCTGCCGGCTCAGATCGGGGTGCGGTATCGGCAGGCGACTGGTCGCCGGACTGGTTGCCAGCTCCAGGTGCGTTTCTGGCCGAGCCGCTTTCGGATTCTGCGACCAGGCCGGTCAGAAGCTGGATGCCGTCCTGGATGCGCTCGAATGCGGGAGCGTAGGCTGCTGGCACCTGCTGGCGCGTGGCGCTGGCCTCTTCGCTCATCGACTGGAGACGCTCTTGCACCTCGCCAAGCACCTTGGTGTGCCGGCGGTCGACGTCTTCGATCTGCGTGGCAATCAGCTTCAGGATCGAGCGCATGTCCTGGGCAAGGACATTCGAGTCAACGTTTTCATCGCTACCGTTCTCAAATTCGGAGCGGATGCCATCGGCAAATTCCTGATCGCGGGCGGCGTGATCGTCTTGGATCGTCATAACTTTCCCAGTCCCCATAAACTCGGTCTGCGCTCTTTGCGGCCGGCAATCCCAATTCGGAGGGATTTTTCAGGGAGGGTGTTCCCACAAGCGATCGGCCGGTCTTCGAGCAGAAAACGGATCCAGACGCTTGACAGTTTTGGAACCTGACGAACTAAAACTCGCAGGTCCCAGTAAATGTTCGGTTAAACGGAATTCTATTCTTGGCCAACAAATAACCTTTCAGCACATCTTTTCATGACGACTTGCATAGACTCCCATTTGACTCCGACTGGACTCTGCTAGAGGGACCTTGGCATGGCGTTTAGCGCCGTAAGCCCCGTGTCACGTGGGGAACAGCGTCATTTCCAGACATCGAGGAAAATCAATTCGTTTCGCAATATTCGACACAGACCGATGCTGGAGTTTCTCCCGGCCTTCGGGCTGGTCGACTTGCGCCTGCCTCAAGTAATGCCAAAATGAGTAACCTTGGCAGCACGCCTGCAACCGTGATTCGCAAAGCAGGCGTCATAAATCGTCGGATTGCCTTAGATTCAACCCGCAGCCCCGCCTATAATATTGGCGTTCATGCTCCAGCCCTATGGGAGAGTCCCGTTGAGAATTCCAAGCTTTCGCCCCCTGATTGCGGCCACTGCACTGCTGGCTTCAGCCGGTGTCCTGCATGCCGAGACAGCCGGGCGCTTCACTATGAGCCCAACCGATGGCGGCTTCGTTCGCTTAGACAAAGAAACCGGTGCGATGTCTCTGTGCACCAAGAAAGACGGCAATTGGACCTGCAATCCGATGGCCGACGACGAGCGCGACCTGCGCAAGGAACTCGATCGACTGAAGTCTGAAAACGGCGAGTTACGAGGCGAAGTGCGTAGACTGGAAGACACGTTCGTCGGCGGAAGGCGGCCCGATGCGCCAGCGGACGGCGAAACACCGCCGCTTGCCGGACCTCCAGGCGGCCTGCCCAAAGGCGGTCTTCCCAACCTGGAATTGCCATCTGAAGAACAGGTCGACAAGGCTGTCGACTACCTGGAAGGAATGATTCGCAAATTCCGCGAGCGGTTCGAAGACTTCGGCGACAAGACGGACCCGGATCGCCCGCGTTCGCGTCCTCGCCGCGATGAAGACGGTGACCGGGGAGGTGATTCGCGCGGGACGACACCGCTGTAAGCGCTCACCTGTTCAGGCCGGCACCTGTCGGAGCCGGCCTGAACCGCTCAAAGTTGGAGCCTGATTGCGGCCGATGGCACACCTGCAACAATCGCTTGGCCGGCTGGATATCAAGACAGCCGGACCGGGCTTCATTGACGTTTCGGCTCAAGTCGGGCTCTGGCTCGAAGACCGCGGGGCGCTCGATGGACTGCTGACGGTGTTTATCCGGCATACCTCGGCATCCCTGGTGATTCAGGAAAACGCCGACCGGGATGTGCAGCGGGACCTGATGGTCAAACTCGACCAGCTGGCCCCGCAAAACGATGGCTATGCGCATGACTGCGAAGGGCCCGACGATATGCCCGCACATATAAAGGCAATGCTGACGGCCACATCAGTCGCCATCCCTGTGGCGGGCGGGCGCATGGAGCTTGGCACCTGGCAGGGGTTATATGTCGTCGAGCACAGGGCCAGGGGACATCTGCGGCAGTTGTCGCTGCATTTTCTGGGCACTGTGAGCAGATAAGTTCGCGGGCGCACCGTCGCTAACGGATCAGTTTCTGCGGCGTTCCTTCTGGCGCAGGATGCGCATTTCACGATCGTAGAGAATTTCGCCGCCGGGCACGCGGACATCACGGACCAATTCCAGAGAATGGCGGCTGGGCGGCAAAGTCAGCTTGCTGACCGATATCAGCGCGGCCAAACCGGCTGGAACACCGGCAATTGCCGCAAGCGCGCTAGACAGGCCGATGTATTCGGCTTCGGACGCCAGAATCATCAAGACCGCGACGGAAAAACCGGTAACGATGCCGGCGAAGGCGCCATAGCGATTGATCCGTTTCCACCAAATTGATGCGACAAGGACGGGGAATCCGGCTGAAGCGGTTATCGCCAGGGCCCATAACAACAATTTCAGTGCATCCCCCTCGGCCAGCAGGGCGACCAATCCGCCGAATGCAACGACAATCACAACCAGAACGCGCGCCGTTCCCAGCCTGATCGGGGTCGACGTGGGCTGCCAGCTCAAGCCGTTGACGATGTCTTCAGACAGCATGGCTGCAAGGGCGAGGGCGGCCGCACTGGCGGCTGCGAAGGCGGCAGCCAAAATACCGGCGGCGGCAAGGAAGGCAAAGACGTCAGGCAATCCGGCGGCATGGGGCAGCGCAATAACGACGCTGTCGCGGTCAATGGCGACATCTCCCACCGACAGCCGGTTTCCACGTGTTGCCATTTCAGCCAGCCGCAGATTGACCAGGCTGCGCAACCACTCGGGCGGCGCGGCAATCGAGGCGCCGGCTGCCTGCATCAGATAGTGGCGCATGAAAACGGCCACTGTCACAGCCGTCAGCATGATCGTGCCAAAGAAGAAGGTCGCCCAACCGAGTGCCTTGCGGGCATCATACACTCCAGGTGTGGTGGCAACGCGCGGCAGCACCCAGGGGGCGGCGGCAACGCCCATCATGGTTGTCAGGGTGGCCAATGCGTAGGCCAGAGGACCGATCGAGCCGTAAGGTTCATAGAAGCGCTTGGCCACGGCCTGAAGTCCGTCGAATGGGAGTTGCAGGGCCAAAGCCGACTGCTGAACAATCGGGATTCCGGCGACCGCCTCGCTTCGACCAATGGCACGGATCATGGGTCCATGGGTGAGCTGCGGGAGCGGTAGATAGCCCAGTAGCACTGCCGTAATCGTTACCGGCACGATCAGCGCCAGGATTGCGGCTGCGGCTGTAGCAACGCCGGTCCAGGTGAGCGAGCGCATGCCGCCAAATGCCAGGCCACCGATAACGGCAAGAACGATGATGGCCATTGCCGCCGGGCGCCCTTGGCCGATCAACCATTCTACCGCCTTGGCGCCGATACTCAGTTCTGCGGCAAGCATCAACAACGTGGGCACCGATAACAGCGCGGCGGAGACGATACGGACGTTGCGGCTGTCGAAGCGGCGGCCCAGGTAGGTGGGTAACGTAAAGGCGCCGAACTTGCGGAAAAACGGGGCGAGCAGCACGGCCATGACGACGTAGCCTGCAAGCGCTCCGGTCATCAACCAGATGGCGTCGAAGCCGATGATGAACAGGGCTCCGGTGGCGCAGACTATTCCTGTTGCGCCCAGCGTCGATATCCCCAGGCCAACGCCGCAATAAACCGCGGGCACGCGCCTACCGGCGGCGAAAAAGTCGAGCGGGTCGCGGGTCATGCTGGCAATCGATATGGCGACAAAACCGATCAGCGCGCCGGCCAACATCGTCGAACTAAGGACGCTTCCAGATGCGCCCATTTGCTCGAACATCAACAACACGAGGACCAGCGAGACAAAGCTGCTGACGAAGATCCCGTAGTAGATGCCAAGTCGTGGGTTGACTATCCGGCCTCTGGGCGTAAGCGCCATTAGTTACATCAATCCTAGAGTTTGCGGGGCGTGTGCGGCCTGGGTTTGAACCGATCCGTATCGCCTTCCTGCGGCTCAATGACGGCAGCGCGGCGGGACATCCCAAGTGCTCTTGAGAGGGATCTTATCCGTCTGCCGCCTAATTGTCCTCGTGGGCGCCGTGCCAATGGTCGATCACATCCTGGCGGTTGACGAAGCCGCCGATGGTGATCAATGCCACGATGAACAATCCGTGGGCGGCCAGCAGATATCCAAGGGGAAAGCCCAGGAACTTGTTGTGGTTGAGACCATCTGCATACAGAGGCAAGACCAAGACGACGATCAGAAATGGAATCAGGCTGGCCAGCATCTGCCATTTGGTGTGCCGCCAATAGGGCTTTCGCTCCTTGCGCTCGATCATCCTTCCTCATCCTCTCTTATTGTCCTGACCGGGAGTTCCGCTCATCGGGCTCTGCACATTATTGATTTCTACACGATTAGTTAACATCAGAATCAGTGCAGATCTTGGGAGTGCCAGGCTCGTTGGCATGTATTTTAGATAACGGCAAAGTGGCGGAAGAGGCGCGAATCATTCAACTTTCGCAGCAATGTCCGGCCTAAAGTACTATAAGATTTGCATGCCGGTATCGGGAAGGATATGCAGTCGTAGGTACGCCATGCACATCAGTAATGCAGTGACGATTGGCAGCAAGGCAAAGCCTTCCGGCGATATTACAATTTCAGGGAGAACTCTTCATGGCCGACTACCGCATTACAATTGTGGATGATCATCCACTTTTTCGCGGCGCCTTGAACCAAGCCCTCAGTTCGTCATTGAATACTTCGATTCAAGAAGCAGGGTCCCTGGATGGACTTAGTAAGCAACTGGAGTCCTCAAAGGACATCGATCTGGTGTTGCTCGATCTCAACATGCCCGGCGTGCAGGGCCTGTCGGGGCTCATGTTCATTCGCGCGCAATACCCCGATGTTCCGGTTGTTGTTTGCTCGGCCAACGAAGACCCAGGCACCATCAAGCGCTGCATTGAGCTGGGCGCATCGGGCTATGTCCCCAAATCACAACCCATCGAACAAATCCGGGAAGCGGTTGGAAAAGTCCTGAACGGGGATGTCTGGACGCCCCCTGAGATAGACCTATCGGGTGAATTGGACGAACAAACGACCGACATGCTGTCGCGCCTTTCCACCCTGACGCCGCAACAAGTTCGCGTTCTAATGATGCTGAGCGAAGGGCTTTTGAACAAGCAGATCGCCTACAAGCTCTCGGTTTCCGAAGCGACCATCAAGGCGCATGTCTCGGCAATCCTGCAAAAGCTCGGGGTCGACAGCCGGACGCAGGCGGTGATTGCGGTCAACAAGATCGACAGCCGCGAATGGCAATCGGAAGTCAATTAACGCGAAACGAGATTTGCCGCATCCGGAGCTACTCTGCTGCAGCGCGGCGGCTTTGCATCATCCGTGTCATTAACGCGCGAAGAGCGGCGGCCTTCAACGGTTTGCGAAGCAAACCGACGTCAGAATCGCGAACCAGTTTTTCTACCTCGGGCGTATGATCGGCTGTAATGACGATGGCGGGAATATCTGGATTATACTTCTCGCGCAGCACATGGATGACCTCCAAGCCGGTTCCCAAGTCGAGATGGTAGTCTGCCAGGATGATGTCGGGCTCGCCCTTGGACTCAACGGACTTCAGGGCTTCGGCCTTGTTGGCGGCCGTCCTCACGTCACACTCCCACCCCTGCAAGAGCGTCTCCATTCCCGCGAGAATGTCGGGCTCATTGTCGATGCACAGTACAGCTCGGCCCGCTATCGTGCCGATTCTGGGTTGCGGGCGAATGGAAGTGGCGTTGCGTACTTCTTGCGGCTCGGCGCGCTTGACGGAAATCGAGAAATTCGACCCCTGACCGGGCTTCGAAGTGAGCGTGATGGGGTGGTCGAGGAGTTTGCAGATCCTTTTCACGATAGATAAGCCCAGGCCAAGCCCGCCGGCTGTGCTTCCTGCACCATCAAGACGCTGAAATTCTTGGAAGATCACGCTGCGCTTGTCATCTGGAATGCCCGGCCCGGTATCGTGAATCTCGATCGATATAGACTCGCCATGCCGCCTTGCCCCCAGGACGATCTTGCCGCTACGGGTATACTTTACGGCATTGGATACGAAATTTTGCACCACCCGCCTCAGCAGGCGCCGATCAGACTTCACCCAAAGATTTGTTGCAACGATCTTCAGCTCCAGCCCTTTTTGGGCGGCGATCGGCGTGAAGTCGACGCTCAGGTTTTCGAACAGCTCTCGCATCGACACCGGCTCAATGTTCGTGGTCAGGCGGCCGGAATCCATCCGAGATATATCGATCAGTGCCGAGAATATTTCTTCGACGGCGACCAACGAGGCATCGACGTTCTGTACCAGGCCGGCGGTCCTCGACTCAAGCTGGCATTCGCCCAGACTGGTCGTATACAGCCTGGCGGCATTCAGGGGCTGAAGCACGTCGTGGCTGGCGGCCGCAAGGAACCGCGTCTTGTCGCGATTGGCCTGATCGGCCTTCGACTTTGCATCTTCGAGCGCATCGTTCAATTGCATCAACTCTGCAGTGCGCTCACGAACGCGGCGTTCCAGGTTCTCGTTAGCCCTGGCAAGTTGCTCGGCTGAACGGACGCGATCGGTAATCTCGGAGAAGGTGGTCACGATCCCGCCTTGCGGCATCGGGCTGGTTCGAATTTCCAGGATGCGATTTCCGTCGACGAGGTGCTCTTGGAAGGTTTCCTTGGTTACGGCCAGCCGCAACAGGCGGTCGGCAACCAGGGGTTCAGGATCGCCGGGTCCGAAGTCACCGCGTTCGGCGATGGTGCGCAATATGCGATCGAGCGGAACGCCGATGCGAGTCAATTCGGGCGGGATACCCAGGATCACCCGGAATTGCCGGTTCCAACAAATCAGCCGCATATCCTTGTCGAATACGCACAGACCGTGGCGGACCTGATCGAGGGCCGACTGCAGGAGATCGCGGTTGTATTGCAGGGCTTCAGAAGCATCATCGAGAAGCCGCATAGCATTGGTGCCGGTCAGATTTTCACGCCGCAAGAGCAGCGAGAGAACCAACCTGGAAGAGGCCGGACCGATGGAACTTGCTAACAGGTGCTCGGAGAAGCGAACCATCTGAAGGTCAGCTTCAGCGTCCTTGTTGATGGTTAGACCGCGGCTACTGGCAAACTCAGAAAACGAACGTTCGGCGCGTTGTTGACCCAGGTATCGCGCCACCGTCGACTGCAATTCGCCGATAGTTATGGAGGAGTGCCACAGGCGGAAGGCTGGTTGGGTCGAAGGTGGAGGGCGATCGTCGTCGATAAAGACATGGGCCTGCAGCCGCTCATTGGGGGCAGGGGATTGCAGCAGTGAAACGGTCACGTAGGTAAGCGTATTAAGGCCGATGCTCCAAATAACGCCGTGGGTCAGCGGCTCGAAATATATGAAGAACAAGGCTTCCGGCCGCAGCATCGATATCCCCAGTGGGCCATCGGAAATGAGTGTCGAGGGAAGCCAGCCGGCCTTGGCAATCCACGGCAGCAGCAGCGTGTAACTCCAAATGGCAAAGCCAACCGACAATCCGGCGATGACGCCGCGTGCGGTGCCATTGCGCCAGAAGAGGCCGATGAAGAACGCGGGCGCCAACTGGGCAATGGCGGCAAATGAAATCAGTCCGATTTTCGATAGGATGTGCGCGTCGGCCAGGGCAGCGAATACGAGGTAGGCCAGTATCATGATGACGACAATGGCGGCGCGGCGGATGATCAGCAGTAGGCTGCCCATATCCTCCATTGCCATGTGCTCGACCACACGGTTGCGCAAGAGCAAGGGGACGACGACGCCGTTCGAAACCATGATCGCCAGGGCGATCGACTCGACGATGACCATGGCTGTTGCCGCCGATAAACCGCCCAGGAACGCGATCAGCGAAATCGTCTCCAAGCCGGAACTGACCGGCAGCCATAAGACAAACATATCGGGATCGACGGACGCGCCGGAGAATTTCAAGAGCCCGGCAGCCGCCAGCGGAATCACCAGCAGGTTGATCAAAACCAGATAGAGCGGGAACAGCCAGCGGGCGCGACGCAACTCGTCTATTGAATTGTTCTCGACAACCGTGACGTGAAACTGGCGGGGCAGCAAAATGGCACAGACAAAGCTGAGGAACGTGACCGTCAGCCAGGTGCCCCCCAGAAGTGGAGCTGAGAAGACTTCGACAACCGACGGCGTTGACGTTGCCTGCTCGAGCAAGCCGAGCGGACCGCCGGTCCACGTGAACATTATGGCAAAGCCGACAAAAAGGAATGCCACCAGCTTGACTACGGATTCTGCCGCGATCGCCAGCATCAGCCCGTCCTGGTGCTCGGTCGCGTCAACGTGACGGGTCCCAAACAGGATGGCGAAGCCGATCAGCGCCAAAGTGATCACGAACGAAGTTGCTGTGGATCCAAACTGGCCCGGGGGAAGCCCAGTTAACCGGCTACCGGCCAGGATTACCTCGATCGAGTAGGCTATCGCCTTCAGTTGCAGCGCCAAATAGGGCAGCAAGCCAACGATTGCCACGACTGTGACGATGGCGGCGACCGACTGGCTCTTGCCGTAGCGGGCCGCCAGAAAATCGGCAACCGAGGAAGAATTCTGCCCCTTTGACAACTGAATAATGCGAGCCAGGAGCGGATAGCCGAAGACAAACAGCAGTATCGGCCCTAGATAGACCGGGATAAAATCGTAGCCCGTGCCGGCGGACATACCGACGCTGCCAAAGAAGGTCCATGATGTGCAATAAGTTGCAAGTGACAGCGCATAAATGATTGGGCGACCGGTTGCCGTTCCCGGGGCCAATCCCCGGTCACCAAACCAGGCAAGCAAAAACAGCGCGCTCAGATAGCCCAGTGCGATAAGGATTATCGTCGTGCTGTCAAACATCGCAATCCGATTTCTTCAATCGCCAAGTCCTTAAAATCATGCCGCTTGGCCAAGCCCACGGTGCTGCGACAATTTGTCTGGTGCAGGTCCCGTTGGCCTAACAGGCCATTGGACTTTAGGCAAATGAATTGCGTCAAGCGAACTTGGCTAAGTCGCCGCTGGGGAAACAGAATTGCTTCCATCTAAGTCAGACAGACTCTAAACCGCTTTAAATCGGCTCAGCGGTCGTCAGATTGCTGAGAGACCTGACTTTTGGGTCATCCTTACAATGAGATACCCAGGGGCTCTAGTTTTTGGTGGTGGCCCTCGACTTGTTCCGGCGCCCGGCGGGAAACAGGTGGCTGCGTGGCACACGGTTCCGCCGGCCGGCAATCGGTCCCTTCGCGGCGGGCTTGGCGGCTGGTGATGCTAGAACCGCCACGCTTCCTGGGGGGGCAGGCAGCGCTGGGATTTCTCCGCGCAACGACCAGGTCTTGATCGCCAGGTTCATCATCGTAGCGTAGCGCGATTCCAGTTGGGCGCGGCTCCAGACGTCGCATTCGCGCAGTGCTTCGGTGAGGGCGAGATCGTGCGGGGTCCGGCCGCTGAAATATCGCCGCTTCTTTTCGCCGAAGTCAGCCTGGCCGGCGGCTTTATTGCGCGAGCGTTCCAGCAGGATCAGGTTGCCGATCGTGTTGGCGATGGCCTTGCGATAGTTGACCTGGGCGAATTCAGGCCGCCAGCCGCTTGCCTTGGAGAGCGTTCCGCCGTTCGGGACGATGTGTTCCAGGGTCAGCATGCCGTGATCGATGAATTTGTTATCGATGAGTTCGAGGTATTGAGACAGCGGGCGCCCTGACATTTCTGCATCGAGCCGGATGAGAATTGCCTTGTCGGCACCGTTTGCGGCTTCACGGATCTTCAGGGCGGCTCGGCGCACTGCTGTCGCCTCGCGCTGAATGTCGAGTGAAAACAATTCCTCAGGATTTATCTGACTTGCGCTCTCGCAGCGCCAGATCGCATCGATGATCGGGCGATACGAATTGCGCCGGTCATCGGCGGTGGTGCGGGTCAACACCAGGACATGGGCGAAGCGATCGAGTTGGCTGAGAAAGTGGCATAACCTCGCATCGTCGTTGCGCAGCCTGGAAATGGCCAGCATTGCGGGGGCGACCCATTCGCTATCGCAGAAGCGCTCCAGGATGCGCAGCCGATCGATCAGGTCCCAGGCGGTATCGGAGAGTGCTTCACGGCGCCACTCACCGCGCGTGATGAGGTAGGCTTCCGCCATGGGTTCGAATATCTCGCTGGCAAACTTTGCCGGCCCACCTTGCTTGGCAACGACGCGACGCAAGAGCTGGATCATTCGGTCGGACCGCGTCCATCTTTGCGCGATGGCCAGGTGCGTGAAGAAGGTCTTGTCCTGGCGGCGGCCCTGGATGTGGGGCTCGCGATAGCGGGACATCTGAGCGATAACGGTTTCATAGCGCTGGCGCTGATCGACAGCGAGCGGCCCAACGACCTCGGCGAGCACCATGTCTTCGTCGCTGAGCGGCAGGCCGGGCTTGTTGATCGAAAGAAACAGGCGGTAAGCGTAATCGATGTCGGGCGCCCAGATGCGCAAGACGCGGCAACCGTTCAACAGAAACTCCGCAAACGTCGCGCGGCGGTGGGGGGACATCCGCTTGATCCGTTTGACGAATAATTCGCGTACGGTCTCCATTCGCCGTTGCGCCTGATTGACCGGTTTCATGTCGGCCTTGCCGCGCGGCAGCCGGGTTGCACCTGGGCGCTGGACTGCGCGCTCCAGAAAACGCGCGTCGCAAGCGCGGGGCCGAACGTGAAAAACGTCGAATTCGAAGGGCTCGACCTGGGTCAGGACCGCGATTTGGGAATGCAGGGGGGCGCGGTTTGCGGGTGCCGATTGATCACGCAGGGCGGCGATCAAGATGGTCAGGGTGATGAGGCGTTGCTGGCCGTCGACGACGAGGGCGCTGCGAACGCTGGAGCCTGGTTCGTCGGAGGCGACGAATACCATGTCGCCCAGAAACAAGGGCAGTGGCTCGTCGCTTTGCTGAGCGACATCCATTGCAGCAACACAATCGTCAAAGAGCCGCTGAGCTTCGTCTTCGGTCCAGGAAAAATCCCGCTGGAACGCTGGAATTTCGTAAAGCTGATGGCCACTGAACAAATCTGCGACGCTGACATCGTCGCAACGCAAGTTACTCGTCATGATCTCTTTGTTTGTTCATTATAAAATCAATGCGCCCCCCACATTAAGAGTGACCAACCCGGTCGCACTGTCAAGAAACGATCGACTTCGTGGTTTTGCTGCGCTGCGGGCTTGTTGCGCCCATGATCACGACCTCGACGCAGCGTGGTGGACAATGCTGGGCTCTAGCAGGGTTGATGGGACGATGGCTTAGCCTGGCGGTTGGATATCCAGTTGCCAGATCTTATTGACCGTCTCGAGCCGCTGCTTTTCGCGCTGCAGTATATCTTCTTCGCGCCATTGGCTGTTGGCCAGCACGTCGCGGGTCAGGGCAAGGGGTTCAATGCCGGATTTGCCGGCCGCGTAGATCTCCTTTTTACGTTCGTATTCCTCGTTTCGAGCCTTCACGTTGTCGGCCGGGCTGACAAGAATGAGATTTCCAAGGCTACCGGTCAGGTCAACCCGGCGTTCACTGTCGGGGAACAACTCACGCCAGACAGACGCCGCCCTGGGGCGCTGGGGAAGCACGTGTTCGACGGTATACCGGGATGGATTGAGATGGATCGCGTCGGGCTGGAGTTCATCGTTCAACCGCATCAGCAAGGCTTTACAGGCCGGCGCATTGCGCGAGTGAAGATCGCGCAGGTTGAAGGCGATGGTGCGCAATTCCTCCTTTGAGGGCTCATAGAGGCCATCGGGTTCTGGAATTTCGGGCAGTGCCAGGATCGAGGAGATTTTGGCAAACCTCGTCTGGCGTTTTCCTGCTCCCAGGCATAGAAGGCGCATCAGGTAGGCGGCACGCTCCAGCTTGACCAGATATTGGGCTTTGAGCTCGTCACTGGTCGCCTGCATGTTTAAAACCTGCATGGCTGCTGGCAACCATTCGCGGCCATTCAGGCGCGACAGGCTGACGAGCGGCTGGCGCAAAACCATCGGGATTGACGCTTCTTTTTCACGCGCGGAAAGAATTGATGCATAGGCTGCGGCGAGCGGCGCAAAGACCTGGCGCATGAATGCGGTTGCGCTGCCGCAGTCGTTGACCACACGGCGCACCCCGGCTATGGCCTGAAGCCGATGATAGCCGTGAGCGGTGCGCACGTGGCTTAAGAAGCTCTCCATTTCCGAGCCAAGCATCAGTTCGGTCTCTTGCCATAAAGTGTGGGCCCACTGGGATCTGGCGGGCGTGACGGCGCGCAGGATTTCGGCCTTCAGAATGTCCTTTTTATCCAGCGGCCGGCCGCGGTCATTGAGGACCATGAAAATGCGGTGAGCCCGATCGATTTCGGTGGTGACCACAACGACAAAATGACAGCTATCGCAAATATATCCCGACAGCGCCTTGCGTTGTTCAACCGAGTAGTCCTCAAGTTCCAGAGCAAAGCGATCGCGGGCGGCCAGAATTGCCTTTTGCCCGGGGGTTAGCTTGTCGTCCTCACCGGGCTGAAGCTTGAAGCTGCCGGGGGCTTGGACATAGGTTGCCATGAATTCGCGATCGGAGCCTGACAGGTTGATCCGGAACGATTTGTCGTCGGCATCGCCCTTTGGCGTGGCCAGGTGGACCTGTTCATGCAATCGCATCGATTGCGGCTCGCCTGGCATGGAATCACGCAGGACGCAGGCCAGAATTGTCAGTGTTACAAGGCGTTGCTGGCCGTCGACAATTTCAAATTCTTCCGAATCGGAAGCGGCGGCCACTGACTTTCTACCGCCACCAGAACCGTCGGGATTCAGCAGCAAAATGGCGCCCAGAAAGTAATCATCCTCGATTGGATGGCCCTCATCGATCCCTGCGGCGATGGAAATGTCTTCCAGCAGTTGGGCGGCCTCATCGACGCTCCAGGAGTAGGGCCGCTGATAGTTGGGGACCGAGAACCGCTCTTTATCGCGGAACAATTGGCTGACGGATTTGGACGAGGTTGGAAGCGGCTTGAACATGAACAACTCTTCCTGGGTAGGTTCCCAGTTTTCAACGGCGCTTTTGGACGCTGCGACCGATTATTTCGTATACAAAACGACGCCTAACACGAATTAACCTTTGGCATTACGGCCGACTTCGGAGAATACCTTTCGTTTCAGAGAATTGGCCGGTAGTACTAATTGACAGTGTCGCGGGGCGTCTCCATGCCCCCGAACCCGGCCAGCCGAAGGAGAACGTTCGGGTGATTGGTGCGGGTTGGCAACTGTCTCAAATGACACGCTTCGTCACGGCATCGACACCCAGAAATTACGAGTCAAAGTTGAGCAATCCAACCGTCGATAAATCCACCACCGTCTACAAACTCCTCGACCGATCCGATTGGGAGGGCGCCGTTGAGAGCGGGGCGTTCGCCGGCTCGGCCGACGATATTCGGGACGGTTTCATTCATCTGTCTGCGGCCCATCAACTGGCTGGAACCGCGGCGAAGTATTTCCGGGGACGCAGTGACCTCGTGCTCGTCGGGTTTCAATGCAGCGATCTTGGTGACGCATTGAAGTGGGAAGCCTCGCGCGGCGGCGATCTGTTTCCCCACCTTTACGCCGCTCTTCCAGCCAAAGCCGCTGCCAGCGTCCATCAACTCGAACTGGACGGGGACGGCCTGCCCGTACTTCCCGAGGGACTGTCCTGATGCTGGGCGGATTAATGAAGATCGCACAGCCGGTGCTGCTATCGCTGCCGCCTGAAGATGCACATGAAATGGCGTTGCGGGCGCTTGAACTGGGGATTCATCCGCGACAAGCGCATGCCGGCAGCCGTGCTTTGCATCAAAAGCTGTTCGGGCTCGATTTTCCCAATCCGATCGGGGTCGCCGCCGGCTTCGATAAAGACGCCCGGGTGCCGGATGCGTTGCTGGAGATCGGCTGCGGTTTTGCCGAAGTGGGGACGCTGACGCCGAAGCCGCAGCCGGGCAACCCCAGTCCGCGGATCTTCAGGCTGGTTGAAAAGCGGGCTGTTATCAACCGGCTGGGCTTCAATAACGGCGGGCATGAAGCAGCGCACCGGCGGCTTGCCGGGCGAGGCCGGCGCGGGGGCATCGTGGGCGTCAACATCGGCGCCAACAAGGATGCCAGCGACCGGGTCGGCGACTATGTGAGCGGACTTGAAACGTTCAACGACGTGGCAAGCTACTTCACGGTCAATATTTCCTCACCCAACACGCCGGGACTGCGCGATCTGCAAGCGCCAGAAGCGCTGGATGAACTGGTGGGCAAGCTGATGGCAGCGCGGTTGAGGCTGGTCGAGAAGGGGCTGGCGAAGCGGCCGATCATTGTCAAGATCGCGCCCGATATCGCTGAAGAGGATATCGGACCGATCTGCGAGCGGCTGGTAGCGCACAGCGTCGATGGGATTGCGGTCTCAAACACGACGATTTCGCGCCCCGGTATCAGCGGTGAGATGGCGCGGCAGGCTGGCGGACTATCGGGCCGGCCGCTGTTCAACCGGGCAACGGCCATGTTGGGGCGGGTGCATCAGGCGACAGGTGGCGCCATTCCGCTGATCGGCATCGGCGGTATCGATAGCGGTGAGACGGCGCTGGCCAAGATCGAAGCCGGTGCGCGGCTGATACAGATCTATACCGGCCTGATCTATGAGGGCTGGCCGCTGATCGGCCGGGTTCGGGCGCATCTGGAGGCGGCATGCCAGGAAGCCGGCATTGACAATATCGCCCAGCTTAGTGGACGGCGGGCCGCGCATTGGGCAGAGCAACCGCTATCGTAAGACTGGTCAGGTGTCCTTGTCGCCTGAGGGTTTCGAACCGCTGACGACACCGAAAACGCGCGCGATGATCCAGATCGGCACGACGACGACCGCACCCAGGATCAAATATCCCAAGATGTTCTCGAACACACCAAAGCCCAGGTCGTAGAGCCTGCGCGCCAGGATTTCGAGGTGATAAAACAGATTGCGCGGGGTGATCCCCAAAGCCGACAGGATAATGCCGACAACAATCGATATCAGCGCCAGGCGAATGGCAACACCGAGCGGATTGCCGCCGATGAGCGTATTGCGATCCATGTATGGCCCTTTCAGAACTGCCTGATGGCGAATAGCCGGCTGGCCGTTTAGCATAGCAGGCCAAGTGTGGCGAGGGCTGAGCTGGGTTGGCTCTATTGCGATCACAAACGGGAACCAAGTTCGCAGCATGGCAAAAGACAACAACCCTGCTGGTAAACCGGGCAAAAGAACAGCCAAAGTGAAAGCCCGGGGGCCGGGCAGCCGGTCGACTGGGTGCGGCGGCGGTACCAACGGGTTACTGCCAGCTAAGTTTGCCGACTGGTTTCAATCGCGTGGATGGCAGCCCCGGGCGCATCAGATCGCATTGCTGGAACGGGTGAAATCACGCGACCCGACGCTATTGATTGCACCGACAGGGGCCGGCAAGACCTTGGCGGGTTTTTTGCCCAGCCTCGTGGAGTTGTCTGGCCGGCAAAAGACGGACGTTCAAGGTGCCGGCCAAGGCGCTGGGTTGCACACCCTTTATATTTCGCCTCTGAAGGCCCTGAGTGTGGATGTCGCACGCAACCTTGGAGCGCCGATACGGGAAATGGGGCTGAAGATCGCTTGCGAAACCCGAACCGGCGATACGCCGGTTGGCCGACGGTCCCGCCAGCGGGTCAAGCCGCCGCAAATCCTGCTTACGACGCCCGAACAGGTGGCATTGCTTCTGGCTCATCCCGATGCGTCTTTTCTGTTTGCCGACGTGCGCACGGTAATTTTGGATGAGTTGCACGCCATATCGGGTTCCAAGCGCGGCGATTTATTGAGTCTCGATCTGGCGCGGTTGCGATCGCTTGCACCTGATCTGATAACGATAGGATTATCGGCGACGGTGGCGCGCCCCAGCGAGTTGCGGGCCTATCTTGTCGGCCAGGATGAACCCGATTTGCAGGTGGCGATGGCCGATGTGGTCTTCGCCCAGGGCGGGGCGAAGCCGGAAATTTCAATCCTGGAAGTTGATGAGCCGGCTCCGTGGTCGGGCCATTCGGCGCGCTATGCGATGCAGGGGGTCTATGAGGCGATCGATCGCCATAACCTGACGCTTATTTTCGTCAACACACGGATGCAGGCGGAGCTGACTTTCCAGGAGCTCTGGCGGATCAACGACAAGGACTTGCGGATTGCCCTGCACCACGGCTCGCTTGATATCAACCAACGCCGCAAGGTCGAGGCGGCCATGGCGAAGGGGGCGTTGGATGGCGTGGTGGCAACTTCAACGCTCGACCTGGGGATTGACTGGGGCGATGTCGACCTGGTGATCCACGTTGGGGCTCCGAAGGGATCGAGCCGGCTGTTGCAGCGGATCGGGCGCTCGAACCACCGGCTCGATGAGCCAAGCCGGGCGCTGCTGGTTCCGGGCAACCGGTTTGAGGTGCTTGAATGTCAGGCGGCTCTTGAAGCGGCACACGCCGGTGTCCAGGATGTTGCGTTGTCGCGCAGCGGCGGCCTGGACGTTCTGGCCCAACACGTACTGGGGATGGCCTGCCAAGCCCCTTTCAATCCGGATCAGATGTTCCACGAAGTCAGGTCTGCTTCGCCTTATGCGTTCGTTGACCGCAAGACATTCGACCGCGTTACCGAATTCGTCTCGACCGGGGGCTATGCGCTGAAGGCCTATGAGCGCTATGCGAAGCTGAGACCGACCGAGGACGGCCGCCTGCGCATCGCCAATGCGAAGGTCGCGCAAGGCTACCGGATGAATGCAGGCACCATCGTCGACACGCCGATGATCAAGGTGCGGCTGGTGGGCCGTCGGGGAAAAGCGGGCGCGGCGCAAGGTCGGACTGTTGGACCGGCCGCGGCGCGAAGTTTGGGCGGGCGGGCTGAGAAACCGCTGGTCGGCGGTCGGGTGCTGGGTGAGGTTGACGAGGGCTTCATTGAGCAGCTAACGCCGGGACAGGCTTTCGTGTTCGCCGGGGAAACGCTTCGCTTCGAAGGCCTGAAGCAAACCGAAGCGTTTGTTTCGCGCGCCGTTGCCAGCGACCCCATCGTTCCCAGCTATGTGGGGGGTAAGTTTCCGCTCTCCACACATCTGGCGAAGCGCGTGCGGGCGATGCTGCAGGACCCTGAAGCCTGGCAACAACTGCCGTTACCGGTTGGTGAATGGCTGGGCCTGCAGGAAGCGTATTCGACGCTTCCAGGCGCCAATGAAGTGCTGGTGGAAACGTTTCCAAAAGCGCAACGGTTTCATCTGGTGGCCTATCCATTCGAAGGGAGGCTGGCCCATCAGACGCTGGGCATGCTGTTGACACGGCGACTGGAACGGGCGGAAGCGATGCCTATGGGGTTCGTTGCCAACGACTATGGTTTGTCGATCTGGGGTCGGCGGGACATGGGCGAAATGATCGAAGATGGCCGCATCAGGCTGGATCGGCTGTTTGAGGTCGATATGCTGGGCGACGATCTTGAAGCCTGGTTGACAGAGTCGATTTTGATGAAGCGGACCTTTCGCCATTGCGCGGTAATCTCCGGGCTTATCGAGCGACGGCATCCGGGCAAGGAAAAGTCCGGGCGACAGGTGACGATGTCGACAGACCTTCTCTACGATGTCCTGATGAAGCACGACCCGGGCCATATTCTACTTGAAGCAGCAAGAGCGGATGCAGCGACGGGGCTTTTGGATATTGGCCGGCTGGGCGATTTCCTGGGCCGCATCCGTGGGGCGATCTGCTACCGGCGACTTTCCAGGGTCTCACCGCTTTCGGTCCCGATACTACTGGAGATCGGTCGCGAGATCGTCGGGCAGCAGGGTCGGGAAGGACTGCTGCGGGATGCTGCTCTCGACCTGATCGGTGAGGCGATGGGCGAGGGACCTGCGGGCAACAAGTGAGGCAAATGCCCGGTGGTGCGGTGACTTGCCAATTGCTTCGCAGCGCAAGCGTGTAGACAATTGATCCTAAAACGAATCAGACGTGGAAAGATTCAGGTGTGGTCAGACTTAGACGTGGAAAGACGGGGGCATGCTTCAACTGAAGCCGGACAGACTTGGGCTGAATGACTTCCAACAACAAAACGTATCGGTATGCGGCAAGTCGTTCGTCGCCGACATGTCGGGGGCGTTGTTTTGGCCAGCAGAAAAGGCGCTGATCGTCGCCGACCTGCATCTGGAAAAGGGATCGTCGTTTGCCAAGGGCGGACAATTCCTGCCGCCTTACGATACGCGAGAAACGCTGTCGCAACTGGCAGGCGTTATCGACAGGTTCGGCGCTGAAACCGTGATTGCACTGGGCGACAGTTTTCACGATAGCGCTGCGGCCGAGCGCATGAACGACAAGGATCTCAATGCGCTGAGGACAATGCAGGAGGCTTGCGAGTGGATCTGGGTCGTGGGCAACCACGATCCCGACATCAGCGAGCGGCTTGGCGGGTACGTTGTTTCCAAGATCTCGGTGGGCGGAATTACCTTGCGCCACGAGCCCGAAGGCGCCTGGACAACACATGAGATAGCCGGGCATCTGCATCCGGCGGCCAAGATTTCGCGCGACGGTTTCAAACTGCGCCGGCCGTGCTTCATTGGCAATGGGTTGCGGTTGATCCTGCCGGCGTTCGGTTCATACACCGGTGGGCTCAACGTTCTGGATGAAGCATTCGATCCGCTGTTTGGCGGAGAGGGCTTTGCCATCTGGATGCTGGGCCAGGAAGGGCTTTACCCCATCGCAACCCGGCTTCTGCGGGAGGATTAATGCCCCGAGCGGCTGAAGACGGCGGAGGCAGCGAGGCCGGCGGAGACTGCCATGGCGACCGCAAACAGGCCGTAGAACAGCGGGTAGTCGAAGGCGAACGTGTGCATCCAAGCCTCCAATCCCTGGCGCTGCAATTGGACGCCGGCCGCGTTCTTGGCAATCAACTCGGCGTCGCGGAACAGGTAGGCGCGGGTGACCACCGGACCGATAGGCACGTTGGCTGGCAAATCGATTGTCGTGCGAAACAGCGACTTGCCGATGAAATCGACACCCCTCTCGTGCTTTTGATAAAGCCCCTCGCTGGCCTTCAGGCGAACCAGGGCCTCCCGGAACTTGGCCAATTGCTCTTTGGGCAACTTTCCCTCATCGGCTGCGACAGGAATAATGCGTACGTGCCGGAATCCGATCTGGTGGGCGTTGAGCACCTTAGGGGTCGAGATTTCTTCGATCGGTCGGGATGAGGAAATCGTGTAGTAACTGGGAACCTTCTTGAATTGTACCGACTGAGTGTTGATCCAAAGACCGGCGACGTTCGATTTACGCCGGCTGATCAATGGTGTCTTGACGCCTTCAACGACGATGACGACATCGTAAAGATCCTGCTCGGCAGACACCTGAAGCGAATTGTGAACGGCGCCAAAGATTACGATTCTCTGGCCGGTGAAGCCCGATGTAATTCCGACCGAGCGGGTTGAAACGTCGATCTCGATGGTTTCATCGTAGCCGGGCATCTTTACGGCTGGACTTGGCGGCCCGTAGACGGGGGCCTCTGCATCCTTGGCTTTTCTGCTCGGATCTGGCGCTTCGGGCACTTTCGAAACGGGCGGCGCTTCAAGATCGGCCTTCCTGGTCGCCGCCTTGTCGCCATCAGTATCCTGCGCCATTTCCTTGGCGATCTCGGCAGGCGCGGCCCCTCCGGCTTCGCGCAGTGCCGCGGTCTTGGGATCGACGCTGCCGCCGATCTCGAAGTACCAGATTGCCAGGGCCGTCAGAACGGCACCGAGTGCAAAAATTGCGTTTCGCCCGGTCAGTGCGGCGCGGATATGCCTGGGTCTGGTTTGGCGGATTGAGCGGAGCAGAAAGCTGAACTGCCGGCGCATGCGGACCGACATGGCGCTGAAAAAAGTGCGGTTCCTGGCCATCAGTGTCCTCCTCCCACCGGAGAGGCGATCGAATAAAGCTCACCTGGCATGACGACGAGGTTCCAGGCGACACGGACGCAAACCAGCAAAACCAGCCCTGCCAGCAGGAAGCGCAATTGTTCACCTTTGAGCTTTTCGCCGGCGACCGCGCCAAACTGGGCGCCGATCACGCCGCCGACCATCAATATCAGGGCCAACACGATATCGACAGTATAGTTCTGCACCGCATGCAGGATCGTTGTCGCCGAAGTGACGAACAAGATCTGAAACAATGAGGTGCCGACCACGACGTTGGTTGGAACGCGTAATATGTAGATCATCGCCGGCACAATGATGAAGCCGCCGCCCACGCCCATGATCGCGCCCAACAAGCCGACGAAGGCCCCGATCAGCAGCGGCGGGATAGCGCTGATGTAGAGCTTGGAGCGATGGAACCGCATCTTGAAAGGAAGGCCGTGGATCCAGCTATGCTGGCCGGAACGGCGGGCGGAAACCGGAGTGCCGGCGCGGACCTTCCGGATCGTGTTCAGGCTTTCGATCATCATCAAGGTGCCGATGATGCCCAGGAAGATGACGTAAGCCAGCGACACGAACAATTCGAACTGTCCCAGTTGGCGCAGTTCCTTGACCAATTGCACGCCGACAACCGATCCCACGATGCCGCCGACGAGAAGGACGATTCCCATCTTGATATCGACGTTGCGGCGTTGATATTGGGCGATTGCGCCAGATACCGAGGATGCCACGATCTGGGCAGCCTCGGTGCCTATGGCGACGGCTGGCGGGATGCCGGAAAAGATCAGCAACGGCGTCATCAGGAAGCCGCCCCCGACACCGAACATGCCCGACAGGAATCCGACCGCTCCCCCCATGCCCAGGAATACCAGGACATTCACAGGCATTTCCGCGATGGGAAGATAGAGGTTCATGCTTGCCGTGCTATTCGGGTTCTCGTAGTGCTCGGCGTCGTCTCAACCCACCAAGCCTTTGGGCAATCATGTTGCATTGGAACCGCTCTTGGCGGCCCAGCCACCCGCTTACTGCCATAATGGGTCGCTTAGTCTCACAACTGCGGTAAGACTTTTGCGCTTCGGGACAGATTAGGTCAATGGGGCGAATTGGCCGTTTGCGGCGCCATAGCCAATTGGACACACCATGATTTTGGCCAAGTATATCTGGAATTTCTCAAATCATTCTAAAGCAAACTACAGCGCTACTGAAAACTTTGGGAGCTCGTCGCGGCGTTCGCTGCGGCCGTCATCTGCCCGCTGAAACCCGACAGCAGCGGGTTTCAGCGGGGGTTTCGGCGGGTTAGCGCTTTTTCAATTCGTCGCGAATTTCGGCCAGGAGGGCTTCGGTTGCCGTTGGCGCTGCGGGAGCTGCTTCTTCTTCCTCTTCAAACCGCTTGCGCATGGCGTTTACCGCCTTGACCAACATGAAGACCGCGAACGCCACGATCAGGAAACTGATGACGTTGTTAATGAACGTGCCGATGTTCATGGTCACGGCTTCTTTATCGCCGACGGCTTCTGCAAGTGTCAGCTTGATGTCGGAGAAATCGACCCCGCCCATGGCCAGGCCGATGGGCGGCATGATGACGTCCGTGACGAGCGATTTGACGATCGTACCGAAAGCGCCGCCGATGATGATGCCGACGGCCATGTCGACCATGTTGCCCTTGACGGCGAATTCGCGGAATTCTGTGAGCATACCCATTTGTTCTCGACCTCTCTTTGGAGACGTTGGAAATCTGAAAATGTCCAGGCGAATGCGCACACCACCTTATCCGCACCCGGACGATGCGGCGCAACCATATGCGAGGCGGGCCGATTAGACAAATGTCTGACCCGCCTTTCTCACAGGGGCTGCGAAACAACAGTTTTGCTTATCAATTGTCCTGACAGGGATAATCCGGGGGGCTGATCGCAGCGAACACAACAGCGGTCAAGCAAGCTGCGATTACGCGTCTGATAGATCGAGTGCGTCCTTGGCGACTTCGGCGACCTCAAGGTTTAGTGCGGCTGCCAACAGGGCCTGGGTGTAGGCCTCCTGAGGTGCCTTGAAGATCCGAGCCGATGGGCCTTCTTCCACGACCTTGCCGTTGCGCATGACGATGACGTAGTTGCACAGCGCGCGAACAACCCGCAGGTCATGGCTGATAAACAGATAGGCGAGGTCGCGCTTGGCCTGAAGGTCGCGCAAAAGGTCGACGATTTGTGCCTGGACGCTCATGTCGAGGGCGCTGGTGGGCTCATCCAGCATGATGAATTTCGGTTCCAGGACCATGGCCCGCGCGATGGCGATCCGCTGGCGCTGGCCGCCTGAAAACTCATGCGGATAGCGGTCCTGGGCCTCAGCTTCAAGTCCGACTTCGACAAGAGCCCGACCAACCCGCTCGCGGCGTTCGTGATAGGTCAGGGCGGGGTTCTGGATGATCAGCCCTTCCTCAATGATCTGGCCGACGGCAAGGCGCGGCGACAACGATCCGTAGGGGTCCTGGAAGACGATCTGCATTTCCTTGCGCAGCGGACGCATGGTGCGGGCGGAATGAGAATCGATGCGGTTGCCCATATAGATTATGGGGCCGTTCGATGAGATCAGCCGCAGTAGCGCCAAACCGAGGGTGGTCTTTCCCGATCCTGATTCACCGACGACGCCCAGCGTCTGGCCCTTGCGCAATTCCAGCGAGACGCCATCGACCGCCTTGACGTGATCGGTGGTTCGCTTGAGCAAACCGGTCTTGATGGGAAACCAGACCTTCAAGTGGTCAGTCTTCAGGACAATTGGTGCTGAGGCTTCATAAGGGCTGGGCTCACCCTTGGGTTCGGCGGCCAGGAGGTGCTGCGTATACGGGTGCTGGGGCTCTTGGAAGATTGTCTCGGTATGGCCGTCCTCGACGATCTTTCCCGACTTCATCACGTAGACCCGGCGGGCCATTTTGCGGACGATGCCCAGGTCGTGGGTGATCAGCAGCATGGCCATGCCCATTTCGCGGCTCAGGTCTTTGAGAAGTTCGAGGATCTGGGCCTGGATGGTGACATCGAGGGCCGTCGTTGGTTCATCGGCAATCAACAGGTCTGGCTCGTTGGCAAGCGCCATGGCGATCATGACGCGCTGCCGCTGGCCGCCGGAAAGCTCATGCGGGAAGGCGCCAAGACGGCGCTCTGGGTCGCGGATGCCAACCTTGTGCAGCAGTTCCAGGACGCGGGCCCGGGTTGCGTCATCGTCAAGGCCGCGATGAACCTTGAGCACTTCGCCGACCTGACGCTCAATCGTGTGCAGCGGGTTGAGCGACGTCATCGGTTCCTGGAAGATCATCGAAATGCGGCTGCCGCGGATCTCGCGCAGATCATCTTTGGGCGCATTCAACAGATTGCGGCCCTGGTAGAAGATTTCACCGGTGGGGTGGGAGGCAGACGGGTAGGGCAGAAGTTTCAGGATCGACAGCGCGGAGACGGTTTTTCCCGATCCGGATTCACCGACCAACGCCACCGTCTCGCCGCGGCCGATCTTGAAGTTGACCCGGTCGGCAGCCAGCGTCGTGCGGCCGCCTTGCGAAAAGGCGACCGACAGGTTGCGGGCTTGCAGCAGGGTTTCGAAGGTGGTCATCGTTTCCTTTGCCCCTACTTGAAGGTCTTGCGTGGATCGAGGGCGTCACGCACCGCCTCACCGATGAAAATCAACAACGACAACATGATCGCCAGCGCGAAGAACCCGGTGAGACCAAGCCAGGGGGCTTCCAGGTGCTTTTTGCCTTGCAGCAACAGTTCGCCCAGTGAAGCCGACCCTGGTGGCAGGCCGAGGCCGAGGAAGTCGAGCGCCGTCAGCGCGGAGATCGATCCTGACAACTGGAAGGGCAGGAACGTCAGGGTTGCGACCATGGCGTTGGGCAATAGGTGCTTCCACATGATCGTACGGTCGCTCAAGCCAAGCGCGCGTGCTGCGGTGATGTATTCGAAGTTGCGCCCGCGCAGGAACTCTGCGCGCACGACGCCCACCAACGAAACCCACTGGAAGAGCAACAACACGAACAACAGCGTCCAGAACCCGGGCACCAGGACCGATGAAATAATGATGAGGACGAACAGCGAAGGAATCGAGGACCAGATCTCCAGGAAGCGCTGGAATATCAGGTCGGTCCAACCGCCGAAGTAGCCCTGGATGGCGCCTGCAGTGACTCCGATGATGGAGGCGAAGATGGTCAGCAGGAGGCCGAAGATGACCGACACCCTGAAACCGTATATGACGCGCGCCAAGACATCGCGGCCCTGATTATCGAGGCCCAGCCAATTGGTATTTCCCAGATTACTGAAGCGTTCCATCTGGTCTGGCGGGGCATCGCAGTAGGCTTGCGATGAGGCCCAAGGTGGGGGCGCGGGATAGCCCAGGCACAAGCCGTTGTCGCCCTGGCGGCCGGGGTAGTCCTGGTTGATCGAAGTGTAGGAATAGCGGATGGGCGGCCAGATCATCCAACCATTGGCGTTGATCTCGTCGGCGTTGACTGGGTCGTGGTAGTCGGTGACAGCAAGGAAACCACCGAACTTGGATTCTGGATAATCGATCAGAACCGGGAACAGCATCTCGCCCTTGTAGGAAACCACAAGCGGGCGATCGTTGGCGACGAATTCGGCAAACAGCGATACGCCGAAAAGCGCCAGGAAGATCCAGAGGCTCCAGTATCCGCGGCGGTTGGCCTTGAAGTTGTCCCAACGGCGCTGATTGATCGGCGATAACTCAAGCCGGCTCAAAAGCCGCCCGGCTGGCGGAACACCGGCTTTTTGGACAGCTTCAGGGGCAGATGCCTGCTTTCGGGCGGCTTGCTTTGATCTTGCAGAGTTGCCGGGATCTTCGTCGATGCGTGCATCCATCGCCTAGACCTCCCGGCTTTCGAAGTCGATGCGCGGATCGACCAGCGTGTAGACGAAATCGGAGATCAGGTTCACGACCAGGCCCAAAAGCGAGAAGATGTAGAGCGTCGCGAAGACCACGGGATAGTCGCGCTTGTCGATGGATTCGAAGGCCAACAGGCCCAACCCATCGAGCGAGAAGATCGTTTCGATCAGCAGGGAACCGGTGAAGAAGGCATGGATGAAGGCACCTGGGAAGCCGGCAATTATCAGCAGCATGGCGTTGCGGAAGATATGACCGTAGAGCACCTGGTTCTGGTCGAGACCCTTGGCACGCGCGGTCAGGACATACTGCTTGCGGATCTCATCAAGGAAGGAGTTCTTGGTCAGGAACGTGATGGTTGTAAACGCGCCCAGCGCCAGGGCAGTCAATGGCAGGGTGAGGTGCCAGAAATAATCCATCACGCAACTGACCGACGTTGCGCATTGCAGATATGTGAAGTCCTGGAAGCGTTCGGAAATGATGTCGCGCGAGGGAAACCACTGGAAAAACGAGGATCCGGCAAACACCACGAGCAGCAGTACCGCGACAAGGAAGCCGGGGACTGCATAGCCGACGACCAAGGCGCCCGACGTCCAGACATCGAAGCGTTCGCCATCGTGGACGGCCTTGCGGATGCCCAGTGGGATCGAAATCATGTACGTCAAAAGCGTCATCCATAGCCCGAGCGAAATGGAGACGGGGAGCTTTTCGGCGATGAGATCGAGGACGGATGTTGAGCGGAAGTAACTGGTGCCGAAATCGAAGGTTATGTAGTTCCACATCATTAACGCAAAGCGCTCATGAGCGGGCTTGTCGAAGCCGAACTGCTTTTCCAGACTCTTGATGAATTCGGGGTCGAGGCCCTGGGCGCCACGGTATTTCGATCCGGCTGCCTCCGCGGACCCCTGGCCGGTTTGCGCACCAGTCCCTCCCCCCAGCCCATCGCCGCCGGCTCCCGAAATGCGCCCGGTCATTGAGGCATCGTGGCCCTGTAGCTGGGCGATGACGCGCTCCACCGGTCCGCCGGGTGCGAACTGGATGACGATGAAACTGATCAGCATGATGCCGAACAGGGTCGGCAGGATCAGCAACAATCGTTTGAGGAGGTATGCGGCCATGTTTGGGCTATGAGGTCTTTTGTTGTTGAGAGTGCGTCTTCGACCCGATGATTAAGTCAACTTGTTTCAGACGTACTCGAAGTGCTTGATGAAGGGAGTGTTTCACGCTTCAGCCGGTCACAAACGTGTGCCCACCTGAAACGATCACCCCCTAGCGGTTCAACTTAGCGGCCTTGTCAGCGTCATACCACCAAGTCGCGATAATGCCCCGGTCATATTTCGGTTTTGTTTGCGGCCATGAGAACTTGTTCCAGAAGGCCATGTTGTGGGCCGACTTATACCAGTGCGGCACCCAATAATGTCCAGCCCTGAGCACGCGGTCGATAGCACGCGTCGCCGTTACCAACTCGGCGCGGCTCTTAGCCGCCAGGGCTTTGTCTATCAGCGCGTCAATAACCGGATCGGAAATCCCAGCCAGATTCAGGCTGCCATCAACGTTGGCGGATGATGAACTCCAGTAGTTCTTCATTTCGACGCCGGGCGTCAGACGCAGCACGTAGCGCCGCGTGGTGATGTCGAAGTCGAAGGATTTGACGCGGCGTTCGTACTGGGGGGCATCGACGAGGCGGACGGTTGCCTCGACGCCAAGCCGCTTCAGCGTCGAGATATAGGGATTGATGATGCGGATGAAGGACTTCAAGAAGGTGAGAAACTCGATGGTCAGTTGTTCGCCCTTGGCGTTTACCCGCTTGCCGTTCTTCACCGTCCAGCCGGCTTCATTGAACAGGCGGTCGGCTTCACGCAGGCTCTTGCGGTCTTGCCCGCGGTCGCTTGAGACGGGCGGGGTGTAGGGTTCGCCGAAAACCTCTGGAGGGAGCTTGTCGCGAAACGGTTCAAGCAGGGCCAGTTCCTCAGGGCCAGGCTTACCGTTGGCCTTCATGTCTGAGTTCTCAAAGAAGCTCGCGGTGCGTTTATACAGACCGTAGAACAGGTTCTTGTTGGTCCATTCAAAGTTGAAGGCGTAGTCGAGCGCTTTCCTGACGCGTGGATCCTTGAACTTTTCCCGTCGGGTGTTGAGCAGGAAGCCCTGGGCGCCCGAAGGTGTGGCATCGGGCAGGGTTGAGCGCAGAATTCGGCCATCGTTGACGGCAGGCACGTTGTATCCGGTCGCCCAGTTCACCGATGTGAATTCCTCGCGAAGATCGAAGGTGCCGTTGAGCAGGTTCTGCAGCTCAGCGGTACGGTCGCGATAATATTCGTAGCGCAATTCGTCGAAGTTATAGTGGCCGCGGTTAACCGGCAGATCCTTGGCCCAATAGTCTTCGCGGCGGCGATAAGTGACGTAGGTGCCCGGATTGAAACTGGCGATTTCATAGGGCCCGGAGCCCAGCGGAGGCACCAGCCAGGTCTCTTCAAACGGCTGCTTGTCGTAGAAGGCTTTCGGCAGCACGGGCAAAGTTGCAACGATGAGCGGCAGGTCGCGGACCAGCTTGCCGGTAAACTGATAGCGGACGGTCAGTGGGTCGAGGGCCTCGGCCTTGGTGACGTCGCGAAGCTGGAAGCGGTAATTGGGATGGCCCTTTTCTTTCAGCGATTGAAACGAGAACACGACATCAGCGGCGGTGACGGGCGAACCGTCAGCAAACCGGGCCTCATCGCGCAACTTGAAGGTAACCGACATCTTGTCGTCGGCAAGCACGGCGCTCTTGGCGATCAGACCATAGACGGCATCAGGTTCGTCGTAGGCGCGAACCATCAACGAATCGTAGATGTAGGAGAGGCCCTGGGCGGTATCGCCGGTGAGGATGAAATCATTGAAGCTGTCGAAGGTGATTTTGCCCGCTGAGCCGATCATCGACAGGCGGCCGCCCTTGGGAGCGTCGGGGTTGACGTAGTCGAAGTGGGGGAAGTCGGCAGGGTATTTGAGTTCGTCGAAGGCAGCCAACCCGTGTGAGGCTTCTGAAGCGTGCACCTTGCCGGATGTCACGAAGGTGAACGCCAGAATCGCTACGGCGAGCGTCATGCAAACGGTTTGGGAAAGTATTGTTGGCTTCATTCGTGCTCGCTTGCTTGCGTTTCAAAGGAAGGTCGACATGGCGGCTTGAGCGTCGTGTTGCCCGGAATTGGCAGATCTCTTGATCGGCCAAGCCCAGCCGGCCAAATGGCCGACCGCCGAATTTACCAACCCTGCTACATTCCGCGTTGCGACTTTAATTTGGCTGCCTTGTCCTTATCGATCCACCAGACCGAGATGACGGAGGCTGGCGATTGGGACGGCAGCTTTGATGGCCGGCCAAAGATGTCCCAGGCGGCCAGCCGGACGAAAGGCAGATGCCATTGCGGTACGACGTAGTGGTTCCAAAGCAGCGCACGATCGAGGGCCTTGGTGGCAGCAATCACCTCTTCCCGGTTCTGGGCCTGCACCAGGATTTCAATCAGTTCGTCAATCACGGGATTCTTGATACCGATGACGTTGCGAGACCCGTTCTTGTCGGCGGCCGCCGAACCCCAGAATTCGCGCTGTTCGTTGCCCGGCGAGTGGGACTGGCTGAAGCTGCCGACGATGATATCGAAGTTGAACTTCTCCTTGCGGCGCTGGTACTGGGCGGAATCGACCAGGCGTGCGGTGGCTTCGATGCCGATCTTTTTCAGGTTCTCGGCATAGCTGAGCACGATACGTTTCCAGATTTCCTGATCGATCAGGAATTCAACGGTGAAACGCTCGCCCTTGGCGTTTTGTAGTATGCCGTCTTTCAGCGTCCATCCGGCCTCAGCTAGAAGGCCAATCGCCTTGCGAAGGTTTTTGCGGAAGTCGCCGGGCTTTTCGTTTTTGGGGTTCTTCCATTCGGTGGTGAAGACCTCAGGTGGCAGGCGGTCCTTGAACTTTTGCAATATCTCCAGTTCGCGGCCTTCAGGCAGACCTTTGGCGGCCAGCTCTGAGTTGTCGAAGTAGCTGCCGACGCGCACGTACATATCGTAGAACAGCGACTTGTTCAGCTTCTCGAAGTTGAAGGCGAGGTTGAAGGCCTGACGGACACGTGGGTCCTTGAAGCGCTCAAGGCGGGTGTTGAAGACGAATGCCTGCATGGGGGCGACGCGGCCATGGGGCAGCTTTTCCTTCTTGATCAGGCCACTCTTGACGGCCTTGGTGCCATAGCGGGTCGCCCAGCGGTTGGCGCTCGATTCACCCCAGAAATCGAATTGACCCGACAAGAAGCCTTCGAATGCCGGCGTCATGTCGCGGTAGTAGGAATATTGCACCTTGTCGATGTTGTAGAAGCCGCGGGTGACGGGCAAATCCTTCGCCCAGTAGTTTTCATCGCGCTGAAAGGTGACGCTGCGGCCCATCTCGACGTCGGCGATCTTATATGGTCCGGAACCGACCGGGATTTCCTTGGAACTTTCGGCTGGGTCGCGAGGCTTGCCCTTGGCATCCTTCGCGTCCCAGAAGTGCTTGGGCAGAACCGCCAACTGGCCCAGGATCTGGGGCAGTTCGCGATTGCCCTTCATGTCGAAGGTGAAGGTCACTTGCCGATCGCCGGTCTTTTGGGCGCCGGTGACGTTTTTGTAATAGAGGTTGTAGAGGGGGTGGGCCTTCTTCAGCGCTTGAAGTGAGAAGATCACATCTTCCACGGTAATCGGCTTGCCGTCATGGAAGCGGGCGCTTTCGCGAAGCTGAAAGGTGACGGACGAATAGTCGTCGGGAAAGGAAGCCCACTCGGCAATGAGCCCATACTCGGTCGAGGGCTCATCCAGGCTGGTTGCCATCAGGGTATCGTAAATCAGGCTTTGAACGCCGGCTGCCACCTCTCCCTTGATTGAGAACGGATTGAGCGAATCGAATGATCCGAAGGCGGCCACGCGGACTGTACCGCCTTTGGGGGCGTCGGGATTGACCCAGTCGAAGTGCTTGAAGTCGGGGGCGTATTGGGGTTTGCCGATCAGCGAGAGCGCATGGTGACGCTTTTGTTCTTCAGCGCTCAGGCCGCCTGGGTGAAAGGTCGTCACGGCGCCCGTCAGGCAAAGCGCTATGGCGGCGATCATTCGGGCGGCGGAACGGCTCATTCACGGTTCTCCTGGTCGTTGCTTGGTGCCAACAGCCCCTTTACGGACGCTTTGGCGACCGGTTGCGCGGAGTTCCTGGCGTGTTTTGGCTGTTACCCTCATAACCGGGCTTAGGCTCGGTGGGTAGTTAAACGTTCTTAACCCGCCCTTCTGACAGCCACCGGACAATTTTTGCGGCCAGAGAACCAGACCGAATGAGGCATTTGTCCGGCCATGGAGCAAAAAAACCCGCCAGCGAGGGCGGGTTTTTTTATGCTGGTCGGATGATTTGCAACGAATTCGCGGCTTGAAACAACGAAACCGAGCGATCCCTACGTTACTTCAGAGAGGCGAGGTAAGCTGTGATATCGGCCAGCTCGGCATCTTTCTTGAAGCCCTTAAAGACCATTTTCGTTCCGGGAATGTACTCTTTAGGCTTGTGCAGGAAGGCAACCAGCGCCTCCGCATCCCAGACCCCGCCTTTCGCCTTCAAGGCATCCGAGTAGCCAAAACCATCAACGCCGCCCTTGGCGCGGTCGACGACACCAAACAGATTGGGGCCAACCTTATTGGCTCCACCTTTATCGGCGGTATGGCAAGCCTTGCACTTCTTGAACAGCTTTTCGCCGCTGGCAACATCGGCAGCGCCAACGAGAGCTGCAACTTTGGTTGCATCGAACGCGGCAGCGGCAGGGGCCCCGGCTTTCGCGGACTTGCCATGGCCGTCGCCATCGGCTTCCGGCTTGGGCAGCACATAGCCAACCGCTGCATGGTCTCCGTGGCCGCCATGGCCCGAATTCGACGTTTCTATGATCGTTTTAGTGCCAACGATGACAAGCAGTGCTGCGATCACGCCGCCGGCGATTTTATTTAGCTCGAAGGAATCCATGTTCGTGTCGGGCCCCAAATGCTTCGGATTATTGCTTCTGACGTGTCGCGTTATGACAGCGGAAGCCGGTTCAGGATGTCAGGTATCGGTCTATAAGCTTTTCCAACTACCTTGCAACACACCGCTCAGCCATCTAACACCCCTTATTGGCGAGACCAAATGTCACCTTCGACTAAGGGGCACGACTTGAACAACGTACTTATTGTCATTCCGGCCCGGATGGAGGCCACGAGGCTGCCGGGAAAACCAATGCAGGAAATCGGCGGAGAGCCGATGATCGTGCATGTCTGGCGGCAGGCACATGCGGCAGAGCGTGGACGGGTTGTGGTTGCAACGGACGCAGAAGAAATCGCGGCGGCCATCGCCAAAGCCGGCGGCGAAGCGGTGATGACGCGCAAGGATCACGCTTCTGGGTCGGACCGGGTGTTTGAAGCCATCAACAAGGTCGATCCCGACGGGCTTGCCGACTTTATCGTCAACCTGCAAGGCGACCTGCCGACGCTGGAACCGAGATTGGTTCAGGCCTGCCTGGAACCGCTGATGCAGGACGGTCCGGGTCTTGCGACGCTGGAAGGTCCGGGTATTGCGACACTGGCAGCCCAGATCCACGACGACGCGGAACGCGAAAACCCCAATGTTGTCAAGGTTGTCGGCACGCCGTGCCAGAACCCAGACGTGCTCAGGGCGCTCTACTTCACGCGCGCGACCGCGCCATTCGGCGATGGACCGCTTTATCACCACATCGGCATTTATGCCTACCGGCGAACGGCGCTTGAACGCTTTGTGACGCTGAAGCCATCGCCGTTGGAAATGCGCGAAAAGCTGGAACAACTGCGGGCGCTGGAAGATGGCATGCGCATCGACGTCGCCATCGTTGACACTGTTCCACTGGGTGTCGATACTCCCGCCGATCTTGAGCGCGCGCGGGAAGCCTTTGCCCAGCGGGCGGGGCCTGAGTGAGCGACCAATCTGAATTTTGCGCGCTCCGCGCTCCTACCTCGCCCGTCCAGATTGCTATTTTTAAAAACTGCCAACTGCCTTCCGGCCTAATGAATAGGCCCGTTGGCGCCATGCCGCTGGAAACCTGATGACCAAGTCCGCCGATCCGAAATTCGACAAGGGCAATCCTTCATCGCCCAAACCGGATGCCCCAATCGAAAGCCGCTCGCACCTTGGTTCGCGGCCGGGCGAGCGCGTCGTTTTCCAGGGAGAGCCTGGAGCCAACTCGCACGTTGCCTGTTCGCAAGCCTTTCCTGAGATGGAGGCAGTGGCGTGCCCGACATTCGAGGACACAATCGCTGCGGTGCATTCAGGTGGTGCGACTTACGCCATGATCCCGATCGAGAACTCGGTCGCCGGGCGGGTTGCCGACATCCACCATCTCCTGCCTGATGCCGAACTTTATATCGTTGGAGAGCATTTCCTGCGCGTGCGCCACCAATTGCTGGTCAAGCCAGGAACAAGCTTGAGCGAAATCAAGACGGTCATGAGCCACACGCAAGCGCTGGGGCAATGCCGCAACACGCTGCGCAAGCTAGGCCTCAGGCCGATACCGGAAGCCGATACGGCTGGTTCAGCGCGGCTTGTCGCGGAGGGCAGCGACCACACCCAGGCTGCCATCGCCCCGGACTTGGCCGCAGAAATCTATGGTCTGGAAATCCTCAAGAGCGATGTTGAGGATGAGGTTCACAACACGACGCGGTTCGTCATTCTGGCCAATCAGCCAGACGACGCAGAACCCGATGAAGGTCCCATCATCACGACGTTCTTTTTCCGGGTCCGCAATGTTCCTGCTGCGCTCTACAAGGCGCTTGGCGGTTTTGCGACCAACGGCGTCAACATGACCAAGCTGGAAAGTTACCAACCTGAGGGGACTTTCAACGCAACGATGTTCTTTGCCGACGTCGAAGGGCATCCAGCCGAGCGCATGGTGCAGTTGGCGCTTGAGGAACTGTCGTTCTTTTCGACCCAGGTGCATGTGTTGGGCAGCTATCGGGCGAGCCCCTACCGGGCGGAAATGGCGGCGCTGCAAAACGGACAGATCCCGATGCAGGGGCATCGATGAGACCTCCAGGATTGCTGGCAGCCGATGAGGTGGGCGGTTATGGGACGGCTGGAAAATAAGATCGCCATCGTAACGGGGGCTGCTTCCGGCTTCGGGCGGGGAATTGCGGAAGCCTATGCGCGCGAAGGGGCAAGCGTTGTGGTCGCCGACCTTGATGGGCAAGGGGCTGGCGCGGTCTCTGAGGCGATTGGGGGGAATACTGTCGCGATCAAGGCCGATGTCACACAGCGCAGCGATGTCGAAGCGATGGTGGCCGAAACGGTTCAGCATTTCGGCGGTCTTGATATCGTCGTGAATAACGCCGGGGTGACACACAACAACAAACCGGCGCTTGAGGTGAGCGAAGCCGAATTCGACCTCATTTACGCGGTCAATGTGAAGTCGATCTATCTGACGGTTCTGGCCGCCGTGCCGGAAATGGAAAAGCGCGGCGGCGGGGTGTTCGTCAACACCGCATCGACTGCGGGCATCCGGCCAAGGCCGGGCCTTACATGGTACAATGGCTCCAAGGGCGCCGTTATCACGCTAACCAAGTCTCTGGCAGCCGAACTCGCGGCAAAAAACATCCGGGTCAATGCCATCAACCCGGTGATTGGCGAAACCGGTATGCTGGAATCGTTCATGGGCGTGCCCGACACCCCGGAAAACCGGCAAAAGTTCATATCAACGATCCCGTTGGGGCGCATGTCGCGCCCCGCTGACATCGCAAATGCCGCGGTGTTTCTGGCCGAACCGTCATCGCAGTTCATTACCGGGGTGGCCCTTGAAGTCGATGGCGGGCGCTGCATCTGAGGCGTTGCGAACACACCGTTCAGTGATATTGCCCGCCCGGTTCACCGATTTGGTTTGGCGGCCCTGTTGTGCCGCTCCCGGCGTGCTATGCCCCAACGAGGGGACGTTGGGTTGCGTATTTTGTGGAAACGCTTTGGCATGACAAAAGACTTCATCCCCCCGGCCGGCAAACCACCACCTGATGCCGCTATCAAGGCTGCGGCCAACGATCCAGGTGTTGCTGCCAGCCGTGCCCCGAGCGATCGCGAAATCAAGAAACTGCTGGCCGACTACTTTTCGCGCAAATACGACGAAACCGTCCGCCAGCACCTGGCCGCAGAGGCGACGACCAGCTTTACCCGCTGGATCATCGCGGCAATCGGAGCGGCGTTGTTCGCAGCCCCCTTCATCAAGGTCATCATCACCGCGGAAACAGACCGGCAACTGATCGGCCAGCAAGAGGGCCAATTGTTCCTGCTGCCCGGCTTCTTGTTGCTGTTGATCGCGGCGACTACACCAATCTGGCGTCAGGGCTGGATGATGCCGCTGGCGCTTTCCATCGCCGTCGCCGCGCTCGACCTCTATGTCTTCAAGGTTGGCCATGTCGGGATCATCTATGCGCTGCTGGTGCTGGCCGCTGGAGTGTTGCTGTGGGATGTCCGTTCATTTGTGGGAGCCAAGCGCAAACCGAAATCGGTTATGGAATTCGAAGCCCAGATCGATATTTGGACCGAGCGGCAGTTGCGCAACCTGATTACACAGGCACGCAAGGACCTACCTATCGATGAGGGGCGGCTTGCCGGCGACGATGTCGTCTTGCTGAAAAGCTTTCCGAAAGCCGACCGGCTCAACAAGTCCGATGTGCTGGCGCGGATCGGGACCGACAATGTCCCGCGCATGTCGCCGGTCGGACTTGCCGCATTCGATTTCGGGCCCGACGACGTCTTGGTGTTTGAGGGGGCCGTCGACCTCAACACAACCAAAGCCGTCTACATGCGCGTGCACCAGTTCGCCTACCGACATATTGCAGCCGTCAGTTGGTCGAGCGATGTCTGGCCACCCAAGGTCAGCGCTGCAATACCGCAACGCGCGGCATCAGGTGGCGATGCCGCGCGGGGCGGTCATGGTGGAACGGGGCCAAAGGCCGACCGGGCATCGGTCTTGAGACGGGACGAGTTGCAGATTCGGCTCAGCAGCCAGCATCTCGTCACCCTGGTTTTTCGCGATGGTTCGCTGTCGGAGCGGCTCGCAAACAGGCCGTTCGAGCGCATCGAAAAGATGGACCGCATCAAGGAGGTCTGGGGCAAGCTTACGGCTGGCCGCAAGCAATCGACTGTCTAGCAGGCTGTTGAAGAATTCAGTGAGGTCGCGATGCGAGACGAAATTGGCTGCCGGACTGCGTTGCGCCGGTTTGCCGTGGGGTCCACCACGCCTGCAATCTGCATCCCCGGAAAATGCGCTCAGCATTTGTCCGGGGCCTGCCCCCCTCTCGGCCACGCCCGCACTCAACCATTGTCGACAAGGCGCTCCAACTTGGCGGAGCGGGTCTTTTCGTCTTCCTGCCAGCTAAGAGTGGCGGCCAAAGCGCCCTTGCCGTCGAACAGGAATACCGTTGCCGTGTGGTTCATCGTGTAGTCGTTGTCGGATGTGGCGACCTTCTCGGAAATGATGCGGTACTTCTTGGCGACATCGGCAATCTGGGCTTCAGAGCCGCTCAAGCCAACGATGCGGGGATCGAACGCGCTCAGGTACATTTTAAGCTGCCCTGGGGTGTCGCGAGACGGATCGACCGTGATGAAAAGCACGTTCAGCTTGTCGGCCTTGGGGCCCAGTGCCTCCAGGTGCTTTGACATCTCCAACAGTGTCGTCGGGCAGATATCCGGGCAATGGGTAAAGCCGAAGAATACGGCGTAGGGTTTGCCTTTCAGCGACTGGCTCGAAAAGACCTTTCCGTTCTGATCGGTGAGTTCGAAATCACCGCCGAAGCGGGCGGCGCCGGGCAAGGAGGCGCCCTGGCGGGCGGCCTCCTGCAGTTGGCCAAGGAACAGCGCGCCGCCAATAAAGGCGGCGATGGCCACGAGGCCCCAAAGTACGAGTCTGACGCGTGCAAGGGTTGTGTTTGCCGCCATGGTTTAGTGTTCCTGGGTTGTTACTGAAATTAGTGATGCTTGTGGTGGTCGCCGTGATCGTGTCCACCCCCGGTGGCGGAGCCTTCCTCGTCGCTGTGCGATTTTGCTCCCAGCGGGGCAACGGCGAATTCGACGTCAATCTCACCGGCCTTCTCGAATTTTAGGGTCCCTTTGACCGGCTTTCCTTCAACAGGTGAAGCCGACAGACCCATGAACATCAAATGGAAGCTGCCGGGCTTCAATTCGACGGTCTGGCCGGGCTGGATCTCCAGGCCCTTGTCGAGTTGCTTCATGCGCATAACGCCATCGTTCATGGACATTTCGTGGATCTCCATGCGCTTTGACAGTGCGAAGTTGCCGCCAACCAAGTGGTCGGTTTGCTTACCGGTGTTGGTGATGGTCACGAACCCACCAGCGACCTTGGCCCCTGGCGGAGTAACGCGGGTCCAGGGGTGCTTGATCTTCAGGCCGGCGTGCTCGTAGCCGTGGGCCATCGCCGGTGGGCTCAAAGGTGTGGGCAGGGCTGCTATCGCGGCCACGACCAAGCAGGCGCAGATCGCCTGAAATACGTTGTTTGGCATTGTTTTCATGTACTTTCTCATCGCTCAAAAGGCTTTCTGCCAGCCAAGTGTGAACATCCAGTCGGTTTCCAACTGCGGGCCATTCAGGTCCTGGTAAACAGGCGCACCGGCTTCCAGCGCCAATCTATGTCCTTTGAGTGGGCCATCGGGGACCATCAGGTTTACGCCGCCCATCAGGTCGAGCTTCTTACCACCGAAGTTGGCGGGGTGGGCGGTTTGGATCGGCCCGCCGATCTGGGAGTCGAAACCTTCGATATCACTCTGGGTCGAGTATTTGGCGCGGATCGAAGTGCTGATCCAGGGGGCAAATTGGTAGGCGACCCATCCGGTGAAGCTGTGCTTGTCGCCCCAGGAGTAACCTTCAGAATTTTCGTCTTCCAGGCGGATTTCCGCGGAATACTGTGCGCCCCAGGACAAATCCCGTTCGCGGCCCGTGTAGGTGACGCCGGGCAACAGGTCCCACGTACCGGTTCCAAGTTGCATGGCATATGGCAGTCGGACTTCGGGAGTACGACCGAACGGATCGAAGATGTCGTCGCGCTCTTGCAGCGATCCGGTAGGAGCACTGATGCCCATGTTGAGATGGACGTGATTGCGGCCGACATCGAGCAAGCGGTAGAGGGCACCCAACTTTACGTCGCCGACCCCTTCCGACTTGGTCTTGAAACCGCCGATCAGGTTCGCCCCTGGCATGGGTGAAAAAGTGATGTGGTCCATATCCTTGCGGATCAGGGGCAGCATGGCCATTAGCGTGATGTTGTCGGACGGTGCATACATGGCGCCCAACATGTGCATGTCCATCGTCATCCTGGTTGGCACAACGCGCAGGAACGGCGGCGTAACGGTCATGCCGTTGGGTGTGACGACGGGATTGTGGTTGGGCACCGTCGTGACGATTTCTTCAGGCGAGATACTGTTGGTGCCGATGCGGTTGCCTTCCATGTTCATGCGCATGTAGCGATAGGAGAGCATCCACTCTCCCTTTTTGTGCATATGATCGCCCATTACGCCGATCGGAGCGTGGCCATCAGCGCGGACGCCATGATGATGGCCGCCGCCTTTTACCGAAAAGCCAGCCATTGGCAGCTCGTCTGCGACGGCGGGCAGGGAGGAAGATGCTGTGGCCAACATCGTTGCCGCCCCCAAAGCGACGTTGAGAGGAAGTCGTAGATTCATTTGTCTGACCTGTTGATAGGTTCGGCAGACCCGCGCGCTGCGAAAATGAGGCAGAGCGGTTGCAGGCAGCCGATCAAGTACTGTCGATTGTGAATTCGAAGTCAGACGACTGCGGGAGGCCCGCGGATCGTATCGGCAGGGCGCTCAGGGTGCGCGCGGGCCTTGTCGCTCGTCACGTAAGGAGGCAGGAAAGCTACCGAAAAGGCGACAGGGGCGAATACTGTAGATGGTGCCGGTGAACACGAGGCCGGGGCCGCGCCGGTACAGATTGGGCAACCGGGGGAGGACTTTTCACCGTTGGGGCCCGGCGCCGTTTCGCCATCGGCCGAACTGACCGGAAACGTGGATTGTGGCGGTGCCGAGCCGGGAGAAGTTGGGCTGCAGAAGGCGTGAATGTCGAGTGTGGCACCGTCAGCGCCAGGGGCTTGAATGCCGCGCTCGAATGCAGCCGTCAGGTGCAAAGACAGCAAGGCGACGTGCAGAATGGTCGCCAAAACGGCCGACCAAACCACAGCTCGCCTTACTACACCTGACTGTCGCATAACTCTCATTGGGTAATGATTTAACCGGCAGTGTGGCGACGGCAAGTGCCGGAATGCCACAGGCCGGGGGGCACAGCGCGGATGGCTGCATTCACGCCTCGCCTTCAACGAAGGCCTTGATCAGTTGATGGGCCATCGACTGGGGGCCGGGCAACCACAGTTCGTCTGGATGGCTACCGGCGAGCATGGCGGTGGCGTCTTCGCGGGTAAACCACTGAGCATCGGCAAGCTCGGTCGTGTCGACAACGAGGTCTTTTGGTTCGGCCCGGGCAAAGCAGCCCAACATCAGCGAATGTGGGAAGGGCCACGGCTGCGAGCCGACGAGGCGAACATCACCGACCTCAAGGCCGACTTCTTCCCGGGTCTCCCGGCGGACGGCGTGCTCGATGTCGTCGCCTGGTTCAACATGACCGGCCAGAACCGAGTACATCTTGTCGGGGAAGCGTTCTTCATGCGCCAACACGATGCGCTCGCCATCAGTGACCGCCATAATGACGACGGGATCGACGCGGGGGAAAGCTTCGTGGCCGCAGGCCCAGCATTTGCGCTTCCAGCCGCCTGACTTGAATGACATCGATCCGCCGCAGCGCCCGCAACAGCGGTGGTTTTCATGCCACGTGCCCAATGAGGCTGCTTGCGCCACTAGACCCAATTCGCCAGCAGGCATCGAAGCATCGGCGGCAAGCGTGCGAATTTCGACGCGTTCTTTCAGGGCTTCGCGGGCCTGGGGGGCGCCTCTGGCGTAGTGTTCGCTGGTTGCGACGGCGAACTTGGCGGTCTCGTCTTCGGCATCCAGCCCTAGGAAAATGGCTTCGCTGAGCGCCAGGCCGAGATCGGTAATCTGGGGGCCGGTAAACCAGTGCAGGCTTCGACGCGTGCGGTCTTCGTTGCTATCGACGACGGGCTTGGCGCCGGCGATCACAAAGAAGCGCGACGACTCGGCCTCGATGAGCTGAGCCATATATTCCTTGTCCGCACGTTTTTCAGCGAGCCGATCAAGCTCGATCGTGGGACCTAGTGTGGGCTTCATTACCGGCATGCCTCTCCATTAGGAATGCCGACAAGAGCACACGGGGGCGGGTTTGCGCAACTTATGCAAAGGGCGATGGAATTTTTTTTCCGTGTCGTTGGAGTTTTTTACCGGGACTCTTGCAACTGTGAAGCAAAAGCGGCATATCAGCGGCGGGCTGGCGGCGGGCGTGTCCCTCGCCAACCGGGTCAGGTCGGGAACGAAGCAGCCCTAACGATTCGGACGCGGGTCGTCCGCCAGCCTTTATTTTTGCTCAACACTCGTGTGGCCCAACATTCGGTGAACCGATGTTGGAGTGCGCAGGCCGGTGTTGACGCTCCTCAGCCAGCGCCACAAGGGCGCCTGGCCTGATTGGTGATTTTTCGAGATTGAATGTCTTATTCCGCGAAGTCGAAAGAGAGCGTGATTGAATTTCCTGGTCCACCAAAAGGGCGATCGTCAGCAGGCTCCGTATTCTTACTTATAAAAACAATGGTAGTTGGAGCTGCTGCAATTTGGACGCTCTGGTCTGGTGTGGCTGGATTCATTTCGGGCGACAAACGAGCGGTTTGGCTCCTGGCTTTTTTCGCAATTTGCTTCATCGGAGCCCCGGTTGCTCTGGCATTCTTCCGGGCCTCAAGGCGGATTTCGCATGATGGCCCTTCGGTTACGCTAAATGACGAAGGCATTGGGCTGCATCTATACGAATCTGGCTTGCTCCCATGGCGTGCTCTTTGCCGTGTGGAATTTTGGCAAATTGGTCCAAGACGGATCGAATTAAGGTTTGATCCTGATCTTCTGCCGTCTATCACTTCGCAATCATCGCGATTGCCCTTAGACTATTGGGCGCTCGCAGCTGGCAATGTTGTCATGACCATCCGAAGCGGCGATGCAAAAGCCTACCTTCACGACATAGAAGCTGCGATAGAGAAGAAGTGGCGGCAAGCTGCCAAGCGGCACGATCCAAACATGGATGTCGTCAGGCTTTGGAGGCCTACCGGCGGCGGGCCACTCGTGCTCAAGAAGCGTTCGTAGTCTGGCAGTCGTAGGCAACCTTCGCACTTCCTGGCGGGCGAAATCGTGGTATAATTGAACGATGAATGAGAACAGCACCAAACACCAGATTTCGTCCTTCGCGGCCATGACCGACGAGGATATCGCCTATTTCGAGAGCCTGAGCTTTGAAGAGCAGCGCGCATTGGTCCAGGCTGAGCTCGATAAGTCGATGGGCGAGGATACGATTCCGTGGACTAAGGAGCTTTCGAAAGAGATTTTCGAAAGCGCGAAAGCACGTGTCGCAAGTCACCTGTAGCACCGCAGGCTCCCGGTGATTTTTTCGTAGAAAAAATGCACCTGCCGCTGAACCCGTTTCAAATGTGGATAGCTCGCACTCGCTTTGCTGAAGCAAAGCGCGAGACTTCCTAAAGTCGTGTGGAGCTGTATAGTCCCGCCCCATGAGTGACAGCATGTTTGAAGACGCGGAGATGGGGGCTAAGCCCTACGTCGTTCTCGCGCGCAAATACCGGCCGCAGACGTTCGATGACCTGATCGGTCAGGACGCCATGGTGGCCACATTGAAGAACGCCTTCGAGCAGGGCCGCATTGCACAAGGCTACATGCTGACGGGCGTGCGCGGGGTCGGCAAGACAACGACGGCGCGCATTCTGGCGCGTGCGCTCAACTTCGAGCCCGCCGACGAGGAGGGTGGCAAGGGCGGCCCGACGATCGAGTTGCCGCGCGATCCGAAAGACTTCGGCCGCCATTGCGCGGAGATCATGGAAAGCCGACACGCCGACGTGGTCGAGATGGATGCGGCCTCCAATACCGGCGTCGACAACGTTCGCGAGATCATCGAAAGCGCGCGCTACAAGCCGCTGGTTGCACGCTATAAAGTGTTCATCATCGACGAGGTGCACATGCTCTCCAAGGGTGCGTTCAACGCACTCCTCAAGACGCTGGAAGAGCCGCCCGAGCACGTGAAATTCATCTTTGCGACGACGGAAATCCGCAAGGTTCCCGTCACCGTTCTGTCACGCTGCCAGCGCTTCGATTTACGCCGCGTCGACGTTCCGCTGCTGAGCGATCACTTCAAGCGCATTGCGGAAGCCGAAGGGGCGGAATCGGAAGACGAGGCCTTGATGCTGATTGCGCGGGCCGCCGAGGGCTCGGTACGCGACGGGCTATCGATCCTCGATCAGGCGATCGCCTACTCGAAGGGCAAGGTGGCCTCTGGCGATGTGCGGGCCATGCTGGGTCTTGCCGACCGGGGGCGGATTTTCAGCCTTTTGGAGTTGCTGATCGGGGGGCAGCCTGCCGAAGCGCTGAAAGCACTCGATGCGCTCTATAAGGATGGTGCCGACCCGGTTCAGGCGCTGAACGACCTTTCCGAAGCGGTTCATCTGGCAACACGCATCAAGACAATCGGGCCGGAGGATGGTTCGGAGGGGCTGGCCGCCGAGGACGTGCGCCGGGCCCAGGCGATTGCCGAAAAGGTTTCAATCGCCCTTTTATCGCGCGTCTGGCAGATGTTGCTGAAGGGCGTTGAGGAAACCGGGCGGGCCGCCAATCCGCAAGCTTCCGCTGAGATGGTGCTGATCCGGATTGCTTACACCGCCGACCTGCCATCGCCTGAAGAAATCATCAAGACGCTGGGCGGCGGTTCGGCACCGGCAAGGCGGGCCAGAGGCGAAGGGGCAAACGGAACAGCGGCTTCAGGCGACACTGTCCGGGCGCAAGCGCCTGCGGCTGGAAGCGCCCAGGCACAATCGGTCGAAGAGGCGGCACAGCCGATCACCGGTGCGACATCGGCGGGCGGGCCAGTTGCCGTTTCGGCCGACTGGGTGGTCGATGATACCGTTTATGATGACGGCGAGGCTTTCCCCGAAGACGGCGAGTACGACCCGGAAGATCCGCTATATGCCGACGCGGGATTGCCAGGAGCCGGTGCGCTGATGCCCGACCCGGGGTCATTCGCCGAAGTCGTGAGCCTGGTCAAGGCAAAGCGCGATGCCAAGTTGATGGTGCACCTGGAAGAGAACGTCAGTCTGGTCAAATTCGACCGGGAAAACCATTCCATCGACTTGTTCCTGATGCCGAATGCGCCCAAACAGCTTGCCAACGAATTGCGTGAAAAGCTCAACCAGTGGACCGACAAGCGCTGGATGGTCGTGCTGTCAAAGACCCAGGGCGATCCGCCGATCGGCCAAGCCCGCCGCGACAAGGCTGCTGCCGAATTGGAGAAACTGAAAAGCGAACCAAGTGTTGCTGCGGCGCTGAAAGCTTTTCCCGACGCCCAGGTCACCGCTGTCCGCGAGGTTGACACCGAAGATGGCAATGAAGACACCGGCACCGGTTAGGGCATTTGCGTTTTCGGGCGCGAGATGAGTGCTCACCCACCAATTTGAGAAATTCAACAAAGGAGTTCGGGCAGTGAAAGACATCATGGGCATGATGAGCAAGGTCAAGGAAATGCAAGAGCGCATGGGCCGTGTGCAAGAAGAGCTGTCGGAGTTGGAATGCGAAGGCCAGTCGGGCGGCGGGCTCGTCAAGGTCACGCTCAACGGCAAGGGCGAAATGCGCAAGGTTTCCATCGACCCCAGCTTACTGAAGCCCGACGAAGCGGAAATTCTCGAAGACCTCGTGGTTGCTGCCAGTCAGGATGCGAAGTCGAAGACGGAAGCGATTGCGCAGGAAAAACTCGCCGAAGTCACCGGCGGCCTGCCGATCCCACCTGGCATGAAGCTTTTTTGATGGGTCCACACTTCCTTTGCTCAACACTCGGCAAGCCGGTGTTGAAGTTTACTTTGCTCAACACTCGGCAAGCCGGTGTTGAAGTTTACTTTGCTCAACACTCGGCAAGCCGGTGTTGAAGTTTACTTTGCTCAACACTCGGCAAGCCGGTGTTGAAGTTTACT
>JAHZKP010000052.1 GCA_022600345.1 Alphaproteobacteria bacterium | reverse complement strand
TCGAATGAGCGCAAGGCAGACCTGCCTGGGTGGCTACACCGCTACAACTGGCATCGCCCACACGCTAGCCTTGACAAGAAACCACCGATCAGCCGTCTCGGCCTGACCGAGAACAACCTATTGAAGCTTCACAGCTAGACGTAGTGAGGCATGGTTCGGATTACCACATCAAGACGTTTGAATAGCTAAGGAACCCCTGATCAGGTCCGGCCTAGGCAACTGCCGGCTTCTTCAGGCTGAGTGGATCGTAATTAAGAACCGGCGACAACCACCGCTCGGCTTCCTCAACCGTCCAACCCTTGCGCTGGGCGTAGTCCTCGACCTGGTCGCGCTCGATTTTACCGACCCCGAAATAGTGGCTATCAGGGTGCGAATAATAGAAGCCCGAAACAGCCGAACCAGGCCACATCGCATAGCTCTCTGTCAGCTCGATCCCCGCCTTGTTCTTAACGTCGAGAAGACGCCAAAGCGTGGCCTTCTCGGTATGGTCGGGCTGGGCAGGATATCCCGGAGCCGGGCGAATGCCCCGATACTTCTCGGTAATGAGGTCCTCACTGCTCAGCTTCTCATCGGCCGCATAACCCCAGAACTCGCGGCGAACGCGTTCATGCATCCGCTCGGCAAACGCTTCGGCCAACCGGTCGCAAAGCGCCTTGAACATGATCCGCCCATAGTCGTCGGTATCCTTGAAGTGCTTTGCCAGCGCCTCTTCTTCGCCATGGCCCGTGGTCACCGCGAACCCGCCGACATAGTCGGCAACCCCGCTATCCTTCGGCGCCACGAAATCGGCCAGCGCGGTATGAGCGCGCCCTCGCTTGTGGTCGCGCGCAATCTGCTGGCGCAATGTGTGCAGCATGCCCAACTGCGAATGGCGCGGTTCACCGGTATAAAGCTCGATGTCATCACCAATCGAGTTGGCGGGCCAGAAACCAATTACAGCCTTCGCCGAAATCCATTTGCCATCGACCATTCGGCCCAGAAGTTCTTTGGCGTCATCAAACAATTTGCGGGCTTCAGGACCGACGACGTTGTCATCAAGGATGGCCGGATAGCGTCCGCGCAATTCCCAGGTCGAGAAGAACGGCGTCCAGTCGATGTAGGGAACCAGTTCCTTCAGATCGTAGGATTCAAACTCGCGTGGTCCAAAGAACGTTGGTTTGGGCGGCGTATAGTCCTTCCATTCGATATCGAACTTGTTGTCGCGCGCGGCCGCTAGAGTTATGCGCTTTTTCTTCGCGTCGCCTGCCAGATGCGCTTCTCGAACTTTCTTGTATTCCGCCTTGATCTCGGCGCGATAATTGTCGCCCTCGCGCTCCGATAAGAGCTTGGATACGACGCCCACAGCCCGGCTCGCATCCAGCACGTAGATCGCCTGGTTGGCAGTGTAGTTGGGCGCAATCTTCACCGCTGTATGAACCCGGCTCGTCGTCGCCCCGCCAATCAACAGCGGCACTTCGAAACCTTCGCGCTCCATCTCGGCTGCAACGAAGCACATCTCATCCAGCGACGGCGTAATCAGACCTGACAGTCCGATGATATCGACCTTTTCCTTTTTCGCCGTCTCCAGGATTTTCGCAGCCGGAACCATCACGCCCAGGTCGATCACTTCATAGTTGTTGCACTGTAAAACGACACCGACGATGTTCTTGCCGATATCGTGCACGTCGCCCTTGACGGTCGCCATCAAAATCTTGCCTGCGGCAGGTTGATCGACGATCCCCAATTCCTCTTTTTCTTTTTCAAGATACGGCTGCAGATAGGCGACCGCCTGCTTCATCACGCGCGCGGATTTCACGACCTGCGGCAGAAACATCTTGCCCGCCCCAAACAAGTCACCGACGACATTCATGCCGGTCATCAACGGGCCTTCGATAACATGCAACGGTCGCTCGGCTGCCTGACGCGCTTCTTCGGTATCTTCTTCGATGAAGTCCGTGATGCCATGAACGAGCGAATGCGTCAGCCGTTCCTGCACCGGGTTTTCGCGCCACGACAGATCCTTCGCCTTGGCCTTCGCGCCACCCTCACCCTTGAAGCGTTCAGCAGCATCAAGCAACCGGTCGGTTGCATCATCGCGCCGGTTGAGGATCACGTCCTCAACCAGTTCGCGCAGGTCTGCGGGAATATCGTCATAAACGGTCAACTGGCCCGCATTGACGATCCCCATATCCATGCCCGCCTGAATGGCGTGGTATAAAAACACCGAATGCATCGCTTCGCGCACCGGTTCATTGCCCCGGAACGAGAATGACAAGTTCGAAACACCACCTGAAACATGCGTCAGCGGCATTTCCCGCTTGATGCGCCGCGTTGCCTCGATGAACGCAACACCATAATCGTTGTGCTCCTCAATACCGGTAGCAACGGCGAAAATATTCGGATCGAAAATGATGTCTTCGGGCGGGAACCCGACTCTTTCGGTCAACAGCTTGTAGGCGCGGTGGCAGATCTCGAACTTCTGGTCGGCCGTCTCCGCCTGACCGTCCTCGTTGAACGCCATGACAACGACAGCAGCGCCATAACGCCGGATCTTGCGGGCTTGTTCCAGAAACGGCCCCTCGCCCTCCTTCATCGAGATCGAGTTGACGACCGACTTACCCTGCACGCACTTCAAGCCTTCCTCGATTACCGACCACTTCGAGGAATCGATCATCACAGGAACCCGCGCGATATCAGGTTCAGCCGCCATCAGGTTGAGGAATGTGGCCATCGCCTTTTCGGAATCAAGCAACCCCTCATCCATGTTGACGTCGATGATCTGCGCGCCGTTCTCAACCTGGCTTCGGGCAACCTCCAACGCAGCATCGTAATCGTCCGCCTCGATGAGTTTTCGAAACCGAGCCGAACCCGTGACGTTGGTGCGTTCACCAACATTGATGAAATTCGTCGCCGCGGAACCGGCCGCCGGTGCGTCTTGCGATGTCGTGCTCATGGTTTCCCTTGGCCTTTAACTTGAATTTTCCAAACGCTCCCCGAGGAACGCAATCAACGAGAAGTCACAGGCGGCGCAGCTTGCTTTTGACCAAGCGCTAAGTAGATCGCCTCCAAGACACCCTCGATATTATTCAACACTTCAGCATTCCAAAATCTCAGAACCCGAAGTCCGTCCGTTTCCAATTCAGCGGTCCGAATTGCGTCATGCGTCACCTTGAGGTCTGCGTGTTGCGAGCCATCCACTTCGATGACCAGCTTGGCCTCGATGCAGTAGAAATCGAGAATGTAAGCGCCATGCGGTACCTGCCTCCGAAACTTCCAGCCATCGACCTGCCGATTTCGCAACCGCCTCCATAGCTTCTTTTCCGCGTCCGTTTGTTCTCTTCTCAACCTTCGAGCACGTCCGGTGAAACGACGCACAACCATTTTAAACGCCCCCTCACCCCAACCTCACAACCCACCGCGCCAGCCGCAAGCAATCTCCACCATGCGCCGCAACCACCGCCTCTCCCCTGGGGGAGAGGCCGGCGCGACTTCAGCGCCGGGTGAGGGGGAAGGCGGCAACCTGCAACGTGCACTCCCCGTCAATCTCATCACCCCGCAACAAACGGCTCCAGACCCGACAGCCTCATCTTCGGTTCGATGGAGGATGGCACACGGGGTTTGTACTTTTCGACGTGCTGGCGGATATGACCGATGTGATCGGGCGTCGACCCGCAACAACCCCCAACGATGTTCAGCAATCCGTCTTCCGCCCACGGCTCGATCTGACACGCCATGTCATGCGGCGTCTCATCGTACTCCCCCATTTCGTTAGGCAGCCCGGCATTCGGATAGGCTGATATGTAGACATCGGCGATGTGCGAAAGGTCGGCCACGTAGGGCCGCATCAACTCCGCACCCAACGCACAGTTCAAACCGATCGAGAACGGTTTGAGATGCCGCATCGAATACCAGAACGCTTCGGAAGTCTGCCCCGATAGCGTCCGTCCCGAACGGTCGGTAATCGTTCCCGAAATCATGATCGGCAGTTCCAGGTCCATCTCTTCGAACGCTTCGAGCGTCGCAAACCCGGCAGCCTTTGCATTCAGCGTATCGAATACCGTCTCGATCATGATGATGTCGGCACCGCCCTCGATCAGACCGCGCACCTGCTCGCCGTAGGCCTTGCGCAATTCATCGAAGCTGGTGTTGCGATAACCTGGATTGTTGACATCCGGCGACAATGACGCCGTCCTGTTCGTCGGCCCTACAGCGCCACATACAAACCTAGGCTTGTCTGGCGTCTTCGCCGTATACTTATCAGCAGCAGCTCGCGCCAACTTGGCCGACTCCACGTTGATCTCATAAGACAGCTCTTCCATCTGATAGTCGGCCATCGAGATGAACTGCGAGTTGAACGTATTCGTCTCGATCAGGTCGGCACCCGCCTCAAGATATTCCTCGTGGATTTCCTGGATCATCTCCGGCTGCGTCAGGCTCAATAAATCATTGTTGCCCTTGACGTCGGATGCCCAATCCTTGAACCGCTCGCCACGGTAATCTTCCTCCGTCGGCTTGCGCTTCTGGATCATCGTGCCCATCGCACCATCGATGATTAGGATGCGCTCCTTGGCCGCTTTGTGAAGCTGATCCCAACTGGGTTTTCTTCTCATGAATCTCACTCGTTTTTTTATCTTCGCAACGGCCTTCCCCGGCGCTCGACCAGCGCCAAGGAACCATCCGGAATTGTTTCTTGCAGACCTCAGGCGGCCCGTTCGCTGTTGTGATCTGCCGCACTCGTCGCTCGCAATCCCAGCAAGTGACAGATGGCATAAACCAGGTCCGCACGGTTCAACGTGTAGAAATGGAATTGCTTCACGCCGTTATCGGCAAGTTGCATCACCTGCTCGGTTGCCATCGCGGCAGCCACCAGATGAGTCGTTCCTGGATCTTTATCCAGCCCCTCGAAACGACGCGCCAGCCAGGCTGGCATCGACGCCCCCGTGCGCTTGGAGAAGTTGGCAATCTGCGGGAAGTTATGGATTGGAATGATACCCGGGATGACGGGAACCCAGATCCCGGCCGCGCGCACCTTTTCCAGGTAACGCAGATAGAGTTCCTGGTCGAATACGAATTGCGTGATGATCCTGTCGGCACCGTTATCGACCTTGGCCTTTAAATTGTCGAGGTCGGTTTGTTCGCTGCCGCTTTCAGGGTGCATTTCCGGATAGCCGGCTACCGAAATCTCGAACGGAGCGATCTTTTTCAGCCCCTCGGTCAATTCGGCAGCGTTCGAATACCCGCCCGGTGCCGGCTCATATCTCTCGCCTACACCTGCGGCGGGATCCCCGCGCAGCGCCACGATATGACGAACGCCCGCCTCCCAATAATCCCGGGCAACCTGGTCGACTTCTTCCTTCGTGGCATCAACGCACGTCAAATGCGCAGCCGGCTTCAACGCCGTCTCATTGACGATCCTTGCAACCGTGTTGTGCGTGCGCTCTCGCGTCGAACCACCTGCACCATAGGTCACCGAAACGAACCCCGGCTGCATCGGTTCCAGCCGACGAATTGACTTCCAAAGCGTTTCTTCCATCGCCTCCGATTTGGGCGGAAAAAACTCGAAGGAAACTTCAATTTCGCCATCTCCCAGCAATCTGCTCTTGCGTTCCATTGCCTTAAATCTCCACGAGAAATTTTTCAGAATTCGTTGCCGACGGCTCACCAGACCCAGTTTCAACCGCCGGCTTTTTGGCCAGCCATACCATTACCGTCAACGCATCCGTGCCCTGTTCTTTGGGTGCAAGCGCCCTGGTTTGCTCTAGCTCCAACCCCGACCGTTCAAGCCACCCGGTCACCTGCTCGGTAGAAAATCCAAGTCGCTCATGGGCATGCTTGTCACGCAGGAATTCCATCTGATGCGGCGCAAAGTCCACGATCAGCAACCGCCCGCCCGGCTTGATCACCCGCCCCGCTTCCACCAGCGCCCCCCCCGGATCGGATAGGAAGTGCAATATCTGATGCATCACCACGACATCACCTTCCCCCGCCTCTAAAGCCAGGTTGTAAATGTCGCCGTGACGAACCTGCGCATTCCGAAGCCCGGCTTGCGAGATTTTCGTTCGCGCATACGCCAACATCGATTGGTTGACGTCAAACCCGATAGCGCGCTGATAGGAATTGGCAAACAGTTCAAGCGTCCGCCCCGTCCCCGTCCCAAGATCGACGAGCGTATCGAAGGTAGCGCCCTCCAGCACGTCCCGCATCGCTGCTTCAACTTCAACCTCGGAGATATGCAACGAACGGATCCGGTCCCAGTCACCGGCATGCGCTTCAAAATAGGCCTGCGCGGAGCGTTCACGCTCTTGCTTTAATGCTTCCATCCGCTCCCGGTCCCGCGCGATCGTCGGGTCAGCAGGATTTACAAGAAGCGTCAGCCGATCTCCCAACTCTCCAAATCGGGCGCGTTCCGACAATCTGAAGTAAACCCAGCTCCCCTCGCGAAAGCGCTCAAGCAATCCGGCTTCATACAACAACTTCAGATGACGGCTCAGCCGCGGCTGGCTTTGCCCCAGGATCTGCATCAGATCCTTCACATTCAACTCGCCTGCCCGCAGCAACAGCAGGATCCTCAGCCGCGTCGACTCCGCAACGGCCTTGAGAACCGTAACGAGATCGTGGCTGTTTAGCCTTTCGCTGATGTCTGTAAAGCAGGACATTCCTGGAATAGATATAAAGATATCTTTATGTGTCAAGCAGTTTTGAGCACTTCTTCCCCATCCATTGGCCGCAAATCAATCCGCAATGCCCAATTCCACCACCACGCAACCCCGTTGGCCAGACATACCGCCGGCAGAAACCAGCACGCCCCTTAGCCCGATTTTAACCGTGTCATGCGCAAACTGAACGAAACCGCAGTCTCTTTCTCCCAGATACAGGTCCAAAGCCCTGATGCGCATCAACGCCATTGCTCAACTCTCCACAAACGAGAGCGCCGATAAGACACTGTCGATCACCCAACGCACCTGCGGGTTAAGTGCCGCCGCTCAATCGGCCGTCTTGGTCCCGGTGCTGATTGCCGTCATCGTTCCCTTCGTGATGCTGGCGGCCGAAGCTGTGGCCCAACCAGAAACCCTCGATCGGATGACCGATGCGCCAGTCACCACACTAAGCGCCCTGACAGGCGTTATCGTATGGGCCGTTATGTTTGGAATTCCCGCCTGGCACGCCCTGAAAAGACTGGGCTCCAAGCGTGTTATCGAGATTGCCGACGGCACCGTCAGCGTCACCGATCAATACCTGTTGGGCAAACGCCGCTGGCAGGCCCAGCTCAGCGAATTCAAGGGCGTTTCCCATCACCAGCGCACCAATCTGTCGGGAAGTCGCAATGAACTGATCCTGGTCCATGACCGCAAGGACCGTTGCCTCTTGCTCAACCTGGCCGACGAAATCAGCCAGGACGAAACCGAACGGATGGCCAACCGCCTCGGGCTGCGCCAACTGGCACCCGGCGCCATGTTCACCCGCGCCCATGGCCTCCGCCTGCCCACCTTTCAACTTCCAGCCGCTCGCCACCTGCAGCGCGCCTGATCACGACCAGCCAACCAGCCATTTCCTACTGACTTTGTTCAACCTTTAGCCCGCGATTGACAATATCCACTACGCTGCCCAATCCCCGCCATTGAACCGACTTAAATATCAGGCGACAACAAGGGTAATCGTAACGGCCATTTGAAGGTGTCTTTCCACCTTTGACGTCGGCGTCAAGGCGTGCTGTTTAGCACACCAATGGAGCCTGAGGGGCGGCCGGGGGAAAACAACACCCTGCCAGCCCAATTGCCTCGGAGTTAAAGATGATATCAGTAGGACGACCGCTATCGGTCCTGACTGCCCTGGTTATGGTCGCGGCAACCATCGGGCTGACAATCCAAACCGCCCAAGCCCGTGAACAACCCTCAAAATTCATGCAGCGGGCAGCCAACGAGTTGATCGCCGCTTCCCGCTCGGGCAGTGCCGGCGCATTTGCGCGCGTCATCAACAAATACGCCGACAAACCCACCATCGGCCTCTACTCGCTGGGCAACTACGCCAAGTCCCTGGCCTCCCGCGACCGCGGCAATTACTTCACCGGCATGGTCGGCTTCCTGGCGCGCTATGCAGCCTCCCAGGCCCCAAAGTACAACGTCCGCAGCGCCATGATGGTCTCGCAAACCAAGGAAACCCGCACCGGCGTCTATGTCGACAGCGTTGTCACCATGACAGACGGCTCCAGTTACGACGTTCGCTGGTGGCTGATCCGTCGCGGCGGCACCTATCGCGTCGGCGATGTCTCGGTTCTGGGGTTCTGGGGCCGCGAACAACTCAAACGGCTGTTTGAAGGCTACATCAGCGACAACGGCGGCAATCCAAAAGCGCTGATCCTCGCCCTCAACAAGTAATCGTCGGCGGCTAGCGGCGGCTGTCCTCGACCGCCGATAAAATCAAGTGAAGCTTGCAAGCAAGCCGGCCCAAAAGCCGGCGGGCGAAATCAAAGCCGGGCGGCTTACCGATTGGAATGCTGAAAACCCGGTTGATTGGGAATGAACCACGAAGCGGCCCGACCGATCTCTTCACTCACTTGGCCGCATCGACGCCATCCGCCGATTCACCCTCTTCGCGCGTCCAGCCCACGTTCTTCAGCGTGTGCGTTCCTCCCCGCAAAACGGTCGACTCGGAGTAATAGGGCAGCCGGACGGTAAGTTCCACCGGCTCAAGTGGTTTGCGCATTGCCGCGTCCAGCGGTCCAAGGCTTTCATCAAGTCGTGCGTTCAGTGTAAGTCGAAGTTTGAAGTCGCCCTTTTCGGTGACGACTTTCGGAAACGCTTTGCCCTTGGTGTAAAACAACAACGTCCCCGAATAACTGCCACGCCCTGGAACCGCAATCGGCGCGAACGGCGCTTTAGGACGGTCGACACGCTCTCTTTTCCGCGCCTGCATATCGTAGCGGCCCGGCGGAACGAAGAAATCACCATCGACGGTATAGGCCGAATAAAAAACCTTCTCGCCATCACCGCTGGCCGGACGAACCGTTAGCTCAAGGTCCAAAACCGTTCCGTCTCGCGCCCCGTGGTTGGCAATCGTAATGGGAATTGCAAAGACCTCGAAATTGCCATTTGCATCGCGCGTATAATGCACGACTTGTGACATATGAACGTCGAGTTCGGGTTGCTTGAGCACGCTGTGATAGAGGCTGATTGCAGAAAACAACAGCGCAACGGCCGAAGCGATGGCCGTCATGAAACTGCCGATGTGCCCCCGCGAACCACCCCTGTCAGTCGCCTGAACCGCGTTCTGCGCGACTTCGTTCGTCTCATCCGTCACGACCTGGCGCCCTCGACTAACCCAACCCATTACTCAACCAACCTAAATCCGCGCCGACAAAATTGTCGCCAACACTCAGCCCCGCGATTGGGGCTCGGATGTGGCTTGACCCTCCGGTTCCTAATCTGGTTGCGGAAAATCCGCCACGGCAAAGCTCTGCCAGAAATCATCCCGCCAAATGGGCCTCAATGGCGCTCAATGCCTCGCCGGCCTTCGTGCCATCAGGACCACCCGCCTGCGCCATATCCGGCCGGCCGCCGCCACCCTTGCCGCCAAGTGCCGCCGACCCCACGCGAACGAGCTCCACCGCGCTCATTGTCTCGGTTAAATCCTTGGTGACGCCAACAGCCAATCCGGCCTTGCCGTCTTCGGTCACGCCAACGATTGCCACGACGCCCGAGCCAACCTGCTTCTTGCCTTCATCGACAAGCCCCCGCAAATCCTTCGGGTTAAGCCCCTCAACCAGCCGCGAGAAGAATTTCACCTTGCCAATCGAGCGGATCGCATTCCCCTGATCGGTTCCATCCGCAGCACCCCCACCACCCAAGGCCGCCTGCCGCTTGGCCTCGGAAAGCTGCCGCTCCAGTTGCTTTTTCTCATCCATCAACGCGCGAACGCGCTCGGGAACATCCTCAGGCCGGGTCCGCAGCACGTTGGCCGTTTCCCTGATACGTGCATCCTGCGCAGATAAGAACTGCCGGGCCCCCTCAGCCGTCAGTGCTTCTAACCGCCGCACGCCTCCTGCAACCGCGGTTTCCGAGACGATATGGATCAACCCGATATCACCGGTCCTTTTCACATGAGTGCCACCGCACAATTCGAGCGACCATGCAGCCTTCCTGCGCCCGTCTTCATTGACACTTTTCTCGGTTGCAGCACCCATCGAAACGACACGAACTTCATCGCCATATTTTTCGCCAAACAACGCCATCGCCCCAGACTCCATGGCATCGTCGACCGCCATCAACCTGGTTTCAACGGTCGCATTCTGCGCGACAATCTCATTGGCGATGCCTTCCACCTGGTCGATTTCCTCCCGCGTCATCGGCTTGGGGTGCGAGAAATCAAATCGCAACCGTTCGGGTGCAACCAGCGACCCCTTCTGCGCAACGTGGAACCCCAGAACCTCTCGTAAGGCTTCATGAACGAGGTGCGTTGCGGAGTGATTGGCCTGGGTCGCGGCCCTGCGTCCATGATCAACCTCCAGTTCAACCGCCTCTCCCGCCTTGAACGTGCCCGCCTCGACGACCCCGTAGTGGACGAACAAATCGCCGACCTTCTTCATCGTGTCGGTAACGCGAAACACGGCTTTTCGCGAACCCCGAATCACCCCGGCATCGCCCACCTGCCCACCCGACTCGGCATAAAACGGCGTCTGGTTCAAAACGATCTGGCCCTCATCGCCCTTCTTCAGGCTTTTGACCACCTTGCCGCCCTTAACGATAGTGCGGACTTCACCTTCCGCGGTCTGGGTGTCGTAACCCAGGAAATCGGTCGCCCCCACATCGTCGCGCACATCAAACCAAACGGTTTCCGTCGCGGCGTTGCCTGTGCCCTTCCAGGCCTTGCGCGCCTCGGCCCGCTGCTTCTCCATCGCCGCCTTGAAGCCATCGGTATCAACCGAAATGTCCCGCGCCCGCAACGCGTCCTCGGTGAGGTCAAGCGGAAACCCGTAGGTGTCATAAAGCTTGAACGCAACATCACCAGCCAGCACGTCCCCTGAACCCAGCTTCCCGGTCGCATCCCCCAGCAACACAAGCCCCTTTTCCAGGGTCTTGCGGAACTTCGTCTCCTCCAGCCGCAATGTTTCAGTGATCAGCGGCGCAGCCCGGCCCAACTCGGTGTAGGTATCGCCCATCTGGCGCAACAGCGCTGGAACGAGGCGATGCATCAATGGCTCTTTGGCCCCCAGAAGATGCGCATGGCGCATGGCCCGGCGCATAATTCGCCGCAACACATAGCCCCGACCCTCATTGCCCGGCAGCACCCCATCGGCAATTAGAAACGCCGTTGAACGCAGGTGATCGGCAATCACCCGGTGGCTGGCCTTGTGTCCGCCCTCCGCTTCAACCCCGGTCTGATCGACGGATGCCGCGATCAGCGCCCTGAATAAATCCGTTTCGTAATTGTCATGCGTGCCCTGCAGGACGGCCGCAATTCTCTCCAACCCCATCCCGGTGTCGATGGAGGGTTTGGGCAGCGCAGATCGTTCGCCCGATTCAACCTGCTCAAATTGCATGAAGACCAGGTTCCAGATCTCGATAAACCGGTCACCATCCTCATCGGGCGAACCCGGAGGCCCGCCGGGAATATGGTCGCCATGATCGTAGAAAATCTCCGAACACGGCCCGCATGGCCCCGTATCACCCATCTGCCAGAAGTTATCGGATGTCGCGATCCTGATAATCTTCTCGTCGCTGAAACCGGCAATCTTCTTCCACAGCCCGAAAGCCTCTTCGTCGTCGTGATAGACGGTCACCAGAAGCCGCTTGGCATCGAGCCCGAATTCCTTGGTGATTAGCTGCCAGGCCAACTCGATGGCTTCGTCCTTGAAGTAATCTCCAAAGGAGAAATTGCCCAGCATTTCAAAAAAGGTGTGGTGACGGGCCGTATAGCCGACATTGTCAAGGTCGTTGTGCTTGCCGCCGGCACGCACGCACTTTTGCGATGTCGCAGCCCTGGCGCACTCACGTGTTTCCTGCCCGGTAAAAACCGACTTGAACTGCACCATACCCGCGTTGGTGAACAACAGCGTTGGGTCGTTGCGCGGCACCAGCGGCGAGGAGGCCACCTCTTCATGCCCATGCTTACTGAAGTAGTCGAGAAATCCTCTGCGGATCTCATTGACGCCGGTCATTCTTGGCCTCGCAGAAAGTCCGCTCGAAAAACCGAAACCGGGAATGCGCAGCCAAAACGGCTCATGCGTCCCGATCCCGCCTCAAGCGGGTGTCGCAATTCGGAGTTCGTTAAAAGAACAATCAAAGCCCCTTTAAAATAAACCGTTGCCTGCCCTCCGAAACCTGCAAGCAACTCCCAAGCGCCCCTTGTAGGCTCAGCCTACGCCCGCCCCTTGTACCGGCGGTCATCTTGGCTGTCTAGAAAACCCCGCATTGCTGCTAAAAGCAAAAAATATGGGCGAAGGTCTATCGATCCCCCGCCCACATCTTCGATCCTCGCCGATTTTTGCGACGGGCCTGGGCAGCCAACCCCACCTTGGCCCACATCCATTGTCAGAACGCTGCACCAGACATCCGCGTGATGTTGACGCCAACCGTCCCCAACACATCCAGACCAACCTCGCACGGCTGGTTAAATGAGCCGTTAGGCCGACGTGCGCCGTGCCCGTTTTCCCGATCCAGCCGCTGCACCACCGGCAACAGGCTCACGCCCGCCGGTCGCCGCGACGGGTTTTGCAGCCGTCGCGCTTTCCGAAGCACCCGACCCGATCACGGGGGCCTCCGTATCCTCATCGGGCTCAACCAGCAAATGATTGGACACCAGTCCGGCGTTATCCCTGATCTGGCGTTCCAACTTGATCGCCAGTTTGGGATTGTCCCGCAAGAAAGCCTTGGCGTTTTCCCGGCCCTGACCAATGCGCTGACCATCGTAAGAGAACCAGGCACCCGATTTCTCGACGATATCCGCCTTCACACCCAGGTCGATAAGCTCGCCATGTTTGGAGACGCCCTGCCCATACATGATATCGAATTCGACCTGCTTGAAGGGCGGCGCAACCTTGTTTTTGACAACCTTGACGCGTGTCTGGTTACCCACCACCTCGTCACGGTCCTTGATCGCCCCGATCCGTCGAATATCAAGGCGCACCGAGGAATAGAACTTGAGGGCGTTGCCACCCGTCGTCGTCTCCGGGTTACCAAACATCACACCGATCTTCATGCGGATCTGGTTGATGAAGATCACCAGTCCACCAGACTTCGATATCGAGCCCGTCAGTTTGCGTAAAGCCTGGCTCATCAAGCGCGCTTGCAGACCCGGCAGGCTATCGCCCATGTCGCCTTCAAGTTCGGCCTTCGGCGTCAACGCAGCCACCGAATCGACGATCAACACATCGATTGCACCTGACCGCACAAGCGTATCAGCAATCTCCAATGCCTGCTCACCGGTATCAGGCTGAGAAACAAGCAGATCCTCGACCTTCACGCCCAATTTCTTGGCATAAACCGGATCAAGAGCGTGCTCGGCATCCACAAACGCACAAGTACCACCGATCTTCTGGGCTTCGGCGGCAACATGCAGCGCAAGCGTCGTCTTTCCAGAACTCTCCGGACCGTAGATCTCGATCACCCGGCCGCGCGGCAGTCCGCCGATGCCCAGCGCCAGATCCAGACCCAGCGATCCGGTCGGAATAGCCTCTATGTCATGCGTATGGTTGCTTTCGCCCAAGCGCATGATCGAGCCCTTGCCGAAATTCTTATCGATTTGGGCAAGTGCCGCCTCCAGCGCCCGTTCCTTGTCCATGCCACCCCCTTCGACCACCTGAAATTCTGGCTTGCTCATAGCGTGATTCCCAATCTCTCATGAGTTGCACATCAAGTCCACGACGCTTGCAGACTCATTCGTACACTATTTGTTCCCATAGAACAAGTGGTGAACAGTGCGAAACGACAATGTTGTGGGCCAAGCTGCGAGGGCGCAATTGCACCTGTGGCGGCTGCCAGCAACCCGCCGTCTCCACTAACGAGAACAAATGTCACACCGGGCAAAACCAAGTCATGGCACGCGAGTTGCTCTCCCTACAGCCAAATCATTCGTCATCAAAGAGCACCGAATATGAATCTGGTTGCAATCGATACCCCCGTTAGCGAACGACTTGACGTTTCCGCGCGCCCTGCCCCGACGCGTGCGACGAAGGGCGCTCACGCTGCCGCAGACGCCAGCGGCGAACCGATGGCTGCCATGGACATCACGATTGTTTCTGAGCGCCGCGACTTCGACGGCCTGGAAGCCGAATGGACGAAGCTTTATGAGCGCGCCGGCCACGCCGGCAACCCGTTCCAGTCATTCGGTTGGTGTTGGCACTGGGCCAATCACTTCCTGGGCGGCACGTCGAAGACCGAACTGTGCATCCTGACCGGCCGTATCGATGGCCAACTCACTATGGTCTGGCCGCTGGTCAAGGACCGAGCTGCCGGGCTCACCAAACTGACCTGGCTGGGTGCCCCGGTAACCCAATATGGCGATGTGTTGCTGGATAAGGCTTCCGGTCTGCCCGAACTTAAGGCGGCTTGGGACTATCTGAGCAAATCAGCACCCGTAGACCTTATCGAGCTCTACAAGGTCCGCGAGGATGCCGCGATTGCCCCATTGCTGGCCCATATCAATCCAGTCCTGACCCATAATGACAAAGCCCCGTTCGTCGACCTGTCCCAGGATCCGACATTCGAGGACTATGCGCGAAAACGCTATTCCAAACGCCGCCGCTCCTATTTCCGCCGTTATCGCCGCCGCTTCGAGGAAATCGGACCGGTGCGCATGGAAGTCCATGCAGAAGGCGACCGGGCCAACGAGCTCGCCCGCCAGTTGCTCGATATGAAAGAGGAATGGCTGATTGAAAAATCGATGGTCTCCCGCGCCCTCGATGACCCCCGTACCCGAAAATTCTTCGAAGCCTCGACCAAAGACCCGCAAAAACCAACCGGCACCTGTGTCGCCGCCCTGTTTTGCGGTGACGAATTGATCGCCGCCAATCTCAATTACACCGCCAAGAAGCGCACCATCGCCCACGTCATCACCTATAAAATGGCGTACGAGAGATGGAGCCCCGGTCAGCTCCTGACGGTCATGCACCTCGAGCATGCACGCCAAAACGGCGAAGAGACCTTCGATTTCATGGGACCGTGGGCGCAATTCAAGATGGATTGGGCCGACCGGACGGTCGAACTGAACGATTGGGCCGTGCCCATGACGATCAAGGGTAGCCTGTGGGCCAAGGTCTACCTGGGCTTTGCCCGCGACCGTATGAAAAAGCTGTTCCTGAAGCTCCCCAGTTCGATCAAGAAACTGAGCGCACGGCGCATCGCCTCAATGATCGTCACAGGCTGAATTGATCGCGCGACCAGCGAAGTGCCGCTCGGTTCAGCACCTGGGAGCCAAGGCCAGAGGAAACCAGCTCGCAAACCGCCTACTGATCGATCAGCGCACGCCTAGCTTCTTCTGCAGGTTCGAAGACGACGTCGTATACTGGAACAGCAGCTTCTTGTCGGGATAGACGTAACGATGCGCTGCCTGCGACATCAATGCCGCCTCATGGAATCCTGACAAGATCAGCTTCAATTTGCCCGGATACGTATTGATGTCGCCGATGGCAAAAATCCTCGGCTCACTGGTTTCAAACTTCTCCGTATCCACCGGGATGAGGTTTTCTTCCAGATTGAGCCCCCAATTGGCGACTGGACCCAGCTTCATCGTCAACCCGAAAAACGGCATGATCCGGTCGATCTTCAGCGTCTCCTCGCCTTCCTTGGTCTTCACCGCGACCGATTCCAACTGGCCGTCCGACCCTTGCAAACCGGCCATTTGACCGATCATCAAGCGCATTTTGCCCGCTGCAACCAACTCGCGCATTTTCTCAACCGAATGCGGTGCCGCCCGGAAATCATCGCGCCGGTGAAGGAGCGTCAGGCTGTTGGCGATCGGCTGCAGGCTCAACGTCCAGTCAAGCGCCGAATCTCCGCCGCCCACGATCAATATATCCCGCCCGCGGAAGTCCTCCATCCGCCGCACGGAGTAGAACACCGACGAGCCTTCATATGTCTCGATCCCAGGCAGCGGCGGACGTTTCGGCGTGAACGAGCCCCCTCCTGCGGCGATTACGACGATCTTCGTCAGGAACTGCGTGCCGGCATCGCTTCTCAGCAGGAACCGGCCGTCGGGTTGGCGTTCAAGTTCATCGACCCGCTCGGAAATATGGAAAGTAGGTTCAAACGGCTTGATCTGTTCGAGCAGCCGGTCGGTCAGCTCCTGGCCGGAAACGACCGGCAACGCCGGAATATCATAAATCGGCTTTTCTGGATAAAGTTCTGCACACTGTCCACCCGGCTTATCGAGAATGTCGATCAGATGGCATTTGATGTCGAGCAGGCCCAACTCAAACACAGCAAACAGCCCTACCGGACCCGCTCCGATAATGACAACATCCGTCTCGATCGGTTCGCCCGAACCACCACCGTGCTGTAAGGTCGTCATAAATCTTCGCCTTTTTCTGTATTGCGCCCCTCACCGTCACGCGACATCTCACTGCCGGCATCAAATGCCATTGAGTTACGTCAAACGGTGTTGGAATTCATCAGTGCCGTTGCCGACGCGCTCAGCGTCAGGACAGGGCGTCAAAACTGCTTCGCGGGAACCTGAAACACCGCACCGTCAAGGTCTTCAGTCACCTTGATCTGACAGCAAAGCCGGCTTTCCTCTCGCACATCGAATGCGAAATCGAGCATGTCTTCTTCCATTTCGGATGGCGCACCAGCCTTCTCGCGCCACTCTTCGGCGACATAGACATGGCAGGTGGCGCACGCACACGCCCCGCCGCATTCAGCCTCGATACCCGGAACGTCGTTCGTCTTGGCAGCTTCCATCACCGTCTGTCCGACGGTCGCCTCGATCACCTGCGTGACGCCATCAGGTTGAATGAAAGTAATTTTCGCCATGAGCTTGGAAGCTCCCCAACTTGAATTTGAAATTCCGCACCGGCTTTGTTGACAAGACCGCTTTCGCGCTCATCACCGCCGGGACTCCGACTGCGCTTCAGCGCACAATAGGCCCCGTTAAATGGCCCGAACCAAGATCGCCCGGTCGCGCAATCGAAAACGGCAGAACAGTTCCCGTTGGCTTCGGAAATGATCTGCCACATCCTCAGCGCGGACACTTAGACGCCAATACGCCAGTCTTCAAGCCCGGCCAATGAGGCAAATCGCGACTTCGACAGAAAAACTTATCGTCAACGCAGGCCAAAAGGGCACTCACAACTCAGCAAGCGCATCAGTTGGCTTGCCAAAGCATTGCAAACGTCCGGATCGAGAGAAAAAAGCCGCGACGCCCAATATTCTCTAGCCATACCGCCAAAGGGCCCGGGAAAACGATGGTTGTTGTCGGTCTGGGATCAGACACTCGAGGTGCAAGCACCCCCTTAGGAGCCCTAGCCGATTGCCGCCAACGTCGCAGCCGCCGCGTCGGCGACGTTGTCGATGCTTTGCGCCTGCCCGGATGGCGTATCGCCATTAATCTCGGCCAACTCAGCGGCAAGACCCAACCTCACGGCCCCCACACCACGCGCCGAACCTTTCAGCGTATGCGCAGCCAGCCGCCATCCAGCGCTGTCGCCTGATGTATTGCTCGCCTTCAGATTGGCCAGTGAAATAATGACCTGCTCCTTGAACAGGCCGAGAATTTCGCGCTCCAGCCCTTCATCGCCCAGGGTATAGCGTCGCAGGTGCGCGACATCGAGAACCGGGTGCTCCTGGATTGAACCCGCCATATTGGCCACTCTTTCCAATTCAACCTGGCCCGCAAGCATGTTCATCTCCCACCTGACTACCGCTTCAAACACTCGAACAGATGGTAACCATCCCACTTTTGCCACAACGCTCAGTAAAAGCCCCAATAACAAAACGACCCGGTCTGACAACACACCGTTAAGAAATTGGCACGACCGACGCCCGGCCGCCGTCACGCTTTCGCCGTTTGACCGATTTAGCGTCCAATTGTGGTGGGCAGAACGCTGGGGGCACCGATGTCAGACCAAATAGGCAGCGGAAAACGCAAACAAGCATTTGAGCTCTCTCTTCAGTTCGGAATAACATCTAAGTAGCGCCATCAGGGGATTCGGTGCACTTCGATCGTTGAATGGCTACGGGTGTATGGCTCAAGACAAAGATAAGCACGAGCGGGATTCCAAAAAGACCGCTGCAACGGGAACCGATGGGCCACGCCCACCGAGCCTGACCGCGCGCCTGGCAAATGCCTCAGAATCCACGCCGATTGGGTCCGCCAAAGAAGCGAGCGGCAAAAGCGCCGCCGTAAAATCTGGCAATGTACCGGGCCAGGGGCCAGCCACCCCACTCGAAGCATCTGATTCAAAACAACAATCACGCAATGCCGATATTGCAGAGGGAACACTGCCACCGCCGCTGCCTGCGGGGAATCTGACCCAGGGCGCAGCTCCCCCACCTATTCCAGGCGGCCCGCCACCAATCCTCCAGCCATCCGCCAAACCACCCAGCCCAAACGCAGCGCCATCGCCTGGCAGCGCGTCCATGCCTCAATCCGGGCCTCAATCCGGACCGAAGTCGAAAAAGCCCGGCGGCGGTGTCGCCATCCCCAGTTTTCTCGCCGCGAAGGCTGCCGCGAAAACGAAAAAATCCGCGACCACCAACGCCGGCAGTGCCGCCCCGCAACTCAAGACAACCGATTCAGCCATTCCTACCGGCCCCGAATTCGACGTGGCGATCTCCGACCTTGACCCACACCACGCCGAACCCGACGGTGAACCCAGAAACAGCGCCGGTGACCAGGAGTTCGAACCCACCGAAACCGCCGCATCGCGCCGACAAGCCCGCCGACGGCCTGCCGGACCGGTTCGCGAACGTCTGGCCGCCAACGACGATGCACCATCGATCGGCGGGCTGATTTACGCCCTTCAGCAAAAGCCTTCCTCCAAACCCTATCAATACGCCGCCATCTCAAGCGTCGTCTGGGTTATCCTTGGCGCCATCGCCTGGTGGTTCGTTTTGTCGGCGGAAACCGAGCCGATGTCGGCAATTCTGCAAAAGCCAACAACATTCTTGATGTTGACGGCCATCGCGCTGCCCATCGTCGTGATCTGGTTCCTGGCGCTGCTTGCCGCCCGCTCTGAGGAATTGCGCCTGCGCTCCTCAACCATGGCCGAAGTTGCGATTCGGTTGGCCGAACCCGACAAATTGGCCGAGCAATCGACCGCCTCTCTTGGACAAGCCGTTCGCCGCCAGGTCGGATTCATGAATGACGCGGTCAGCCGCGCCCTGGGCCGCGCCGGCGAACTTGAAGCCCTTGTGCACAACGAGGTCTCCGCCCTTGAGCGTTCCTACGAGGAAAACGAGCGCAAGATCCGCGGCCTCATCGATGAACTCTCCGGCGAACGCAAGGCTCTATTGGAAACCAGCGGCGACGTACACACAACGCTGAAATCGCTCGGCTCAGAGGTCCCCGCCCTGATCGAAAAACTGTCAACCCAGCAGGTGAAACTCGCCCAGATCATAGAAGGCGCCGGCGACAACCTGACCATGCTGGAAACCTCGCTCAGCCAGGGTGCCCGGCAGATCGAAACGTCGATTGGCAACCGCACCGACCAACTCCAAAACGTCCTGCAATCCTATAGCGGGACCGTCGATAGCACGCTCAATTCGCGTACCGAGCATCTTCAGCACGTCCTTGAAACGTATACGGGAGCCGTCGACAACGCATTGCACTCACGCACCGAGCAGATGCAGACGGTACTCGAAACCTACACCGGGGCCGTCGACGGTGCGTTGCATTCGCGCACCGCAGAGATGCAGGCCATGCTCTCCGACCACACCAAAAGCCTGGGTTCGACACTGGCCGACACGACCCAGGAAATGGGTTCTACACTCGACACCCACGGCACCGAAATGCGCACTATGCTGGAGGACCACACCGGCCGCATGGGTAAGTCACTCGGCGATACCACAGGCCAGATGCAGGGCATGCTGGAAACTTATACCGGCGCTCTGGCAGAAGCCCTCGCCAGCCGCACCGAGGAAATGCAGGAAGCCTTCGAAGGCTACATGCTCACCCTCGACAGCTCGATCTCCAACCGAACCGACAATCTCCAGTCGGTCTTTGAAGAATACGCACACGCCCTGGACACCACGCTGGCCAGCCGCGCTGAAGCCCTTGACACCCAACTCGTCGCGCGGACCCGCGCCCTCGACGACGCCTTCACCGACCGCCTGCGCCTGTTCGATGAAACGATCTACCGGACCACATCGGCAATCGACGAAGCCGTCGGCGAAAAAGCCGTCGCCTTGACCTCGGCGCTCGACAACCACGCCCAGAATTTCCGCGAAACGATCACGCGCCAAACCGCCGACATCGACGACACGCTGACCAATGGCATCAGCGCGGTCCGCCGTTCCAGCGAAAACGTGACCAAGCAGTCGCTTAAAGCCATCGAAGGGCTGGCCAACCAGTCCGATATGCTGAAACGCGTTTCCGAAAATCTGCTCGGACAGATCAACTCGGTCACCAACCGCTTTGAAAATCAGGGCCAGCTCATCATGCAGGCCGCCAGCGCACTGGAAAGCGCCAACTACAAAATCGACACCGCTCTCAAGCAGCGTCACACCGAACTGTCCGGCACCCTCGACCGCCTTTCCCATAAGGCCGACGAATTCGGCCAGTTCATCGAAGGTTATTCGACGTCGATTGAGGACCAACTCACCGAAGCAGAGAAACGAGCCAAGGCGACCGCCGAACAACTTCGTCACGGCGCCCAGTCCTATAAGCAGGAAACGCTGGCCGATCTGGAACGCTTCCGCGAAGAAGCCGGAGCCGAAAGTCAACGCGCCCTCTCCGACCTGCGCAACCAGTTCTCAACCGTATCCGACGAAGTCACCACCCAGTTCGGCAACCTGTCGAACCGCTTTGACCAGTCCACCGATGCCGTCCGCGAACGTGCTCAAAAAGCCACCCAGGCGATCGACGAGGAAGAACGCCGCCTGCGCGAAAAACTCGAAGCCATCCCCGAAAACACCAAGGAGAGCGCCGAGGCCATGCGCCGTGCGCTTCACGATCAGCTAAGCGCATTGGACCAACTCTCCCAGATCACAGCCAAGCAAGCTCATGATCGCGACATCTCCGAGCCAATGGGCACAGTTCCACCGGCCGCCGAGCCGCCGCGTGTCGCCGCATCCTCGCTATCCGCGTCCTACCAGCGTGAAGCCAAGAACAACGAGCGCCCGGATACCGACCGCCAGCTTTCCAGCCTGTCCTCAAGTCTCGCCCGCGAGTTGCATTCGCGCCCATTAAGACCCGCAGCGGGCTCAACCCCGCCAACGGGCAGCGCGCCACCCCAAACCGGCTCGCAAAACCCCCAGCCTGCGAACCAGGCCGCACCTTCCCAACCTGCAAGACCAAACCCAGGTGCAGGCAACCTCAGGAACGCACAAGGCAAGAAACCCGTAGCCCAGCAACCAGCAAACCCGGCAGACGCATGGTCGCTCGGCGATCTGTTGAAGCGCGCATCACTGGATGACGACGGCGGCAACGAGGCCCCTGCCACGACCAGCACACCAAGCCCGGCTGCAGCCCCAACTCAGAACCCAGCCGCCAGCGCGCCGTTGCCCGACGTTAGCGAGATGGTCGGCGCCATCGACACCCGAACCGCGCACGAAATCTGGACGCGCCTGCGCGCCGGACAGCGCGGCATCATGGTGCCCAGCCTCTACCCGCCCGCTGCCCGTGCCGCTTTCGATGACCTGACCCGGCGCTATCGCAACGAGCAGCCCCTGCGTGAAGCCATCGGCCGCTTCCTGACCGACTTCGAGCGCACCGTTCGTGAAGCCGAGCAGAAGGACCGTACCGGTCAACTGGTGCAAAGCCATCTAACCTCGGAGATGGGTCGCGCCTATCTGTTCCTCGCCCATGTCAGCGGTCGCCTTGACGCCTGAGGCCTGCCTGCAAGTGGCAGCCCGGCTATCGAAACCGGCACCTGGCGTTGGACGCCCCGGGTTCGCCCCCCCTGCCTGACCGACAATCCGCCCCGGCATTCCCGACCATGAGCGATACCCAACCGCAAAGAGTGTCCATCGCCAGCCTTGCAATCGAGGACTGGCCTCTTGCCCGCCCGTTCATCATCTCGCGCGGCCAAAAAACAAGCGCCACGGTCATCCACCTAACGCTGACCGCCGGCGGCAAAACCGGCCACGGCGAAGCCGTCCCCTATGCGCGATATTCCGAGACGCCGGACCAAACGCTCGCCCAGATCCGCAATGCCCCCCTGACCCTCGACCGTCAACGCCTCCTCAGGGACATGCCCCCAGGGGCCGCCCGGAATGCCATCGATTGCGCCATTTGGGATCTGCAAGCCAAGCTCGCCGACCTCCCCGCTTATCGACTAGCAAACCAACTGCCACCACAGCGCATTCAAACCTGCTTCACCATCAGTCTCGCCAGTCCGCAAGAAATGGCCGACGAGGCCGCCGAAGCCTCGGACCTGAAGCTGTTGAAATTGAAACTTGGCGGCGGTTTGGAAGACGCTGATCGCATGGCCGCCGTGCGCCACGCCAGACCCGATGCACGCCTCGTGGCCGACGCCAACGAAGCCTGGCTTCCCGGCGACCTCAAGCAACTCCTCGCGGTCGCCGCCCGCCACGATTTCGAACTGATCGAACAACCCCTGCCCGTCGATGCCGATGCTCAACTCGCCCAAATCGACAGCCCCCTGCCAATCTGCGCCGATGAAAGCGCCCACACGACGCAAGACCTTTCCAGCCTCAAAAAGCGCTACGACGCCGTCAACATCAAGCTGGACAAGGCAGGGGGCCTGACTGAAGCGCTCAACATGGCCAATGAGGCCCGCCGTCTGGGTTTTAAAATCATGGTGGGGTCGATGGTCTCGACTTCTCTGGCGGTCGCCCCGGCAATGCTTCTGGCCGCTCAGGCCGATTGGGTCGACCTCGACGGGCCGCTCCTACTGGCCCGCGACCGTGACAACGGCCTCAGCATTCATCGCGGCTGGATCGAACCCGCAGGCCCACAGCATTGGGGCTGACCACTATTGGCCGATCTCCTACGTTCTCAAAACATCTCCCGACCAATAGCGCCACACACCTACCGCAGCACAAACCCCGACCATCGAAATAGCGGCCATGATCAGATACGTGGCTCCATTTAGCGATTCGTAATACCACCCTGACAACAGCGTCGCCGCCCCCATCGCAACCCCCATGGCAATGGTCGAATAAATGGCCTGGGCCGTGCCTGAAAGCTTCGGTTCCACCGCCAGCGAAATGAATCGGATCGCAGCGAGATGCGACGCACCAAACGTTAACGCGTGAAGAAGCTGCAACACTACTAGCCAAACGAGCCCCGGATCGGCCGCCATGACCGCCCAGCGCAACACCGACGCCCCGGCCCCCACGACCATCAAGGCTGCCACCGAAAAGCGCTCAAACACCTTCCCCGACCAGGCAAATAACGCGACCTCGGCCAGCACCCCGATACCCCAGAGAATGCCGATGGTCAGCGGTGCCAGTCCCTGGCTTGCCCAATGGATCGAACCGAAAGCGTAGTAGGTTGCATGAGCCGCCTGCGCCAACCCGCAGGCCACCAGAAACATCAGGAATACGGGCGTGCGCAACAAGGCCATCACCGCCGCCGCATCGACCTTGTTATCGACCGTCTCAATGCCCCCGGCACCCTCCTTCGACCGGCCGTCAGCATCTTGGCAATCTTCCGCAATCGCCACGGACGGCAACAGGTAAGCACCCGCAACCGTTGCAGCCGTTCCCGCCACAAGCAGCCAAACCACACTGCCCACCCCAAACCGGCCGATAACCCAGGCCGCCACGGAACTGGCAAGTATAAACGTCAGCGAACCCCAAAGCCGCATGCGGCCATAATCGCAACCGTGATGGCGCACGCCGCCAACCGCAATCACCTCCGTCAACGGCATAATCGTCGTCATCGCCAGAGATAGGCCCACCGCAGCAAGCAGGATCGGGCCGAACCCGTAAAGCTGCCCGATGGCAAGTGACAGCACGACACCAGCCCATGCCAGAACAATTATAGCCGCCCTGTGACGCCCGGTTCGATCGGCCACAAAGGCAACCGAAGGCGACACCACCAGTCGCAAAAAATAGGGAACCGCTACGATGACGGATATCTCGCCGGGCGTTAGCCCCCGCCACTCCAACCAAAGCGGAAAAAACGGCAGGTGGACGCCGTAAATCAAAAACAGCGCGCCAAAAAACGCCCCGACACGAATGCCATATGTCAGTTGCATGGAGCCTGCGTTATCGGAATTGTCTTCGACCGCTCACGTCTTGCAACCGCCGCGCCCGTTACAAGGGCCACCTCATGTGGCATCACCTCATGCGGCACCACATCACGGCGCACGCGCCAGGCCCCCTCCGCAGCGTCAGCACGTCACACGAACGGATGGCCCCACTCAGCAGGACGCACCTTTCGAGCTCTTCCTCAAGCCGATTGAAATCTGTGAAACGTTCAGCCCCTGCGGGCGGATGCTGATCGACTGCTTGCACTTCGAAGAGGTGACGATCATGTTCGCAGAGAACGTGTCCCCCTTCACCGACAATCGGAACCCATCGTTGGTGACCTTACCGTTGACGGCGCCACGAGCCGAATGCTTGCGCTCTTCCCAGCTTCCCGACAGCGCCTCGCCATTGATGATGTAGTTGGCCTTCGCATCGATCGAGTAACTGGCACTGGCGCACCGAAGATTCTGATCGACGTTACCGCCTGAATTCTTCACGAAGTAAGTCGCAATGCACTTGAGCTGCTCGGTGGAGCCATTCGACATCTTCACAGCCCCCCACCCCGACCAACGTCCGGCCAGCTTATCGACGCTACCCGCACCGGCGCTGCCAACCGTGAAAACGGCCAGCATCGACACCAGGCCGGCTAGCATTGCGCCACGACCAAAACGCTCAAAAATCCGATCAAACATGACGAAACCCTGGCCCACCCGTTTTACAATTTTCTCTCGATACCCCTGCGCCAATAGCAGGTTTCACCCCGGTCGGGCAATCCGAATACCACGTGGCAAATCTTCTTCATTTCGGCGTCGTAGCTTTTCCAATCGCCATTTCACATCCCACCGGAGCCTCAAATGCCGGCTTTCTTTTCCGCTAAACCCGATCGCGTATTTGCAGGTTGACCATATGATCAAGCGGTGAAGCCCCGCTCCCGACCGGCGCCTTGGCTGCACTCTTAATCGCTCGAAAAACATAACCCTTGGCCTTTTCAACAGCGATTTCCAAATCATCGCCGCCCGCAAGGTTGGCAACAATCGCCGCCGACAACGTACACCCCGAGCCATGCGTATGCCGCGTTTCCACCCGTGGCGAAACGAACCGCCGCACGCTGTCAGACGTCACCAGAAGGTCGACGGCGTCTTGTGGCCCGGCCTCCAGCATATGCCCGCCCTTCATCAAGACGGCCTCACAACCAAAATTGAGGATCTCACGCCCCTGGGCTTCCAACTCAGCCTCCGATCGCGCCTCCGGCCGACCACTAAGGACAGCCGCTTCGGCGATATTCGGAGTGACCAGTTTCGCTAGGGGAAACAATCCTTTGCATAGCGCTGAGACGGCTGAGCGCTCCAATAGCTGATCCCCGCTGGTGGCAATCATGACCGGATCAACGACCAACAGGCCGACCCGTTGCATCGATCCCGAGCCTGAGAGGTTTTCAATGACTTCGCGATTGGCCAGCATCCCGGTCTTGGCGGCACGCACGCCCAGATCTTCGACCACCGACCGGAGCTGTTGGCCGACAAACGCCGCAGGTATCGCCAACACGCCATCGACACCTTGCGTGTTCTGTGCCGTCAACGCCGTAATCACACTCGCGCCATAGACACCGTGCGCCGTAAATGTCTTGAGATCGGCCTGAATGCCGGCCCCGCCGGAACTGTCTGAACCCGCGATCGTCAACGCCACCGGGCGCCCCTGAGGCGCCTTGCCCGACAGCCCGGCCGTCTCAACCGACATTACTGTTCCAGGCTCTTGCGCATGATATCCTGCTGCAGGTCATCAGGCGTCACCCAGGCTTCGATCTCACCCAGGGCGGGGAACGTTTCGATCATCCACTGCCCCAGCCAATTCATCGAGCCGGTCAGGAACATCAAACCGGTCAGCACCAGCAACCCGCCCATCACCTTCTCCATCGTGCCCAGATGCCGTTTGAAGCGGTGCATGAAGGACATGAACGGCCGGATCGCCACAGCCGCCAGGATGAACGGAATACCCAGCCCCAGAGAGTAGACCAACAATAACGTCGCCCCCGCCGTCAGGCTCGACTCATTTGCCGCCAGAGCCAGAACTGTCGCCAGCACCGGCCCCACGCACGGCGTCCACCCGAACGCAAATGCCAGACCGATCACGTAGGCGCCAAGCAGGCTTGCACCCTCCATCTGGGTCTGGTAGCGCGCTTCGGTATAAAGCAGCGGTATCTTCAACAATCCAAGGAAGTGCAGGCCGAACAGGATGATCACAATCCCAGCGCCCATCGCCAGCTCATTGCGGTACGTCTGAATCAACTGGCCGAACGCCGACGCGCTGGCCCCGAATCCGACAAATACCGTCGTGAAGCCCAGGACGAAGAACACCGACGCCAGCACCACACGGCCCCAGACTTTCGAATCCATCCCGCCATCATCAGTCATCTGGTCGAGAGTCGTCCCCCCCAGATACCCCAGATAAGGTGGCACGAGCGGCAACACGCACGGCGATAGGAAACTAGCCAGCCCGGCCAGAGCAACGCCAAAATAGATATGAGCATCGGCAAACATCAGCTTCCAGTTCCACCCTCTTTATTCACATGGCACAGCGCCACGGCAGCGGCCCTCGAAATGCAATTCCCCCCAAAGCCTTTGCACACCGCCGCCCCATTCGAAAATAACAACTTTGCCAGAACCGCCCCGAACCGCCCCGAACGGCCAAGGACTCCCCGAACTGCCATGACATCTTACTCCAACGACTTCAATCGTCCCCACTAGCCGCCATGCGTTATTCTCCAGACATGCAAAATATTTGCGTCGAACTGTCGCACTTTGTTAACGGATCGTTTACACTGTTAAACGCAGGGTTGCTCCGACCAAGCCATTTAACCTGGTAACGGCACATCCTGCGGGCACCCGGACATTCCTCGGAGGCCCGATTATTTCGACAAGCGCTGAGGGGGCCATCGGATGCCGAATGAGAGAACCTGGAGCACCATCACAAGCGTCGCGATCATGTTCGCCGCCGGCCTATTTGTGACAATGACCAGCCTGGCAGCACTGAATGCCGCCAGCGTCAGCGCCTCTGGAAGCACCTGCAGCCAGCACGGCTGCATCTCGATTGCTTCGAATTTCTAAGCGGGGCTACACCAGTCGGCTTGCGGGCCTGACTATTCAGTTCGGTCCGCACGCCTAATCATGCCCCTCATCCGGCCGATTAGCCCTCTCATAATCAAGACGGTCAACTCCGCCCGTTCTGAGCCTTGACGACCGCATCAATCTCCATCAGATCCGCAATCAGCGCTTCGAAGTCTTTCAATGGCACCATATTGGGCCCATCAGAGGGCGCATTATCGGGATCATCATGCGTCTCGATAAACAGGCCCGCGACACCGACAGCCACAGCCGCCCGCGCCAACACCGGCACAAACCTCCGGTCACCTCCTGAGGAAGTCCCCTGCCCGCCGGGCTGCTGCACCGAATGCGTGGCATCGAAAATCACCGGGCAGCCCGTTTCCGCCATCACCGGCAGAGAGCGCATGTCGGTTACAAGCGTGTTGTAGCCAAAAGACGCTCCCCGCTCGGTCAGCAACACGTTCGGGTTGCCGCTTTTTATCACCTTGGCCACGACGTTCTTCATGTCCCACGGCGCCAGGAATTGCCCCTTCTTGATCTTTACGACCCGCCCCGTCTGAGCAGCAGCAATCAACAGATCCGTCTGTCGGCACAAGAAGGCAGGGATCTGCAAAACATCGACGACCTCGCCCACCGCCTCGCATTGCCCGGCTTCATGGACGTCGGTTAGAACCGCCAATCCAAGGCTATCCTTGATCTCAGCGAAGACCTCCAAAGCCGCATCAAGCCCAATCCCACGCTTTCCAGAAAGCGACGTCCGGTTGGCCTTATCGAACGAAGCCTTGAATACCAGCCCAATACCCAGCCGGGACGAGATCTCCTTCAGAGCCGTTGCCATTTCCAGCGCATGGGCCCGGCTTTCCATCTGGCAGGGACCAGCAAACAGGGCGATCGGTCCGGCATTGGAAAACCTAACGTCGGCGACACTTACGGTGGAATTCGCAGTCATTTCTCGGGCCCCTTGAGTAACGCAATCGTGCGTTTATAGCCCCTCAACCGCCCCCTGACGAGGCCCGATCGACGGCTTTGGCCGCCCCAACCAGCCTGCGCCAATTGATCACGACTGATCTCCCAAAACGGACCGCCAGTCCGGCAAAATCACGCACTATGTTGCATCGCACAATCGTAAGGCAATGAATTGAACAGCTTTTTTCAACTTCACAAAACATTTCAATTCAATCCGGCGACCCATTGACGCAATTGGCCAATTTGACGCGCGCAATACCACTTGCCACTTTTCCGCCTTATTTCAAACGGCAATGGCCATTCGCGGTGACAAAAAAAGTCACTCAACAAATAAAAAATGAAAAACCCGAAACTCGAAAAAGAATGCCACGGGGTAATACGAATATGATCAGAAAGCCCATCCAGACACTTCTGGCTGTTTTGGTACTGGCCTTGTCCGGCCTTTCCCTGACAGCCGCACCATCCTCAGCCGCCGCCACCGGCTGCCTTCCCGGATCGGTCAAAGCCAAGCTGGCTCAGATCCGCTCCAAATTCGGCCCCGTGCGCATTGTTTCCACGCACCGCCCAGGCGCCCGTATTGCCGGCTCTGGCAAGCGCAGCTACCACGCATCCTGCCGCGCTGTCGATTTCCATCCGCCACGCGGCAAGCACAGGCAGGTCGCGGCCTGGCTGAAACGAAATCATTCCGGCGGTGTTGGCACCTATTCGTGCGGCATGCACCACATTCACATCGACAACGGTCCCCGCGTCCGCTTCCACCACTGCGTCAACGCCCGCGGAACACCGATCGGCAAGCGCCGCCGGTACGCCAAGAAACGTTCACGCAAATACTACAAGAACGGCCGTTCCAGTCGCCGCTATGCCAGCAAGCGCTCAGGCAAAAAGCGCTACGCTAAAAAGTATCGCAATAAGAAGCGCTACGCGAAAAAATACAAAAACAAGAAGCAGTATTCAAACAAGTCATCGAAGAAGCGCTACTCCAAAAAGACCGGCCCTTCTAAGAAGCAGCATTCATCCAACGGGCGCTGGAAGGTCAACAAGTTCACCGCCTCATAGCCGTGATTACACTGCGAACCGACCAAACGACACAACCAAAAACGGGTGGCCTCGAAAGCCACCCGTTTTTTATAGATCCTGCGTCAACAACCCAGTGTCAAACAAGACGGCTCTGGTGCACTGCAGCAGCAATGAAACTCTCAAACAGCGGATGCGGATCGAATGGCCGGGATTTCAATTCCGGATGGAACTGCACGCCGATGAACCATGGATGGTCGGGGATCTCGACGATTTCCGGCAACAACCCATCAGGCGAAACCCCAGAGACAGTCAGGCCCGCGCCTTCAAGCGTCTCGCGATAGCGCATGTTGACTTCATACCGGTGCCTATGGCGCTCTGAAATCTCTTCGCTTCCATAGATTTCCGCCACCCGCGACCCAGGCGTGAGTTTGGCTGGATAAGCCCCCAGCCGCATGGTGCCGCCCAGGTCCTGACCAGAACCCCGCTGCTCCATCTCATCGCCGCGCATCCACTCAGTCATCAAGCCCACAATCGGTGTCGCAGGCTCGCCAAACTCTGTCGAGCCGGCTTCCTCCAGCCCCGCCGCCCTGGCAACTTCAACGCTCGCCATCTGCATTCCAAAGCAGATGCCGAAGTAGGGCACCTTACGCGTCCTGGCAAAGCGCGCCGCCAGGATTTTTCCTTCAGCCCCCCGCTCGCCAAATCCGCCCGGGACCAGGATGCCATGCACGCCTTCCAGATACGGACTGGGGTCTTCGCGCTCGAATACTTCCGATTCGATCCACTCGAGATTGACCCGGACCCGATTGGCGATTCCCCCGTGAACCAAAGCCTCCATCAGCGATTTGTAGGCATCAAGCAGGCCGGTGTATTTGCCGACAATCGCAATCGTCACCTCGCCTTCGGGTGTCGCAACCGATTTGGAAATTCCCTCCCAGCGCGTCAGATCCGGCGCCGGGCGATCTTCCAGTCCGAAAGCCGACAACACCTCCCGATCTAGCCCCTCATGGTGATAGGCCAGCGGCACATCATAGATCGAGTTGACGTCGAGACCCTGGATCACGGCTTCTTGGCGAACGTTGCAAAACAGCGCGATCTTGCGCCGCTCGGAGGCTGGAATCTCGCGGTCGGCCCGGCACAACAGAATATCTGGCTGAATACCGATGCCGCGCAATTCCTTCACCGAGTGCTGCGTTGGCTTGGTTTTCAGTTCGCCAGCCGAGGGAATGTAGGGAACCAGCGTCAGGTGCATGTAAATCGTCGAACCGCGCGGCAGGTCGTTACCAAGCTGGCGAATGGCTTCGAAGAACGGTAGCGCCTCGATATCGCCGACCGTCCCGCCGATCTCGACAAGAACGAAGTCGATGCCCTCGTTGCCCGACAAGACGAAGTTCTTGATGGCATCGGTGACATGAGGGATGACCTGAACGGTACCGCCCAGATAATCGCCCCGGCGTTCCTTCGACAGGATGTCCTGATAGATCCGGCCGGTCGTGACGTTGTCCGTCTTTGTTGCCGGGACGCCGGTAAAGCGCTCGTAATGGCCAAGATCGAGGTCGGTTTCCGCCCCATCATCGGTAACGAACACCTCGCCGTGCTGATAGGGGCTCATAGTCCCCGGATCGACGTTGAGATAGGGATCAAGCTTCCTCAGGCGAACCGTGTAGCCGCGGGCCTGAAGGAGAGCGCCGAGCGCCGCTGAGGCGAGACCTTTGCCGAGGGATGAAACCACGCCGCCGGTAATGAAGATATAGCGTTGCATGGGAGTTTCGTTTGGCATGGATCGCCGCCGATTCGAAGCGGCATTATGGCCACATCCACTGTTTGGTTAAGAGACACAACCAAAACATCGCCAGAGCCGGCATTATCCCGCGTGCCGCTGGCACGCTGCGGTCCCGACCCGCCGCGCCTGCGATTTTTCTTGATCACTGAAAGTCTTGGCTCTGAAACGCGCAAGCAGAGTGCTGAATTGATCGTTGGTCACCAACCACTCATCATCGAGTGAAACAGAATTGGCGTATTCAACCACAAGTTTGCCAACGGGATGGTTATTCGCCGAGGCTTTCAACTCCCCGGTCTTCGAATTTCTCCGGCCAGTGCACTTGAAGCCATACGTGTATTTATGGATCTTCATGAACCTGTACCCGGACCCCACGCCTCGCTCGGCAGCCCGCGCTACGGCGATCTCGCGAACCCTCGACAACGGAGTGACGGCCGTACCCACGGCCTCTATTTCGAAACTAGCTGGACCAAACCTGCGCTCTTTCCACCCTCCGGGCAGACCTGAAATCATCGAGAACTTGCGATAGGGGGTGACTTCGCCGTTACCAACCGCGATTGATTTTGGCCCCATGCCGCCAGCGCAAGCAGCCAACAAAACGAGCGCCCCCGGCAAAAGCAGGCCTTTCAAAATCTTTACAAAGAAAAACACCGCCAACTCCATTCATCCGCACCCGAATGAATGGCACGCTGAATGGCGCAAAGCCAGTCCCAACAAATTCTACCCGCCGCCTCCCGAACGGACGAAAGGCAAGCCGGTCCGTCTATTTGTTCAAAGAGGCCGGACCTACCGCCCGCCAGGAACGCTCGGCAACGGCCCACGCCCCTTCTCCAGATCGTCCAGAATGCCGCCACCGCCTGAGGCCGGCGTTTTATCCGCCCCGCCGCCTGGGGCCGAAGGCTCACTCTTGGTCGCCGAAGGCTGCCCGACAGAATCGAACACCGACCCGCCGCCCGACTGTCTGTTGGCCATGATCGTCGACGCGATGCTGGTGGCAAAAAACAGCACCGCAAGAACCGCCGTCGTCCGCGTCAGCAGATTGGCCGTACCCCGTCCCGTCAAAAATCCGCCGCCACCTGAACCACCGCCGCCCATACCCAGCGCGCCGCCTTCAGAGCGCTGCATGAGTACGATAACGATCAGTGCGATAACGATCAGAACGTGAACGACGAGAAGGACATTTTCCATTGAGTCAGGGTCCTGAGAATTACGGGGCAACCGCCTGCCGGTAAAAGTAAGGGCAATTGCTTAGTCATGAGGTGCGAACAGCGCTTCTACATCACGTTGCCCTTCAGCGCCACCCCTTCCAGAGGCCGCGACAAAAGCGCAATTCGTCGCGATATCGCGCGGTTCCCCTCAGCGCGATTTACGCTCCGGCAACGGCGGAATGCCTTTTTGCCTGGCGCGCTTCTTGATTTCCGCCACCTTGGTCTTCGGCTTGCGCTCTGGCGGCACAACTTTTTTCATGCTTTCTTCCCAAAGCCGCGCCCGCTCCAGGGCCGCAAGCGCCCGCAACCGCGCCTGCTCCTCCATCTGGCGCACCGCCGCCGCCGCAATCACATCCGGGCAACGAAATTTAAGCTGTTCATCCAGATGAATAAACCGTCCGACCTTGCGCAACCGGTCCGGCGCCAGATTGGTCTTCGCCCACTCCGGCCCCTTGGCGACATCCTCAGCAATGCCAGCCTTCTCCAACGCCGCCTTTTCCAATTCAAAGCCCTTGCACGCGGCACTGTCGACCCGCTCGGCGGCGGCAGGCGAACCTGCCCCCACAAGTATCAAGCCGCCCAAAATGACAATCGATCTCAACATGCAAGCGCGCCCCTTGCGCCTGATCCGGCGCCCCAAACATCACATCAGCGACAACTTCAAAGCCGCCGTACCGATACGCTTCCCGATTTATTCGACGAATCAGCGCCTCCGCGCAACTGCGCCAATCCGCCTTCGTAACGCCAAGACGCAGTAAAATACATTATCAAGCAGATGACTGTGCCCGATATACCTCGACAATTCCCAAGAAATCCTTCGCCTTCAGGCTCGCTCCGCCCACCAACGCACCATTTACATTGGCCACCGACATCAACTCCTGAGCATTGGACGGCTTAACCGAACCGCCATAAAGGATCCGCATGCTCTCGCCCGCACCGGCAAATCGCTCGGTCAACTTTTCACGGATCATAGCGTGAACTTCGGCAACGTCAGACACCTCAGGGGTTAACCCCGTTCCAATCGCCCACACCGGTTCATAGGCAACGACACAGTTTTCCGCAGTCGCCCCATCGGGAAGCGACCCGGCAAGTTGGCGGGCAATGACGTCCAGCGTCATATTGGCCTTGCGCTGGCCGATTGTTTCGCCCACACAGACGATCGCCACCAGCCCCGCCCGGTGTGCCGCTTCCGCCTTTTCGCGGACAATACGGTCGGTTTCGCCGTGATCGGCGCGCCGTTCGGAATGTCCGACAATAATGGCGCTCGCCCCTGCATCCGCCAACATTTCTGATGCAACATCGCCGGTATGAGCGCCTGATGCTGCCGTATGGCAGTCCTGGGCGCCCACCTTCAGTCCCCCCTTGCCGCTCAATTCGGCCATCACCATCACCATGGTGGCCGGCGGGCAAATCATCACATCCGCGTTAACCGCGCCGCCGTCTTCGCCAAGCGCCTCATCGACGGCCAAAGCTTCGCCCAACTGCGACTTCAACCCGTTCATTTTCCAGTTACCGGCAACCAATGCGCGAATGCCCGAATTATTTGAAGCCGTTGCCGTCATAAAGTCCTCTCCCTGGCGAAATTTGACGAATTGCATCCCAGACAACACCGTCCAGGTTGCATGGCCTTCTCCCGACACTCTTGCTTTCGAAGGCCGCCTGCGCTTCATATCACGCAAACACCATGCGCCAAGCGCGACTTTACAATCAGCCCCAGCGTCACGGACACGGGCCGGCCCCGGAAAGGCCCACCGCGAATCCGACGCCGAGCTGATTGCCGCACAACTGAGGACAACAATGCTCGAATCTATCAAACGCTGGGCTTCGGGATGGGTCGCCTTTTTCCTGATCGGCTTGCTCATTTTCAGCTTCGCGATCTGGGGCATCGCCGATTATATCACCGGCGGCGGCGGCCGTGGCGCTTTGGCCACGATCGGCGACAAGCAGGTAACGGTCCAGGAATTTCAACGCGCCTTCGGAAACGAACTCAATGCCCTCTCCCGACAGGCCGGCCGCCGCCTGACGTATGAGCAGGCGCGCGCCGTGGGTCTTGATGGCCGCGTTCTCTCCCAGCTCATCGGCTCCAGCGCCGTTGAAGCCCATGCCGATGAACTGGGTCTTGCTCTCTCGGATAAGGCAATTGCAGAAGGCCTGACCACCGATCCTTCGTTCCAGAACGGCGGCACTTTCGACCGCAATCTTGTCGAGCGCCTGCGCCGCGAATTGGGTGTCAGTGAACGCGGCCTCATCGACCTGCGCCGCAAGGACGATCTACGCAACCAGATCACGACCGCACTTCTTCGCGCCACCGTCGTACCCGAAACGATGGTCGATGCCCTGAGCGATTACCGCGGCGAAACCCGTGTCATATCCCACTTTACACTCGACGCAGCCAAACTCGCCCAACCCGGCGAACCAACCGCCGAAGACCTCAAAAAAACCTACGAAGAAAACAAGCGCCGTTTCATGACCGATCCGCGCCGCCACCTCAACGTATTGCGGCTCACCATCGATGAACTGAAGAAGAAGGCGGCCTTCTCGGATGCCGAACTGCGCCAGGCCTATGAGCAAACCCGCAAGGCCTACGTCGTTCCCGAAAAGCGCCGGATCGAACAAATCGCTTTCCCCGACCTGGCAGCGGCCCAGAAAGCTGCCGAGGCCCTGAAACAAGGCAAAGCCTTCGCCCAGGTCGCCAAGCAGGCCGGCTCCTCAGAAACCGACATCAAGCTGGGGCTTAAAACAAAAGACCAGATGATCGACGAGAAGATCGCTGAGGCCGTTTTCAAACTCGAAAAAGACCAACCCTCCGACATCATCGAAGGTAAGTTCATCACCGCCATCGTCCGCGCCACTGAGATACAGCCCGGCAAGGAACCCACCTTCGAAGAGGTCAAGGACAAGGTCAAGGATCAGTTGAGCAACCAGTGGGCCAGCGCCCAACTGCGTGAATACTACGGCAAAATCGACGATGGCCGTGGCGAGGGTAAACCCCTCAAGGAAATCGCCGCCGAGCTGAAACTTCCATACCATGACTTGAAAGGCATCACGCGCGGCAACGTCAATTCAGAGGGCAAACCCGGCCTCCTCGTCCCCAACGCAACCGATATCATCCAGGCCGGCTTTCGCGGCGAAATCGGCCTTGAATCCGAACCCATCCAGTTGCGCGACACCGGTTATGCCTGGGTCGACGTGGCCGAAATCACTGACTCAAAGCAAAAGACGTTCGATCAGGTCAAAGACGATGTAAAACGCCTATGGACCGATCGCGAAACGCGCAAGATACTTTCCAAAAAAGCCAAGGAACTGACCGAGGCTATCAAGTCTGGAACCGACTTTGCAAAGGTCGCCGAACAAGCTGGCGGCAAGGTCGAGACAACGGCCGCCGTTGGCCGCTCGACTATTCCCGACGGCCTGACGCAAGCCGCAATGGCTCAGGTATTCGCGCTGCGCAAAGGCGAGGTCAGCAACACCGAAACCGCAGATGGCAAATCGCGGGTCATCTTCCGGCTTGATGAGATCAACAAGGCTCCTGAACCCGGCAAAGACCTGACCGAGCGCTTGCGCAACGAACTCCTCCAGCAATTGCGCACCGATTCGATTGCCTCCTACATCGCAGCCTTGCAGGAACGCTTCAGCGTCGACATCAACCAGGCGCAATTCCGTCGCGTAACGGGCGCCGACCAGCCCCAGTAGGTCCAAAGCGGCCCAATTCCAAGCTAATACGAGAGAGCCCACCGTTGAGCAGCCACGACCGGCGACGCGCACGAATTGAAGCTTCCCCCAGCCTGGAAGGCTTCCGGTCGGGCTTCGAGGCCGGCATTGCGCAACTCGTCTACACCCGGCTCGTCGCCGATCTTGAAACCCCCGTCTCCGCCTATATGAAATTGGCCGGAGTTGGCGAGATGGGCTTGTTGCTGGAATCTGTCGAAGGCGGCGCCCAGCGCGGACGCTATTCGGTGATCGGCCTTGAGCCCGACATCGTCTGGCGTGCCCGCGGCAACGATGCTGAAATAAACCGCAACCCCAGGCGCGGCGACCGCGGCTTCAAGGCCGACCCGTTACCAACCCTGGATGCGCTGCGCGCCCTGCTCGACGAAAGCAAAATCGATGTCCCCGACGGACTGCCGCCAATGGCCGCCGGCGTCTTTGGATATATGGGCTACGACACCATCCGGTTGATCGAACACCTGCCTAATGAACCGCCCGACGACCTGGCCGTCCCCGATGCCGTCCTGATCCGCCCGACCATCATGGTAATCTTCGATGCCATCAAGGATGAGATGACCATCGTGACACCGGTACGCCCGGCGGACGCCAAAAAGCAATCCGCCGATAACGCCTACAAGGCGGCCATCAAACGACTGCGCAGCGTCGTCAAGGCGCTTGAAGGCCCGCTATCGCATCGCGGCTCGATGTCCCCTCGCGCGCTTCCAGCCCCCGACCCCGTCTCCAACACGACCGAATCCGAATACTTGGGAATGGTCGCCAAGGCCAAGGACTACATCGTTGCCGGCGACATTTTCCAGGTGGTTCTCTCCCAGCGCTTTTCGGCTCCCTTTGAACTGCCAGCCTTTGCGCTTTACCGCTCGCTTCGCCGCATAAATCCAGCCCCCTTCCTGTTCCACCTCGACTTTGGCAATTTCGCACTTGTCGGCTCCTCCCCCGAAATCCTGGTGCGCGTTCGCGATGGCGAGGTCACCATTCGACCGATTGCCGGCACCCGCCCGCGCGGCGACGATGACGCTCTTGACCGCGCACTAGAACAAGACCTCCTGGCCGATCCAAAGGAACTGGCAGAACACCTCATGCTGCTCGACCTGGGCCGCAATGACGTCGGCCGCGTGGCGCAAGTCGGCAGTGTGGAAGTCACCTCGCGATTTGCAATCGAGCGCTACAGCCACGTCATGCATATCGTCTCGAACGTCATCGGCCGGCTGGATGAGAAAAACCACGACGCCGTCGGCGCACTGATGGCAGGCTTTCCAGCGGGCACCGTCTCGGGCGCCCCCAAGGTGCGGGCCATGGAAGTCATCGATGAGTTGGAAAAGTCCAAGCGCGGCCCGTATGCCGGTTGCGTTGGCTATTTCTCCGCTGACGGCAACATGGATACCTGCATCGTCCTGCGCACCGCGCTCGTCAAAGACGGCATGGTGCACGTGCAGGCGGGCGCCGGCATCGTCCACGACTCAATTCCCGAAAACGAGCAACTTGAGTGCATCAACAAGGCCAAGGCCATTGTCCGCGCCGCCCAGGCCGCTGTAAAATTCGCCGGCGACAGCAGCAAAAGCTCAACCGGCAAGCCTGGAAGCAACAATCCCTTCGGCTGATCACTGAGACACTGGCCCAGCGCCACCATTCAACAGTGAACCAGTTCGCCGACAGCAAACTGCCTGCCCAAAGCCAACTGGACCATACCAACCCGTGCGAAAAGCTTCAGGAACCCGACAATGGTGAAACTTCTCCTCCTTCGCCACGCCAAGTCCGAATGGTCGCACAGTGGCATTGGCGACCATGGTCGCCCGCTTGCCAAACGCGGCACCAAGGCAGCCCCATTAATGGCCGCTCATATTGCCAAACTGAACCTGAAACCCGACTTGATCTTATGTTCGGACGCCGCCCGTACGCGCGCCACACTCGAACTCGCTCTCCCCAAGTTCGGTACCCCGCCACCTGACACCGTGATTGACGGCGAACTGTATCTGGCAAGCGCCGAAACCATTCTCGACATCGTGCAATCCAACGCCACTGATGCGACGCCGGCAGTCATGGTCATCGCCCATAACCCCGGCCTTCACACGCTTGCCCATAGGCTCGCCGTAAAAGGTGATAAACATGCCATCCGCAACATGTCGTTGAAGTTTCCCACCACAGCCCTCGCCGTCATCGAATTCGACGCCGATAAGTGGAAAGACATCGACCCGGCCGCAGGAACGCTCACCGATTTCATCATCCCGCGCCAACTCAGTTAACTTGCGCGCCCAACAAATTGCCGCCACTCTCGCCCCTCCGCGCCCAACCGGCCCAGCCAATTCCCGACACAAGCACCACTGCGCACCCGGCACTGGCCTAACGAGCTACCAGCAGTCTATGCTGTCCCCTAATCGTGACAGATCAACCATCCATGGTGCCTTCCATGCTCCTACTCGTCGATAACTACGACAGCTTCACCTACAATCTCGTCCACTACATCGGCGAGTTGGGCGCTAAGTGCGAAGTCCACCGCAACGACCAGATCAGCGCTGAAGACGCTATTGCCCGCAAACCAAAGGCAATTGTCCTGTCGCCCGGCCCCTGCACCCCGAATGAAGCTGGAATCTGCCTCGATCTGATCCGCCAGGCGGACGGCCGCATCCCCATTCTGGGTGTTTGCCTTGGCCACCAATCCATCGGTCAGGCCTACGGCGGCAAGGTCGTGCGCGCGCCGGTCCCCATGCACGGCAAGCTCTCGACCATCACCCACAAGGGCAAGGGCATCTTCGAAGGCCTGCCCAAGAAATTCGAAATCACCCGCTATCACTCGCTGACTGTGGAACGCGAAAGCCTGCCCCGCTGCCTCAAGGTTACAGCTGAGGCAGACGACGGCCTGATCATGGGGCTGCAGCACAAGGATCATCCCGTCCACGGGGTGCAGTTCCACCCCGAAAGCATCGCTTCTGAGCACGGCCACGACCTGTTGGAAAATTTCCTGCGCCTCAGCGGCTTCAAGCAATTGAAGAAAAAATCCGTAAAGCCCCCAAAAGCGGCCTGAACGCCCAACCTGATCGCCCAAACCGATGACATGCGCAAAGACACACCATGACACCTGACGCCAAAATAAAAGCCCTGTTGGAGCGTGCAGCCAGCGCCGATCCCTTCGACGAAGAAGAAATCGCAGACGCCCTGGAAGCATTGATGAGCGAGGATGCCAACGATATCCAGCGAGCAGCCTTCCTCATGGCGCTGCGTGTCCGCGGCGAAAAGATCACCGAAATCACCGGCGCCGCCCGCCTCCTGCGCCAACGCATGCTCACCGTCGAGGTGCCCGCAGGCGCAGTCGATATAGTTGGCACCGGCGGCGATAGCCACGGCACCTATAACGTCTCGACATGCTCGGCCATCGTCGCTGCCGGAGCAGGTCTCACTGTTGCCAAGCATGGCAACCGGTCCGTCTCCTCCAAGTCGGGCGCATCCGATGTGTTGCAAGCGCTGGGCGTTAAGATCGACCTCGATCCCGCACAGGTTTGCGAAGTCATCGGCAAGGCCGGCTTGGCGTTCATGTGGGCGCCGATGCACCACCCCGCCATGAAGACCTGGGGACCAGCCCGCGCCGCTATGAAGATCCGCACGCTATTCAATCTGCTCGGGCCGATATCGAATCCGGGCCGTGTCACCCGCCAGGTTGTCGGCGTCTTCGATCAACGATGGGTCGAACCGATTGCCGATGCTCTCAACCAACTGGGAGCCGAACACGTCTGGGTTGTCCACGGCAGCGATGGACTTGACGAATTGACAACCACCGGCCCGACCATGGTCGCCGAAGTCAACGATGGCTCGGTCGCCGTGTTCGAAATCACACCTCAGCAGGCCGGTCTGCAAACCGCCAAACTCGCCGACCTCAAGGGCGGCGATGCAGACGAAAACGCAGCAGCCATCCGCCGCCTGCTTGACGGTGAAAAAGGCCCCTTCCGCGACATCGTCCTGTTGAATACCGCTGCCGCTCTTATCGTTGGCGAGCGTGCTGCCAACATCACCGAAGGCGTCGAACGGGCAGCAACTGCAATCGACAACGGCAAGGCCAAGGCGGCCCTCGAAAAGCTCATCACGTCAACGAATTCGCTTTCGGGCTGAGCAGGCCCCAACCAACAACACTAACGAAACCCGCTCACGCCCCTCCCCTGAGGCGGCCAAGTTGTCGTATAGGTTCAACATGGTAGATATCCTCGAGAAAATTACCGCCTACAAGCGCGACGAAATCGCCGCCGCGAAGGCCCGTTCACCCATGCAGATTATTGCCGAGTACGCCCGCAGCGCACCCCGTGTGCGCTCCTTCGCCCAAGCGATCAAAGCAAAACACGCGGCAGGCGCACCCGCCCTGATCGCAGAAATCAAGAAGGCCAGCCCATCGAAGGGCCTGATCCGCGAGGACTTCGATCCGCCTACGCTGGCCAAGGCCTACGAAGCTGGCGGAGCCGCCTGCCTGTCCGTTCTCACCGACGCCCCGTCTTTTCAGGGCGCACCGGAATTCCTCAGGGCTGCTCGCGCCGCCTGCCGCCTGCCCGCATTGCGCAAGGACTTCATGCTCGATCCCTACCAGGTCATTGAAGCACGTGCCTGGGGCGCCGATTGCATCCTCGTCATCATGGCCCAGATCGACGATGCCACGGCCCACGCGCTTGTTGGTGCCGCGCGCGACTGGGGCCTGGATGCCCTCATCGAAGTTCACGATGAAGCCGAACTGGAACGCGCCCTGGCCCTCGACAGCCCGCTGATCGGCATTAACAACCGCAACCTGCGAACGTTTGAAATAGACCTCGCGACCACCGAGCGCCTAGTCAAGACAATACCCAAAGACCGCATCGTGATTTCCGAAAGCGGAATTTTCACCCATGACGATATCGCCCGGCTGCAAACATCCAACGTCAACACCTTCCTGGTCGGCGAAAGCCTGATGCGCCAGTCAGATGTCACCGCCGCGACCACAGCGCTTCTCACCGGTACCGCGCCATGAGCAAACTCACCCACCTCAACGAGCGCGGCGAAGCCAACATGGTCGACGTCTCCGAGAAGAACATCACCTCGCGAACGGCAATCGCCGAAGGCTTCGTCACCATGCTGCCCGAAACGCTCGCCCTCATTCGCTCGGGCGAAGCCAAGAAGGGCGACGTCTTGGCAACCGCCCGCATCGCCGGCATCATGGCCGCCAAGCGCACCCACGATCTGATCCCGCTATGCCATCCCTTGCCCATCACCAAGGCCACCGTCGATTTCCAGATATCCACCGATCCAGTCGGCGTGCATGTCACAGGCGAAGTCCGCGTAACCGGCAAGACAGGCGTTGAAATGGAAGCCCTGACCGCCGTTTCGGTCGCCTGCCTCACCATCTACGACATGCTGAAGGCCGCCGACAAAGGCATGCGCTTCGACAATATCCGGCTGTTGGAAAAATCCGGCGGCCGCTCCGGTCACTATCGCGCTGACAGCGGCACCCCCAAAGAGACCTGAGGCCGTGATGAAGACCCCAGCGTTAAGCGTTGAAGAAGCCATCGCCCATATTCTGGCTGGTGCCAAGCCCACCACCAGCGAGCCGGTCGGCCTTCTCGACGCTGTCGACCGCACGCTTGCCGAGCCGCTCGTCGCCAAACTGACCCAGCCGCCCTTCGATGCATCCGCCATGGACGGATACGCTGTGCGCGCTGATGATGTCGACACGCGCCCAGCAACCCTGGAAATCATCGGCGAAGCAGCCGCCGGCCATCCCTTCCCCGGCAAGGTTGCAACCGGCCAGGCCGTCCGCATTTTCACCGGTGCTCCCCTTCCCGAAGGCGCCGACGCCATTGTCATCCAGGAAAACACAAACAGGCAGGGTGACCGCGTCACCATCACTGAAGGCACCCCAGACCCAGCCCACATCCGACCCAGCGGCGGAGATTTCGCAAGCGGCACGGTCATGATCGAAGCAGGCACGGCGCTTCAGCCCCGCCACATCGCGCTCGCCGCTGCCATGGGCCACGCCGAACTGAGCGTTCATCGCAAACCAGTCGTCGCCATATTGGCAACCGGCGATGAACTCGTTGAACCGGGCACCGCCCCAGGACCCGGCCAGATCGTCGCCTCCAACAGCTACGCCATCGCCGCCATGCTGACTCGCGCCGGAGCTGACGCCCGGTTGCTGGGCATCGCCTCCGACACCATGGAAAGCCTCGCAGCTTCCCTCGGCCAAGCCAGAGACGCTGATGTCCTCATCACTATCGGCGGCGCCTCGGTTGGCGACCATGACCTGGTTTCACCCGCCCTTTCAAAAGCCGGTTTCGACCTCGACTTCTGGAAGATCGCCATGCGCCCCGGTAAGCCGCTGATGTTTGCCAAAAAACCCGGCCAGCGCGCCATTGGCGTTCCCGGCAACCCGGTTTCCTCCATCATCTGCACCGCCATCTTCGTGCTACCGCTCATCGCAGCCCTCAGTGGGCGCAGCCTCGACGCCGCCGCCACCCTCCAAGCTCCCCTGACCTGGCCGGTCGGCCCGAACGGACCACGCCAGCACTACATGCGCGCCACTCTTGATCACCTTGAGAACGGACAACTGCAGGTCACGCCTGCCTCCAATCAGGACAGCTCCCTTCTCTCCGTCCTCGCCTACTCCAATGCGCTCATCATTCGCGAACCCCACGCACCAGCCTTAAGCGCCGGCAGAAACGTCACAGTGCTGCCCATCGATTTTTGAGTGCTTCCGAAAAAAGTGTGGAGCGGTTTTTCGGTAAGAAGAACGACAAACTGAAAACTGGGCCCGCGAGCACCAAAAACAAAAGAACGCCGGAGCGAGTTGTAGAGGGTTGCGGAACGCGACGTGAACAGGTATGGTACGTTCATGGTTTGTGCATGGCGCTCGATATCCGCTGAATCTCACAGACGCGAGGCAACAAGGGGCCAGCTCCAAAAATGCTGACACAGAAGCAAAAAGACCTACTGCTGTTCATTCATGAACGCCTGCAAAAACAAGGCGTCCCACCGTCATTCGATGAAATGAAGGATGCACTCGACCTGAAATCCAAGTCGGGCATTCACCGGCTGATCACCGCGCTGGTGGAACGAGGCTTTATCAGGCGCCTCCCGCACAGGGCACGGGCGATCGAAGTCATCAAGCTGCCCGAGGGCATCGAGACTTCCGGCACCATCCCCGCCCCATCTTCAGAGGCGCGGCCCCAGCTTCGCGGCATCGAAGGCGGCATGAGTGCCATGCGCACCGCCCCGCCACCGCAGCCTGAGATCCTCGCCTCCCAATCAATTTCCGTACCTGTAATGGGCCGCATTGCTGCGGGCACGCCGATCAGCGCCATACAGGACCACACCCACGACATCGACTGCCCACCCGACCTGATTTCGAACGGCGAGCACTTTGCCCTCGAAGTCAGGGGTGATTCGATGATCGATGCGGGCATTCACGACGGCGATACAGTCATCATCCGCCGGGCCGATACCGCTCAAAACGGCGACATCGTTGTCGCACTTGTCGAGAAGGAAGAAGCTACCCTCAAGCGTCTTCGCAAAAAGGGGTCCGCCGTCGCACTTGAAGCCGCCAACCCGGCTTATGAGACCCGTATTTTCGGCCCCGAACAAGTCGACATCCAGGGCCGTCTCGTCGGCCTCATCAGGCGGTATTAGTGGATTTCGCGCTCAAGCAGGCACGCCAAGCGAACCTTAAGAAGACTTATCGGCCCGCCGCCTGAGACCACGGCCGGTTTCCTTGTTGATCCGCCACCGAGCGAATCTTCAAGCCGCCATCGTCACCGACATAGATCGCCAGTGTTCCGTCGCGAACGCTGCTTTTGCGATCGACAACCAGCCTGGGGCCCACACATCCCGCCACGAGGTCGCGGGCCAGAATCACGATATCCGCCCGCCGGCAATCATCGCGCAGCGAAGCCGGCGATTTGGAAACCGCAACAGTCAACTCGCCCACCCGGCCAACACACCCAACCCCGTCACAAACAAGCGCGTCTCCGATCCCGATTTCGCCCGCCTCCCTTGGGTCTCCATCTCGCGCCAGCCATTGCGACAACTCGTATTCCGAATACCGCGAAGCAAGCCCGGCAAACTTGCCCTCGTTATCGCGTAACACAACCAACCTTGCTTCATCGCCAACCAACAGGTCTGGCCGGACCTGAAGCGGCGCAACCAATACGCCAACCGCAATCGCAACGATGCCCAACAAGCGCCAGCGATACCGGTTAAGGCAAAGCCACAGTCCCCCAGCGATCATCAAACCCAGTGCCAACGGTGGAATGGCCGCAACATGACTGACCGAACCCTTGAGACCAGCCACCTGATAAGCAACCCACGCCATCGCCTCCAACCCCGGCCCCATCACCATCAAAGGCCAAGTTTCCAATCCCACAGGCATTAACACCAACGTTGCAAGTGCTGCCGGCATGACAATCAGGTTGCAGATCGGAACGGCGACCAAATTGGCCAACACCGAATAAAGCTGCGCCTGGTGAAAATGGTAGATCCCCAAGGGCGCGACCGCTGCGCTTGCCACCAGCGTCGACCCGACAATGGCTGCAAAAAACCCAACACCGCGCCAGATCCACGAGCCCGCAGTCTCAAACCATCGCTCGCTTCGCGCAGCCAAGGCTTCATATGTGGCAACCAGCCCGACAACGGCTGCAAATGACATCTGAAACCCCGGATCGACGACACTTTCCGGAAATACCAGCAAGATCAACAATGCCGACAACGCAACATTGCGCAGCGCAATGGCCGGCCGGTCCGCCAGGATGGAAATGAAAAACACTAAGATCATCAGAAAAGATCGAACCGTTGCAAACGAACCGCCCGAAATCGTCAGATAGCCAAGCGAACCCAAAATTGCGCCAACCGCCGCCCACTTCTTGATCGGGTAGTTCAACGCAACGCCCGGAAACAGCGCGAACACGAACCGCAACGCAAAGAACACAGCGCCCCCCATGATCGCCATGTGCAGCCCGGAAATCGATAAAATGTGAAACAGCCCCGACGCCCGGTAGGCTTCGTTGGTTTCCTCGGCGATCGCGCTACGGTCACCGGTAATCAGCGCGTTGGCGATCGCCCCCGTCTGTCCGGGCAGGCTGGCAACGACCCGGTCGCCGATCTGCTTGCGCAGCCGGGCAATAGCATTGGAGGCGCGCATCAAGAACGGCGGCTCCACCAACGCCGGCTTGAGTTCGGGCGGCAAGGTCGCATAACCCACTGCACCGATTCCTCGAAAGAACGCATAGCGCGAAAAATCATATCCACCAGGAACCGATGGTCGCCCCGGCGCCGACAACTTGGCTTCCACACCCACATAGTCGCCTGGCAACAAGCCAGCCGTTGCCTTCCGAAAACTCACCCGCACCCGCTTCGGCAATGCGTCCAGATCAACCGTCCCGACCCGCACAGGAAGCAACGTTATTCGTTCGCCTCCGTTGGCTTTCGCTTCAAGCGTTTCGATAAACCCCTCAACCCAGACCGCCCCGGTCTGGGGCTGCAACACCGGTGCTCCGACGATCTGCGTCCTGGCCTTTGCGGCAGCCAGACCAATGCCCACGCAAACCAATACCGCCGTTGCAATTTGCGAAAACGTACCCCGAGACCCAACGAGGAATATCGCCAAGGCCGCCACGACTGCGGATGCCACGATCCAACCCGATGGTTCAGTGGCCAACTGAAAATAGATAAGCGCCCCACAGCCGACAAATACGGGCACCCAATAAAACCAACGCGCCCGCTCGGCTTCCAGCAGGTCGCGTAACACTTCGAGACTTGCCGACCGCGGACCGTCAAGGCGATGTGCAACTCGCTCGCCTTCGATTTGCGCGTCGCCCGCCTCTGGCCGCATGACTTGATCTAGCTCCTTAACCCCAGCCCCCGCTCCATGCTACACCAGCGCCGAACAGAAATGCAGCCGCCCACAACACGCGGCACAATGCAGTAAAACGAGAAATGATCATGGCTACCACTACGAATACAAACTCACCTGTCGTTGTCCGCTTTGCCCCCTCGCCAACCGGCTATCTCCATATCGGCGGCGCCCGCACCGCCCTGTTCAACTGGCTTTATGCGAAAGCCAATGGCGGCAGGTTTCTCCTGCGCATTGAAGATACCGATCGCGAGCGCAACTCACCCCAGGCCGTCGAAGCCATTCTGGAAGGCTTGCGCTGGCTTGGCCTTGACTGGGATGGCGAACCCGTATCCCAGTATCAGCGCGCCGACCGCCACCGCGAAATTGCCCATGAACTCCTGAGCCAGAACAAGGCTTACCGCTGCTACCTGACCAGTGACGAACTCGCTGCAATGCGACAGGCCGCCGAAGACGAAAAGCGTCCCTTCAAGCTTCGCTCGCCCTGGCGCGACCGCGACCCCGGTGACGCCCCTGCAGACGCCCCGCACACCATTCGCCTGCGCGCCCCAAAGGAAGGCGAGACCGTCATCAACGACCACGTCCAGGGCGAAGTTACCTTCGCCAACAAGGACCTCGACGACCTCATCATCCTGCGCTCGGACGGTTCGCCGACGTATAACCTCGCAGTCGTTGTCGATGATCACGACATGGGCATTACCCACGTCATCCGCGGCGTCGATCACCTCACCAATGCCGCCCGACAGGCACAGATCTACCAACTCCTGAAGTGGCAGACACCTCAGTGGGCCCACGTACCGCTGATACATGGACCCGACGGTGCCAAGCTGTCGAAGCGTCACGGCGCATTGGGCGCGGAAACCTATCGCGACATGGGCTATCTGCCGGTCGCCATGCGCAACTACCTCGTGCGGCTGGGTTGGAGCCACGGCGACGACGAAATCTTTTCAACCGACGACCTGATCAAGTGGTTCGATATCGACGCCATCAACAAATCTCCGGCACGTTTTGACATGCAAAAACTCGATGCCATCAATGGTCATTGGATTCGCGCCACTCCAGATGACGACCTCTATGATGCGCTCGTCCATCTGCTTCCCCACCTGCCGCACGGCGATCAGGTCGGCAAGGCCCTGTCGGCTGGTCACGGGCCTGAATTGCGCGCTCTCGTTCCAGCCATGAAGGAACGCTCCAAGACACTTCTTGATTTTCTCTCTGGCGCCGCCTTCCTGTGGGCCGACCGGCCGCTCGAATACGATGACAAGGCAGCCAAGCTGCTCGCCCCGCCAACCCGCCAGATGCTGTCGCGCTTATTGCCCCACCTGCAGCACCTGCCCGACTGGTCCGCCGATCAACTTGAAGCAACGGTCCGCGAGTTCGCCGAAACCGAGAGCCTCAAGCTCGGCAAGGTCGCCCAGCCAATTCGCGCCGCCCTGACGGGAACCACGGTCTCGCCCCCGATATTCGATGTGATGGCGGTGATGGGCGAGGAAGAAACCATCGCACGTTTGCGTGACGCCTCTGCATGAACTCAGCCCCATTAACCAAATTGCTCGATCCCTGAAAATGCGGGCACCCCGGCTTTCCGCGACATTCCAGTCGATTGCTAGTGCGGCGCACAAAAGATCGTCAATCAACGCCAACGCCTTGCGACGGGCACGCACTTGACCCCTGCAAAGGGTTATCTTGCCGCACGTGCGAATGTCGGTTACCAACCTTGCAACATCTAGCAATCAACACACAGCATTCTCGTGTTTTTCGCATGAGAACGCCCGCATTGCGCCGCTACCCACTCAAGCAAAAAAGGGAACCGCCCGATGAACTCAGATACCACCGGCTCCGGGACCTCCCCCATCGCCACGATGAAGGTCAAGGATACGTCGATCGATATGCCTGTGCGCTCGGGCACGATTGGCCCCGATGTCATCGACGTTGGCAAACTTTATAAAGAATCAGGTTGTTTCAACTACGATCCAGGGTTCACATCGACCGCCAACTGCAGCTCCAAAATCACCTACATCGACGGCGACAAGGGCATCCTGTTGCACGGCGGCTACCCGATCGGCCAATTGGCCGAACAATCGAATTTCATTGAAGTCTGCTATCTGCTTTTGAACGGTGAATTGCCAACCCAGACGCAATACACCGAGTTCGAAGAAGCCATCACGCGCCACACGATGGTGCATGAGCAGATGTCGCGCTTCTTCACCGGCTTCCGCCGCGATGCCCACCCGATGGCCATCATGTGCGGAGTGGTCGGAGCGCTGTCGGCATTCTATCACGACTCAACCGACATCAACGATCCCGAGCAGCGCACCATCGCAGCCCGCCGCCTGATCGCAAAGATGCCGACCATCGCCGCGATGGCCTACAAGTATTCGGCCGGCCAGCCGTTCATCTACCCCAGGAACGATCTCGACTACACCTCGAACTTCCTGCAGATGTGCTTTGCTGTTCCTTGCGAACCCTACACCGTCGATCCGGTCATCGCCCGCGCCCTGGACCGCATCTTCATCCTCCACGCCGATCACGAGCAGAACGCGTCGACATCCACTGTCCGCCTCGCTGGCTCCTCAGGTGCCAATCCGTTCGCCTGCATCGCCGCCGGCATCGCATGCCTGTGGGGGCCCGCCCACGGTGGCGCCAACGAAGCCGCACTCAACATGTTGACTGAAATCGGCTCCGTCGAACGCATCCCCGAGTACGTCAAGAAGGCCAAGGACAAGACCTCCGGCTTCCGCCTGATGGGCTTTGGTCACCGCGTCTACAAGAACTACGATCCGCGCGCCACGGTCATGCAGAAGACCTGCCACGAGGTGCTCGATTCGCTCGGCATTCGCGACGAGCCACTGCTCGCTGTCGCCATGGAACTGGAACGGATCGCCTTGGAAGACGAATATTTCGTCGAAAAGAAGCTCTACCCCAACATCGACTTCTATTCCGGCATCACGCTGCGCGCCATAGGATTCCCCGTCGAGATGTTCACCGTGCTGTTCGCTGTCGCCCGCACCGTCGGCTGGGTCGCACAGTGGAAGGAAATGATCGAAGATCCCGAACAGCGCATTGGGCGTCCCCGCCAGCTCTATATCGGCAACGAACCCCGCGAGCTCGTCGCTCGCGAAAAGCGCGGCTGATCCACAAGCACGATACAATTCGCCCGAACGGAAAGCGCCGCTGGAGAAATCCAGCGGCGCTTCTTTTTCGCCGAATATCGACCATGGACCCAACTGCCCGCCGTGCGATCGCACCCTCCTCATTGGAACCCGACCTGCCGCCACACCGCGATCGCCGTAGCCATCAATGCTCCAACATCGCCACCACCTGTTTCGCCGCCGCCTCACTGGGACTTGGCCCGTCAATCGTCAGCTTGCCGGGAATCCGCGCCAGTGCTTCCAACTGCCTTTTCCGGTCGTCCGTATCCTTCAGCAGCAACTCGACTGCATCGGCCAATCGAACCGGTTCGCAGTCTTCCTGCAACAACTCGGGAAACGCGTTTTCATCAAGTACCAGATTAGCCAGCACGACGGACTGGACCTTCACCAGGAACCGCAGCCGTGCTGCGACTCCATCGACCCGGTAGGCGACCACCATCGGCGTCCCGGCAAGCGCGAGTTCCAACGTCACCGTCCCAGATGCTGCCAGCGCCGCCCGCGCGATTCTAAACGCCTTGAATTTATCCTCTTCACCACTCACCAAGTGCGGTTTCACCGGCCAGCCTGCAAGCTCCGCCTCGACGTTCGCCCGCACACTGTCGACCACAGGAACGATCACTTCCAACTCGTGGCCGCGGTTAATCAAACCTCTCAGCGCTTCGCCAAACGGCCCCATCAAACGCCCGACTTCAGAGTTACGGCTACCCGGCAGAATAACCAGAACCTGACGCGACGGATCGAGCCCCAGGCGCCCTGCCAGCTCGGCCCCGTCAAGGTCCTGCAACCAGTCAAATCGCTCGATCAATGGATGCCCGACATACGTCGTCGGCGGTCCGCCCAACCGCGCATGCGCAGCCGGCTCGAACGGCAACAACGCAAGAAGATGGTCGACATAGCGTCGCATTTTCTTTGCCCGCCCCGGCCGCCAGGCCCAAACCGTTGGAGAGACATAATCGATAATCGGAATATCGGGCCGCTGCCGCTTGATCCGCTTGGCAATCGGATGAGTGAATTCGGGGCTGTCGATGATGATGACGATATCGGGATCCGCACTCAACGCAGCCGCAACCGTTTGATAAACCCGCCGTACGATCTTCGGAAGCCTGGGCAAAATCGACATCGGCCCCATCACGGCCACGTCTTCCAGCGGGAATTGCGAAACCAGCCCATGCCGCTCCATATTTTCCCCGCCCACCCCCAGATAGCGAATGCGGCCTGCCAGTCGCTTATTCAGCGCCTCCATCAACCGCCCGCCCAGCGCATCGCCCGAGTGCTCGCCTGCAACGATGAAAACCCGGTAGCCACGCCCATCGCCCTTAACCACCACCGAGCGGCGCTCCCCGCTGTCCTCTGGCGTTTCACCAGCAAGTCGCTCGATCAGTCCACCGCCAGAACCCGACTTGCCAGCCATTGCCCACTCACCCTTCGCCAACCAAGGCCGCTATAAAGACCTTTCGCCGGTCAGCCTCTGATATCGCCGAATCGGCGACGCTGGCGGCAAATTTTTGTAAGACCACTACAATTCCCGCAAAGCCCGCCTCAGCGGCCTTGGCAATCATATCCTGTTCCAGATCGCGCCCGGCCGCTAGTACCAACACGCCCTTGCGCCTTGCAAACAAGCCACCTCCCCATTGGCGCAATCCCGCCGCCCGCTCGATCAAATCTCCAATGCCCTCTCCCGCTTCGACCGCCAGAACGTGCCGGCGTACCACCACGACGCCGCGGCCGGTATCGAAACGACCAAGCGCCGACAAAAGACGCCCCCCCTTGATAGCATCTACCGCGTCACTCTTGGAAAACGCCCTCCGGCCCAATTTGCGCAAAGTGATGCCGTCAGCTGTCGACCTGAAGGGCTCCTGCTCAACCCCACCGGCATCCGGAGTGACCGCGGCAATCCCGGCAACGAACACCCGGTGTGTCTTCGCCATTTCAATCAGCCCGCCGCGCTGCAGCGCCAGCACGCTTCCTGCTTCAACCGCGACGCCCTTTAAATCCGCTCCGGCAACCTTGCGCACCGTCTCCGGTCCGATTGCCGGCATATCTACCCGCAAGTCTTGGCCGGGCTTGGGCGCCTTGAGCAAAATCCCCCGCCCCAGCGCCAACCGTTCGCGCATTCTCCGCTGCCTGGCAGCCATCAGCCTATCGAGCATCCGGTCGGTCCCTTCCGCCCCCTCGATCGCTTCCACTCTCCCATCCGAAACAACGACGGCCTGCCCGACATCAAACGGCGCCAATGCACGCAACACATCGAACCCAAGACCAATATCTGATGCATCTTCCCGGATCTGTCCGGGTCCGGCAAATAGCCCCTCCCCCACAACCAGTTCAGGAGCCACCTGATCGACACCGACAATCTCGATCCCATGCCGTTCGAAAAATCCAATCACCGCGCGCAAAATCGCATCGTCACCGCCCACGCGGATCAACCGCAGAACCGTGAACAAGGCGCGAAAAAATCCCAGATCGGGTTTGATTTTGGATAGGTCGGGTCGCCTGACGCTGCCGGCAAAAACGATCTGCCGGCAACCCGCCGACTTGAACGACGACAAAATGAGCCCGATTTGGCCCCAATTCACGTTCGTGGGATTAAATTTATCGAGCTGTCGGTCGGCTTCGCCGTCGATTGCGACAATATGAACGCCAACCCCGCGAACCGCCAACCCTTCGGCGATTTCACGCGGCAGGCTGCCTCCGCCCGCCAGAATTCCAATCTGCCTGGACGACGGCTTGGCCATTATTGAATTCCTTATGCCCCAGAACCGCCGCGCGGGGTACACAGAGACCGCTTGCCACCCGTCCGGATGAAACCGACGATCTCCTGCACCGTTTCGTGATCCTTAAATTCGCTTGCGACGTCGTCCATGCGTTCAGCCAACGTGCCTTCTTCGGCAAACAGCAGCCTGTACGCCCGGCGCAGATCGTGAATCTTCTGGCGCGAAAAACCGCGTCTTTGCAGCCCGATGATGTTCAGGCCCGAAAGATAGGCCCTGTTCCCAAGCGCCATCCCGTATGGAATGAGATCGTTCTCAAGGCCTGACATTCCACCCACGAAAGCATGCGGGCCCACGCGGGCGTATTGAATCACTGCCGCACCGCCGCCAACGATGACATAGTCGCCAATGTCGCAATGACCAGCCAGCATAACGTTGTTGGAGAAGATGACGTGATTGCCGACCTTGCAGTCATGCCCGACGTGCGAATTGGCGAGAAAAGCGCACCCATCCCCAACCGTCGTGGTCATGACGCCACCCTTCGTGCCAGGGTTCATTGTCACGCCCTCGCGGATCTGACAATCCGCACCGATTTCCAGAGTCGACGCCTCGCCCTCGTATTTCAGGTCCTGCGGCTGATGGCCCAGCGAAGCGAACGGATAAATCTTGGTGCGCGGCCCGATCTTGGTAAGGCCCGCAACAACGGCATGGCTCAAAAGCTCAACGCCCTCTGCCAACTCCACGTCGCTTCCGACATGACAGAAAGGGCCGATTTTGACCCCTTCACCCAATTTGGCACCATCCTCGACGACCGCCGTGGCATGGATGTTTTGATCAGCCATTACCGCTCGCAAATGCCCGCGCTTCTGCCGTATCCGCCAACATAGCGCTGATTTCAGCTTCTGCGGCCACCTTGCCGTCGACCTTGGCCTCGCCAAGGAACTTCCACACGCGGCCGCGATTTCGGATCTTCTTCACGTGATAATGAATCGTATCGCCCGGCACCACCGGACGGCGGAATTTTGCCTTGTCGATCCCCATGAAATAAACAAGCTCAGCCTTATAGCCCTCGCCCAGGCTGTGCACGCACAGCGCACCCGCCGTCTGCGCCAGCCCCTCAATGATCAACACGCCAGGCATCACTGGGAATTCAGGGAAGTGACCTTGAAAGAACGGCTCATTGATGGTCACGTTTTTCAGGCCGACCGCACTGGTGTCTCCATCCATGTCGTAGATGCCGTCGACAAGTAGAAACGGATACCTATGCGGCAGCAATTTCATCACTTTGACGACGTCGGCCGTATCAAGCTCGGTTTTGGGACTCACATCGTCCATATTTTGCTTCTCTCCAACTTCGGCGTGTAGCGGCACAAAATCCGCACCTTTTTAAAACCTTATCGCAGACAACCGGGGCATCGGCTGATCTAAAACTCCGCAATTTCCCGGCGCCAGAAACCGGTCAGACACGACACAAGGAGGACATCGACAGTCCATCGACAACGAAAAGAAACCTTCACTGTCCACCACTACCCTTCGACAGCTTCGCAAGGGCAGCAAGTTCACGGCCCCATTGGCGAATAGGCCGAGCTGGCGTTCCACCAACGCGCGCACCCGCCGGAACATTGTCCTTGGGATGAGATGCACCCGCGATCTGCGCACCCGAGCCGATCTTGATGTGGCCAACCGTCCCCGACTGCCCACCCATGACCACGAAATCTCCCAGCTCCGTAGATCCGGAAATACCCGTGTGCGCAACGATGACACAGTGTCGGCCGATTACCACGTTGTGCCCTATCTGAACAAGATTATCAATTTTCGTCCCCTCGCCGATGATGGTATCCTTAAGGGCACCCCGGTCGATGGTCGAATTGGCTCCTATTTCAACGTCGTTTTGGACGATGACACGTCCGATCTGCGGGACCTTGAGATGCCCTTCGGCATCCATCGCAAATCCAAACCCGTCTTGCCCAAGCCGGGCGCCGGCATGAATAATCACCCGGTCGCCCACCAGCGTCTGCTGTAATGTCACTTGCGGACCGATCGTGCAGTTCCGCCCGATACAGACCCTGCGGCCGATGACTGCTCCCGCCGCAATTCTGCTGCCAGCGCCTATCTGCACTTGCGGACCAACAATAGCTCCCGGCTCGACCCTGACGCCGTCTTCAAGAACCGCGCTTTCATGAACCCCTGCCGGTCCATCGGCATCGGTGACCGCCGGCGTCATGGCATCGGGGTAAAACAGCGCCAGCGCCTTGGCGAACCCCCGATAAGGCTTTCGCGTCACCAGTGGCACAACGCCTTTTGGAACCCTCTCAACGAATGCTGGCGCAACCAGACACGCCCCCGCACGCGTTGCCTCAAGTTGATCCAGGTATTTCCGGTTATCCAGGAAGGCCAAATCATCGCGACCGGCATCGGCCAACGTCCGCACGTCTCTTAACATCACGCCATCAGACCCGGTTTCGCCCGCCTCACCAGACGATGCCGAATCGGGCTCAGCCACCTGGGCCCCGGTGGCTTGGGCGACTTGTAGCAACCCGAACGGTCCGGCCCGATCAAAAAAACCTGGATGATCTATCAAATCGCCCCCCGCTCTAAGTTCAAAACCCACGGCAATCGAAAATTTCGACACAACCCAAGGCAACAAATCGTCGGCACGGCATTTTCATAACCGCAGCCACCCGCCGTAGTCACGAAACTATCGTCCCCACACCCAATCACGAGATCAACCTACGGCCAAACGATAAAACCCATAAGGCAAAGCGCCATCAACCCGGTTTTGTGTAAATCTTGGATACTATGAATCCCGCCCCATACAAAAAACAAGTCTGACTTTAACCGGCTGAATGATTCTGTCCCGCACTGTCGGGATCACGCCCGACGACATAGTTACCGTACTACAAACAGCACCCGATCATCCCCCGTTGCCCGCCCCGAAATTTCCTCCATATCCGGAACGAAAACAGGAGTGGAGCCGACGCGAGCGTCAACATCGCAAAGTCCTGCGTCAAAGTCCTACGGCAACGCCTAATCACACGTAAACCGAAATACGAAAATGGGGCCGATCCAACGGACCGACCCCATAAATTTTGCGCCCTGAACGAACAACCAGACCCACGACAAACCCCGGCACCATTCAGTCAGGCATCAACCCGTAGAATCGGCTGGATCGGCCTATCAACCCAAACAGACACAACCCTGCTTGCGCCTGTTTGGACTAGAACTTAGTCGATGCACCGAACCGGAAGAATTGCTCGTCGTCATATTCTTCGCTGGTGAGAGCGTGTGCGAAGTCGACGCGCAGCGGACCGACCGGCGAATTCCACAAAATACTGCCACCGACCGATGACCTAACCGAAGATTCGTCCCGCAGGTCGGCTGGATCGACAACCGCTTCCGCACGCTTAGATGCGTTAAACAGCGAACCAGCATCGGCAAACACAGCAGCCGACATCCCCAGCTCGTCTGGAATGAATGGGATTGGGAAACGAAGTTCCGCAGTCGCCGCCCAATACGTCTGACCGCCCAGCGCATCTCCGGTACGAATGTCCCTGGGACCGTAACCGGCGCCGTCGAAGCCACGAACTGTCTCACCGCCGCGGAAGAACAAGTCAAGGATGCGAACATCATCGCCGCCCCAACCTTCGATGTGTCCGCCGATGACCCGGCCAACCAGTGTAATCTTCTCTGCAACCGGGTAGTAGGCACGACCTTCACCCTGGACACGAACATACTGAACGTCGCCACCGACACCCGCAAAGTCCGTCGTAGCTTGCAGGAAGTAACCGCTCGAAGGCGTGCGCGGATGGTTGCGCTTGTCGTAAGTAAGCGATCCACCCAGCGACGAGGTATAGTACTCTGTGTCCTGGCAATCCGGGCTTCGGATCGGACGACCGCCCCGGGTGCGTGGGTTAATGTTGACATCACCGCAAGCATCCCGGATCGCCAACGAAGCGTTGTTGTTGACATCGAACAGCTCGTCACGCGTCAACGAATAAGACGTCTGCCCCCACAGGTCTTCCGCCAGCGGGAACCCAAGCCGTAGCGTGCCACCACTCTTGCGGCTTCTGAACCCTGATGTATCGGTTTGATCGAGCTCTTTGTGGAACAGGTCAAAACCAGCAGCCAGGTTACGGTCGAGGAATCTCGGCTCCGTGAAGCTCAAGTCGATCTGCGCCCGCTCGAACGAACCACCAACCCGCAATCGCAGGAACTGACCGTTACCCAGAAGGTTGCGCTCCGTAATCGAAACGTCGCCGATCACACCCTCACTGGTGGAATAGCCCGCACCAAACGAAAGTTCTCCGGTCGACTGCTCGACAAGCTCGACATCGAGAATGACACGGTCAGGCGCCGAGCCCGGGCGCTTCTTCACCTTGACGCTCTTAAAGAAGCCCAGTCCCTTCAGCCGCTTTTCGGCCCGGTCGACCAGCAATGGGTTGAAAGCATCGCCCTCAGCCAGCCGGAACTCACGACGGATGACGTAATCCTTGGTCCGCTCGTTACCGTAGATATTGATCCGGTCGATGTAGATCCGAGGACCTTCATCGATCACATAATTGATACCGATGGTACGGCTGTAAAAATCTGGCGTCGCCCGCGGACGAACTCGCGCAAATGCGTAACCGCGCTCGGCCACCGACAGCGTCAATCGCTCGACCGTCTTGTCGATGCGCGAAGCATCATACGTCTGCCCACTATAGGTCAACAGCTCACCGCGAAGCGATTCGCCATCCAGCTCGGCCAGCGCGCTCTCGATGGTAATGCTGCCGAAGCTGTAAAGCTCACCTTCTTCAACTGTGAAAGTAATGAAGAAGCCCGAACCATCGCGATCCAACTCAGCGTTAGCACTGATGATACGCGCGTCGGCATACCCGTTCTTCATGTAGTACTGGCGCAGTAACTCACGGTCGAGGTTCAGGCGGTCGGGATCATAAACGCTTGTGCCCTTGAGGAAGTCGAACCAACCTGCCTGCGTCGTCGTGATGATATCGCGCAACTGACCATCGGTGAACGCCCGATTGCCGATGAAGTTGACGCCCTTGACCTTGGTCGCTGTGCCCTCGGTGATTTCGAACACCAGGTTGACCCGGTTCTGCTCGAGCTCAATGATCTTAGGCTCGACAAGAGCCGCAAACCGGCCCTGCCGGCGGTACACGTCGAGGATCCGCTGTACGTCGGCCTGAACCCGCGAACGTGTAAACACCGAGCGCGGCTTCAACTGCACTTCGTTGGCCAGCGTATCGGTTTCAACCTCGGAATTACCCTCAAAGGCAACTTGGTTGATAACGGGGTTTTCTTCAACGAAGACAGTGACGATGGAACCTTGCGGCTCGATCTGGACATCCGAGAACAGGCCGGTCGCAAACAGCGCCCTGAGCGATTCGTCCGCCAACCCCGCATCGTAGACGTCGCCAACCGTGAACCGCAGGTAGGTGCGAACCGTCTCCGGCTCGACCCTGCGATTGCCAACCACCTTGATCTGGCGGACGACCGATTGAGCGACAGCAGGTGATGAGTTCACCGCAGCATCCAAGGCTACGCCTCCGACGCCGATGGTGAACAGCATAAGAGCGGCCTGCAAGCCCCCCAAGCCTATGATCCGAAGCTTCCACATACGCGGATCTGCCCTCGTACTGCCGATCCCCCAATTCACATCACCAGCCATCGGCAGTGCGGCTGAGATGCGTTAACATCAAACCACGGTGGACCGCACGACCGCCCCGTTAAGACGGCTTCCCTCGTGCAAATCGACACCACGGCACCCAATCTTATTAACGATTCAGCAACGACTGTGGAAGTGGCAAGAATGCGTCACAGCCCCTGATTCTCACCCGTCCCACACCAACATTCGTTGGCACCAGGACAATCGAGCGCAAATAAACCCACCCGGAGGCGATATTTCGATGACCTTTCAGGCACTTAAAGAGAATCACGCGACCAGCGGCCCCAATTAAGGCAACTTCGTGAATGCGCTATCCGGCCGCGGATTTATCCCGACCATGGCATCCAACTGGCCAAAATAAACCGGTCATTATAGAAGCCGAACATCATCAGCATCAAAATCAGCGCCAAACCAACCCGGAAACTGAACTCCTGCACGTTCTCATTCACCGGTTTACCCACCACCGCCTCGTAGGCGTAAAACACCAGATGCCCGCCATCGAGGATTGGGATTGGGAACAGGTTGATCAAGCCGATGCTGACGGAGATAAAGGCCGTGAACAAAATGAGTTGCGTAAAGCCCAGAGACGCAAACTTTCCAGCGGCATCCGCGATCCTAACAACCCCGCCGATCTGATCGGCACCCCGGCCACGCGTAAAGATATCACCGATGTAAGACAACGTGCCTGTGATGATTCCCCAGGTCCGTTCGCAGCCCAACTGCACCGCTTCAATCGGCCCGACGAAGGTGTGCTTGGAATGAACCGGTCGGCCGGAACTCAAAACGCCAATCAGTGGCCGGGGAGTCGGGTCAGCCGCCTTCTTGCCCGGTGACTTCAACTGCGGCGTCACGGTCAATGCAATCTCACGACCCTTGCGGGAAACGACAACCGGCAATTCGCGCCCCTCGCTGCGCGCTACGATTTCCTGCAACTGATTGAAGTCGCTGATGTCGCGACCGGCCATGCGCACCACGACATCACCGGGCTCAAAGCCGGCCTTGGCCGCCGCGCCATCCTTGGTGACGCCGGCTACAATCGGCTCGATCGCATATCTGATCCCGATCATCGGGCGCTCATGCTTGCCGGCGATATAATCGTTACGAACCTGCAAAACCGGCACAACCTTAAGTGTCAGTTCTTCACGTCCCCTCTGCACCAGGAACTCAAGCGTACGACCCGGGCTGGTCCAAACGATCTCATTAAGCTCGGCAAAATCATCGATCTTCCGGCCGCCGATGTTCAAGACAACATCACCCGATTTAAACCCGGCTTCCGCCGCAGGGCTGGACGGAACGACATAGTCGGCACGCGGCTCGATCCGATTGACCCCCATGGCCCAGAAAAAGGCAGCGAAAATCACGATCGCCAGCAGAAAGTTGGCAATCGGTCCGGCAGCCACAACCGCCGCGCGCTGCCCGACGGGCTTGAGCTGGAACGCCCCGCGTTTTTGCTCCTCGCTCAACTGATCGATCGCTTCCCGGTCAGGAACACTCGCCGCGTTCTCATCATCCAGAAACTTCACGTATCCGCCGGCTGGAATCCAGGCAATCCGCCAACGCGTACCGTGCTTATCGACAAACGCCCAGATCTCCTTGCCAAAGCCGATCGAAAAGGTCGTTACCGTTACGCCGAACCACCGCGCCACCAGGAAGTGCCCCATCTCGTGGATGAACACGACCACCATCAACGCGAACAAGAACCCGATAAAGGTAATCAGCGCGCCCGACAGGCCGTTGGCAAAGTAGGTGATGAATTCCATGTTTTATAAGTTCCTTCGTCACCCAGGACATAAATCCGGATGTTGACCGCAGATCTGGAAACGCAAGGTTCCGCGACGGGCGCAGATTGCAACTTGTCCAACTCAGCCGCAGCGAGCCAATCAACCACACGCCATCCGACCGTTCAATTCCCCAACTTGTACGCGCACCCGATTACAACCAGAGTCGCCCGATAATTGCTAGACCAGTATCCGTTCTGCAAAAGCCGACCAAAGCCGCCACAACCACGCAGGCCGTAATCCACTAACCGAGAACAAAGCCATAACAATGACCATTGCCGAACGCCGGCCAGTGCCGTTTCCGGCACTGCAGACACAGCATTAGACTACTGAATTGCTTCAATAATATCCTGAGCCATCTCGCGCGCGCGAAGATCGCAGCCAAACACATCGTCGAGCCCGCAACATTCCTTAATCAAGCCCCTGCCCTCCGCCTTATCCAGTGTTTCTTCCACCACAGCAGCTATATCGGGCACTCCAATCCGTCCTTCAAGGAAAGCAGCAACAGCCATTTCGTTGGCCGCGTTCATCACCGCAGGCGCAGTGCCCCCCCGCTCCATCGCATCTCTGGAAATCCGGATCGCGGGAAATCGAACTTCATCAGCCTTCTCGAACGTCAACTGTGCCACCTCGGCCAGATCCAGCCGTTTTGTGGGGGAGCGCATCCGCCTCGGCCACGACAATGCCAAGGCAATTGGCGTGCGCATATCAGGCTCGGCCATCTGCGCCAAGACAGATCCGTCCACATACGATACCAGGCAATGCACGATCGATTGCGGGTGCACGAGCATGCCCAGTTGGTCCGTCCTAACCGGAAACAGGTGATAGGCCTCGATAAGTTCGAGCCCCTTGTTCATCATGGTCGCTGAATCAACGGTGATCTTCGCCCCCATCGTCCAGTTGGGGTGCTTCAGCGCATCTTCCCGCCTCGCCTTGGAAATCTCATCCAACGACCACGTTCGAAACGGCCCGCCCGATGCGGTCAGCACGATTTTCTCTATGCTCTCGGGCTCGGCTTCCCGCAGAACCTGGAACGCCGCTGAGTGTTCGCTATCGACTGGCAACAGTTCACAATCAGCCTTCGCAACCTCCTGCATGAAGACTTCGCCCGCCGACACCAGACATTCCTTGTTGGCAAGAGCCAACCGCCCACCAGTTCGTACAGCAGCCACCGCCGGCTTCAACCCGGCCGCCCCCACAATCGCAGCAACCGTGCAATCGACCGGATCACTGGCCGCCTCACATAACGCGTTTTGCCCTGCACAGACTTCGATGCCTGTCCCCGACAATTCATCCTTGAGCGCCTGAAATAGCGTTTCATCACCGATGACAGCCCGCTTGGCGCCGGCCATCCGCGCACACCGCGCAAGCTTTTCGACACTCGATTGCGCCGTAACTGAGACAACCTCGAAGTCATCGGGTGTGTGGGAAATGAGGTCCAGAGTGCTCGCCCCAATCGACCCTGTCGCGCCAAGAATGCTGATCCGCTTGGGAGCCGTGACCGCACCGGAAGCAAGGGTGTTGGCAACTTTCGTGACGAGGCTTGGTCCGGCCTGCTGCATTAAGACGTCCTTACCTTGGGCCAACGACTTCAACTGCAATCAATCCAGTGTCCGCGAACGCGAATAGACCAACCAAACCAGCCAGCCCCCGTTACATTCCAAACATCAAGGCCCGCGCGGGCGCATCCGAATTGATCAACAAACCCAGCACCACAGCCGCACTGGCAGCCGTCACCAGTCCATCCAGCCGGTCCATGAAGCCACCATGCCCTGGAATGAGATCGCTGGAATCCTTGACGCGGAATAGTCGCTTCAACGCCGACTCGGCCAAGTCGCCGAATTGCGCGATGAGTCCTAACCCACCCGCGCAGGCCAACAGATAGCCAACCGAAGTCCCCGGCACCAGCAGCCAGAAGGCCAATCCGACCAGCACCGCGCCGGCCACCGCCGAGAGCAACCCCGCCCATGTCTTCTTCGGCGAAATACTGGGATAGAGCTTCACCCCGCCAATCAACCGCCCACCGACAAACGCCGAGATATCGCTTGCCCACACGACGCAGAATATGAACAAGACCGCAACCAATCCTTGTTCGTCCGCACTCCTTAGCATCACCAGTAGAACTGCCGGAATACCGACGTACAAGACACCAAGCACGGAAATACCCGCGCCTTGGCCTGCATTGATCAGGAATAAGACCACAGCACCAAGCAATAGGATCCCGAACGCGATTGCCTGATAACCAACGATTGTCGCGATAACCGCCAGGCAAACAACCGCCGCATGGATAAATAGCGACTCATCCAGGCGCCCGGAGCGCACGATATGGCGCCACTCCCAGCTCATCACCATCGCGATCAGCAGCACCAGAATCCCAAACGGTACCGGGCCGGCAAACACCGCTCCAAGGGCCAGAGATCCAAGCGCGAGCGCCGAAATCGCCCGCCGTCTCAACTCCTTGGTTGATCCGATAGCCATCGCCTCCGTTTCTGGTGCCTGAATTGTCATGAACCTCTATGACACAATCAAGCGCTCGACCGGCGCGACAACCCGCCATAGCGTCGCTCTCGCGCGCCGTACTGCGCGATCGCCGCCTCCAGATCCTCACGCCCAAAATCAGGCCAATAAGTATCGAGAAAAACGAACTCCGCATAGGCCGCCTGCCATAGCAGAAAGTTTGATAGACGCATTTCCCCGCTCGTGCGGATCAACAAATCGGGATCGGGAATGTCGGCGGTGTCCAATTGCGCGGCAAACTTGGCGATATCGATGCTGTCAGGATCAAGCTGGCCTTCAGCTGCCTGCCGGGCCAACTTGGTCGCAGCCTCCACGATCTCGCTCCGGCTGCCGTAGTTAAAGGCGATCACCAAGGTGAGTTTTCTGTTTTCCCGCGTCAACTGCTTGGCTTCATCGATCAATTTTAGCAGTTCGGGATCGACCCGGTCGCGCTCCCCAATCGTCAAAATCCGCACGTCAGCTTTGTGCAATTCGTCCAGGTCTCGCTTGATATAGCGCTTCATCAACCCCATCAGAAAGTCGATTTCTTCAATCGGGCGAGACCAGTTTTCAGACGAAAAACTATAAATCGTCAGAAACGGCACCGATAATTCGATCGCCGCCTTGACCGTCCGGCGCACCGCCTCCACCCCTTCGACATGCCCCAGAGTTCGCGGCCACCCCCGTTCGTTCGCCCACCGCCCGTTGCCATCCATGATGATGGCGACATGCTGGAGGTCGTGACCTGCTGCCTCTTCATCAGGCAATATTTTTTTGTCAGCAAAATCGGCCACGGTGGTAAGCGGTTCTTTTTTCGTGGGGTTACAAGAAGGAAGTATTCGGGGTCCTCAGTCGGCGGACGCGACAGCCAGCCTCAGACAGTTTGGATTTCTTTCTCTTTTCCCGCCACCATATTGTCCACCTCTTTTACGTACTTGTCGGTCAGCTCCTGGACATTCGCGGACTGGGCTCTGTGTTCGTCCTCGCTAATGTCGCCGTTTTTCTCCAGCTTCTTCAGCAAGTCCATTCCATCCCGGCGCACGTTGCGCACCGAAATCTTTGAGTTCTCGGCGTACTTGTGCGCCACTTTAACCAACTCCTGGCGCCGCTCCGCGGTCAGCGAGGGGATCGGCAGCCTCAGCAATTGGCCATCGATGACCGGATTGAGCCCCAGGCTCGATTCACGGATCGCCTTTTCGACGGCGGCCACGTTGGATTTGTCCCACACCTGAACCGAGATCGTACGCGGTTCGGGCACCGACACAGTCGCCACTTGATTGAGCGGCATCTTGGAGCCGTAGACCATAACCTGAATCGGATCGAGCAGATGCGTGCTCGCACGTCCGGTCCGCAATCCGCTTAAATCCCGCTTCAATGCGTCAAGCGACGCCTGCATAGTCAATTCATACTCATCGAGATCGAAGGCATCAGCCATGATTATCTCTCCCATTTTCGATGCCACAAACGGGCACACCCGCCCCACAGGCTCTTGTTATCCTTCGCCCTGATACGGGGCGCATTGGCGGATCATCCACCGTCAAAAACGGCCCTGCCAATCGGAAGCGCCGCGCCTGAACATACGCTCACGCCAACACCCCCAGCGGACTCTAACCAGACTTAATCACGGTCGCCCGCGCCTCGCCATTCAACAACTTGACCAGATTACCCGGCTCCTCAATCGAGCAAACAATTACCGGAAGTGAGTTATCCCGGGCAAGTGCGATCGCCGCACCATCCATAACTCTGAGATCCCGCGCCAGCACATCGTCATAAGTTAGCACGTCATAGCGCTCGGCATCGGGAACCTTTTTAGGATCGGCCGCATAAACGCCATCCACCTGGGTGGCCTTCACAACGGCATCACACCCCATTTCGACTGCCCTGAGCGTTGCAGCCGTATCGGTGGTAAAAAACGGATTACCCGTCCCAGCAACGAAGATCACCACGCGCCCCTTGCCCAGATGACGCAGCGCCCGCGCCCTGACATAGGCTTCGCACACGGTTGGCATCGGGATTGCCGACTGCACCCTTGCATCGACGCCGATTTCACTCAGCGCACCCTGCACAGCCAGCCCATTCATCACGGTAGCCAGCATTCCCATATAGTCCGCATTGGCCCGATCCATGCCCGATGCCGCGCCTTGCAACCCGCGAAAGATATTGCCCCCACCAACCACAACCCCAATTTGACAGCCAGCCGCAACGCCCGCTGCGATATCGCCGGCGACCCGAGCCACGACACTGGTGTCGATGCCGTAACCCTGGTTCCCCATCAGCGCTTCACCCGAAAGCTTCAGCAACAATCGGTTGTATTTCAGCCCGCCAGTCGTCTCGTTCATATCGCTTCCGCCGCTTAATGTGAGAAATGTTCCGCCAACCCCGTCGCTCACCACTCGTGGTGTAATCCTCTGATACCCCGATTCAACCCTTAAATTGGGCCAACACGCCCAACACCACACGAAAACGGCCGGCTATCACTAGCCGGCCGAACCAAAACGTCCAAACGAACAGAGCGCTATTTAGAGCCGGCAGCGGCCGCGACTTCAGCGGCAAAATCGTCTTCCTGCTTCTCCACGCCATCGCCCAGCGCATAGCGCACGAAGCCTGCCAGCTTAATCGGGGCGCCGACAGACTTTTCAGCCGTCTTGACGGCCTGTTCGACTGTCGCCTTGCCATCGATCACAAACGTCTGCTGCAATAAAACAACCTGCTGGAAGAACTCCTTGCGCAAACGGCCTTCAACCATTTTCTCAACGATCTCAGGCGGCTTGCCCGATGCCTTGGCCTGCTCGGTATAAATCGCCCTTTCGCGGTCGATAACCGTGCTGTCGAGTTCATCGGGCTTCAACGCCAATGGATTGGCAGCCGCAACGTGCATGGAAAGCTGACGGCCAAACTCGGCCAGCTTGTCCTTGTCGCCGCTACTCTCAAGAGCGACCAGAACACCGATCTTGCCCATGTCGTCGGCTGCCTTGTTGTGCACGTAGGCAGAAACGACACCTTCCTGGACCGACAATGCCGCCGAACGGCGAACCGTCATATTCTCCCCGATGGTCGCAACCATCTCCTTGACGTAGTCTTCGACCGCCAACCCCTTGTCGCCGATCTTGGACGCCAGCAGAGCTGACAGATCACCATTGGCAGCCAGTGCCAGGTCGGTGATGTCACCAACCATTCCTTGGAACTGCTCGTTGCGGGCCACAAAATCGGTTTCCGAGTTGATCTCGACGACGGCACCCGCCGTTCCCGTCGACTTTGCGCCAACAAGACCCTCTGCTGCGACCCGGTCGGCCTTCTTGGCAGCCTTCGAGAGACCCTTTTTGCGCAACCAATCGACGGCGGCTTCCATATCGCCGCCATTTTCAGTCAACGCCTTCTTGCAGTCCATCATGCCGACGCCGGTCTTCTCGCGCAGCTCTTTAACAAGCGAAGCGGTAATCGCAGTCATGTCATGCTCTCTCTTTAGCGGGCCATCAGCATGTTGCCTAAGCCCGCAGCTTGAAATTTATGTGACGTAATCGGGCCGCATGCCCAACTATTTTCGAAAACTCAGGCCGCCGATTTGGCAACAAGCTTCTTGGCCTGGTCGACCCAGTTTTCTTCAGCCAACCGGCCTGGAGCCTGGAGTGCGGCTTCCAAACTGGCAACGTTATCGGCTGTCAAATCGGCAATCTGCCAGTAATGGAAGACGCCCAGATCATTCAGACGCTGGGAAGTCTTGGCATCCACGCCGGTGATATTCTTGAGATCATCGGGCTCACCGCGAGGTGCTTCGATACCCTTGAATTCACCAGCCGCAGCGGCTGGAGCTGGCAATTCTTCAGCCACGGGCGTTTCAGCGGCGCCAAGGTCTACCCCGGACGATGCGCTGGAGCGCTCAATACCGTCGATGGCAGCCCGTGCGACAAGATCGCAGTAAAGTGTAATGGCGCGGCCCGCGTCATCGTTCCCTGGAATCGGGAAATCAATGCCGTCAGGGTCGCAGTTCGTGTCGACGATCGCCACAATGGGTAGCCCCAGCTTACGGGCTTCCTTGATCGCGATCTGCTCTTTGTTGGTGTCGATCACGAACAACAGATCAGGCGTACCGCCCATTTCACGGATACCGCCAAGAGACATTTGCAGTTTGTCGCGCTCGCGGCTGAGCGTCAGAATCTCTTTCTTCGTCCGGCCCTGCGGATTATCCAGGATTTCATCGAGCTGACGCAGTCGCCGGATCGATTGCGAAACCGTTTTCCAGTTGGTCAGCGTTCCGCCAAGCCAACGGTGGTTCATGAAGTACTGCGCCGAGCGCGCCGACGCTTCCGCAACAGCTTCCTGGGCCTGACGCTTGGTCGCAACGAACAAAACGCGTCCACCGCCAGCAACCGTATCGGAGATCTTGACCAGCGCCTGATGCAACAGCGGCACCGTCTGCGTCAGATCGATAATGTGGATGTTATTGCGCGCCCCAAAGATGAACGGAGCCATCTTTGGGTTCCAGCGATGCGATTGGTGGCCGAAGTGGACGCCAGCTTCCAGGAGCTGACGCATCGTGAAGACGGGAAGCGTCATCGAATTGAATTCCTAATTTACCGGTTAAACCTCCACGGACCAATGAAGAAAAGCCCTAACCTTCAGGATAGGGCCAGACTCACCGGATGGCTGAACGGGGCTTTTAATCCGCTCCTGCCGAACGATCCGCGTGTGGGATGAGCCGCCCGTATACAGGCGTTTGGGTCGGGTGGCAAGCCTACTCCGGCAACGCCAACCCCAGCCGATCTCGTGCGCCTTTCGGAACAATCGCTATCACCGCGCCATTCTGGGCTTCACCCACCCACTTCTGCAGTCGCGCCACTGTTTCCTCAGAAGCCGCGACGCACCCGACTGTCGGAGTCTCCGGACTTTTCCAGATATGAACGAAAATGCAGGACCCTGACTTGGCCTTCCGGTCGGTCGGGTAGTCGACGACGATGCCGCGTTTGTAGAGGCCAATTTCCCACATCTTCTCGCCGCTCGTCCCCTCTGGAACCGACTTCGGATCGACGATCTGGCTGTAGCGCTCGGAATTCACGTCATCGATGCAGAAGTGCTGGCCACTATTGAGTTGCATGTAGCCACCAGCATCGTCGGCACCGAACCCAAACGTCCGGCCTAACAGGAACACACCGGCGGGCGCGCGTTTGTCACCCTCTTGCTTGATCGGCTCACCCGGCTTGGCGAGATGGCGGAAGGTATGCCCCCAACCCAGACCGGCACGCCCAACCGTCACTGGCGAACCTTCGCCGGCCTGCTTCCAATTCCAGTCGGATGGATCGCGCTCAAGAATGGATAAGGTCGCAGTTGCACTGTCAAACGTTTCTGTCTCGACCAGGATAAGGCGTTCGAATGCGATATCAGCCACACCAATCGGTTTTTTAAGCACGCCGCCAACGGCTGAAAAAACAAAACAACCAACCGCTACAACCGCAAGCCCAACGCGCCACCAACCGAAACCCAACCTCAAATCTCCTCAACTTCCCGGACACCGGCTACCGTCGAAAGATGTCCCGCTGCATTCGGCGAAACATCATACTTATCAGGCAGCCTCAACTCCAACTCGCGGCCTCGCCCGCGAACAGGCAGCACCAGACGGATCTCACCGCCCCGCGTCCCTGCAATCGGCGGCTCCAGATTGCTCTTGATCTCGTCGAACAATTGCGGCCCAGAGTTGATCGCATCGGGATCGCAGAAAATCAGCAGGCCCCGCTCGACACTGGCCGCCACCTTATCGAGCGCTTCCACCGCCTGCACGCGCAATCGCACAGAACCCTCTTCGTCGCGTTCCGCAGAAACGGTCAAAACCACCGGCGTTCCAGCCGTCAGCAAATCGCCTGCAGCCGAAAGCGTATCGGAAAACAGCACCGCCTCGAATTGCCCCGAGGCATCCGAGAACATCGCGAAAGCAAACTTGTTACCCTTCGCCGACCGCCGCTCGCGCACCGAAACGACAATCGCCCCAACCCTGCCCGCACTCGCCCCGCTTTCCGCCGCAATCCGATCGATGGCCGCATACGTCGTCGCCCCAGCCTTACCCAACACCTTCTTGTATTGATCAAGCGGGTGCCCGGAAAGATAGAAACCGACCGCGGCGAACTCGTTTTCCAACTGTTCCAGCGGCGTCCACGCCTTCACCTTTTTCAACATCAGGCTTGGTGCCGCTCCGGGTGCAGCAAACAGATCCGACGTCCCCGCCGATGCATCCGACATCGTGCGTTGTGCCAGCGCCATCACCTGTTCGGCGCTTGCCTTCACCACGGCGCGGCTAGGCTCCAGACAGTCGAACGCACCAGCTTGCGACAACGTCTCGATAGCCCGCTTGTTGACGGCGCGCGCATTGAGCCGCGTAGCAAAGTCGCCCAGCGTCTTGAACGGCCCCTCTTCCTGGCGGGCATCAACGATGGTTTGAACCGCACTCGCCCCAACGTTCTTTAGCGCCGCCAACGAGTAGCGGATGGCGCCCGTCTGGCATTCCCCCTCCCTGTTCTTCACGGGGAGGGGGCTAGGGGGAGGGGCAGCGTCGGAACGAGCGGGAGGGGCAGCGTCGGAATGCGCGGGAGGGGCAGCGTCGGAATGCGCGGGAGGGGCAGCGTCATCCAGCAACGCCTGCCCTTGTGTCCGCCCCTCACCTCGTGCTGGAAGCGCGGCTCCACCACGATCCTCTCCCCGCTTGCGGGGAGAGGGAGAAGCCGGCTCGACGGTAAAATCGACCTCCGAATTATTCACGCACGGCGGCAGCACCTTGATGCCGCTCTTCTTTGCTTCCGCTGCAAACCCGGCAAGCTTCTCGGTCTGCGCCATATCGAGCGTCATCGATGCTGCCAGAAATTCCTCGCGGAAATTCGCCTTCATATAGGCGGTGTGATAGCTGACCAGCGCATAGGCCGCCGCATGCGATTTGTTGAAGCCGTAGCCGGCGAACTTGTTCACCAACTCGAAGATGTAGGCCGCTTCCTTCTTGGCGACACCACGCTCAACGGCACCCTCGATAAAGCGCTTCTCCTGGCGCGCCATCTCGTCTTTGTCTTTCTTACCCATCGCGCGGCGCAGCATGTCGGCCTGGCCCAGCGTATAGCCACCCATCACCTGCGCGATCTGGATCACCTGCTCCTGATAGATGATGACGCCATAGGTTTCCGACAGAATGCCTTCAAGCATCGGGTGCAGACAGTCGACCGGCTCCTCGCCGTGCTTGCGGTGAATATATGTTGGGATGTTGTCCATCGGACCGGGGCGATAAAGCGCCACCATGGCAATGATGTCTTCGAAGCGGTCGGGCTTCAGGCGCTTCAAACTTTCCCTCATGCCAGTCGATTCCAACTGGAACACACCAACCGTATCGGCCCGCGCCAGAAGCTCGTAGGATTTCTTGTCGAACACATCGAGCTTTTCCAGTTCGACATCGATCCCGCGCGCCCGCTTGACCAGTTCGACGGCCTTTTTCAGAACCGTCAGTGTCTTGAGGCCGAGGAAGTCGAACTTCACCAGCCCGGCAGCTTCAACAAGCTTCCAGTTGAACTGCGTCACCGGCATATCCGATTTCGGATCGCGGTAAAGCGGCACCAGTTGGTTGAGCGGCCGGTCGCCGATCACCATGCCGGCAGCATGCGTGGACGCATGCCGGTAGAGCCCCTCCAGCTTTTGCGAAGTTTCCAGAAGCTGCGCCACCAGCGGTTCGCTATCGCGCGCCTCCTGCAACTTGGGTTCTTCTTCAATCGCCTCGGGCAAAGTCACAGGGGCCGCCGGGTTGTTGGGAACCATCTTGCACAGCTTGTCGACCTGCCCGTAAGGCATCTGCAGAACGCGCCCCACGTCGCGCAACACCGCGCGCGCCTGCAGCTTTCCGTGCGTGATAATCTGCGCCACCCGGTCGTGACCGTACTTCTCCTGCACGTATCGAATGGTTTCTTCGCGACGGTCCTGGCAGAAGTCGATGTCGAAGTCGGGCATCGACACACGTTCAGGATTGAGGAACCGTTCAAACAACAACCCGAAGCGCAATGGATCCAGATCCGTGATCGTCAGCGCGTAGGCAACAAGCGATCCGGCCCCCGATCCGCGCCCCGGCCCAACGGGAATGCCTTGAGCCTTCGACCACTTGATGAAGTCGGCAACGATCAGGAAGTAGCCGGGAAACTGCATCTTGATAATGATGCCGATCTCGTAGGCCAACCGTTCATTATAATCCTCGACCTTGAAACCTTCCGCCGGTCCGTGCGCTTCCAGCCTGCGCACCAACCCTTCCTCGGCCTGCCGCTTGAATTCCGCAGCCTCTTCCTCGACCAGTTCTTCTTCGCTCTTGCCTTCCGCACTTGCAACGAACCTGGGCAAAATCGGATTGCGCCCAAGCACCCGGAAGTGACACCGTTTGGCAATCTCCACACTGTTGGCGACAGCTTCCGGCAGATCGGCAAACAGCGCCGCCATCTCCTTACCGGTCTTGAAGTAGTGCTGCGCGGTCAGCCTCCTGCGGTCTTCCTCAACCACATAGCGCCCCTCCGATATGCACACCAACGCATCATGCGCCTCATGATCTCCAGGCTCGGCAAAGAAGGCTTCGTTGGTCGCCACGATCGGCAATTCCAAGTCGTAGGCAAGATCGAGCAACTGCGGTTCAACCACCTTCTCACGCTCAACACCGTGCCGTTGGATCTCGACATAGAGCCGGTCCCCGAACAGCTTCGCCAGGCGCTCCAACCGGCCCCGGGCAATCGCCCCGCGCGCATCGAAAATCGCACGATCGATCGGCCCATCGGGACCACCCGTTAGCGCAATCAACCCCTCGCCATGAGCTTCCAAATTCGAGATCGTGACATGCGGTGGGGCGCCATCCTCGACATCAAGATGCGCCGCGCTGACGATGGCCATCAGATTGACGTAACCAGCTTCGCTCGCCGCCAGCAGCGCCACGAACCCATCGCGCGCCAAACGGTGATGCTGGCTCTCACCCGCCTTCATCGGCCGCCCCGAACCAAGCGGGTCTTTCTGTCCGTCACCCTCGAAATCGAGCGCCAGCGTCACCCCGATAATCGGCTGCAACCCCGCCTTGGCCATTTTCTCGGAAAAGTCGAGCGCACCGAACAGGTTGTTGGTGTCCGTCAGCCCGAGAGCCGGAAACCCGTGCTGCTTCGATAATTCGACCAGCCTGGGTATCGGCAACGCCCCTTCCAGAAGCGAATAGGCCGAGTGCGAGCGCAAATGCACAAATGCCAATCCATCGTCTTTGGCATCTGCCGTCTTTTCTGCGCCAGCGTCAGCCCCGCTGCTCCCAGCAAGCGCCGCCGTCACCTTTTGTGCATTTCTGGATCGAATCGTTTTTGTCATGGTGCCAGTTTAGCGCCCGGCACCCACCAACGCACGACACAACGAGGCGAACTCCACCGCTGTTTCCAAGGCCCGCTTATGCCCGGTCCCACCGCCTACTCTGCTGCCTGCCCTGGTGCGATCTCTTCCAAATGCCCATCGGCCAACCGCAACGTTCGGTCCATGCGGGCTGCCAGATCGAGGTTATGGGTCGCAATAAGGGCCGCCACACCGGTTCGGTGAATGAGATCGATCAAGGCTGTAAAAACCCGTTCCGAAGTGCGCGGGTCCAGATTGCCGGTCGGCTCATCAGCAAGCAGCAAGCGCGGCTCATTGGCCAGCCCCCGGCAGATCGCCGTTCGCTGCTGCTCTCCACCCGACAACTCTGCGGGCCGGTGATGCAGCCGCTCCGCCAACCCAACTTCGGACAGCAACCTCGTCGCGCGCTTTTCCGCATCGCGCTTTTTACGGCCCATGATCATTTGCGGAATGACCACGTTCTCCAGCGCCGAAAACTCAGGCAGTAACTGATGAAACTGATAGACGAAGCCCATATCCGAGCGGCGCACCCGCGTGCGCTCGGCATCCGACAACCCCATGCATTCGCGCCCATCGATCACCACGCTTCCGCCATCAGCCGCCTCCAGAAGGCCCGCGATATGCAATAGCGTCGACTTGCCCGCGCCAGACGGCCCCACAAGCGCAACCGCCTCGCCTGGATAAATCACGGCCGACGCCCCATCCAGCACGCGGATCTCGCGATGCCCCTGATGGAATGTACGGCTCAACCCGCTGAGCTGTAGAATTGGCGTACTCATGCTTGACGTCTCCCCCCCGGCATCACTCGTACCTCAAGGCTTCGACGGGATCGAGCGTCGACGCCCGCCAGGACGGATAAATCGTTGCGAGTATGGAAAGACCCAGCCCCATTGCAACGATATAGGCCGTCTCGACCGGATCGATCTGGGCGGGCAGTTTTGTCAGATAATAAATCTTGGGGTCGAACAGCTCTGTATTCGTCACCCAGGCCACGATGTTCTTGATGGATTCGATGTTCCAGCAAAACACCACGCCCAGAACGAACCCTGCCAGCGTGCCAACCACGCCGATCGCCGCGCCGGTTATCAGAAACACACGCATCACTGAACCCCGCGTTGCTCCCATGGTGCGCAGAATGGCGATATCGCGCCCCTTGTCCTTCACCAACATCATCATTCCTGAAACGATATTGAGCGCCGCCACCAGGATAATCAGCGACAGGATGATGAACATCACCAGCCTCTCGATTTCGAGCACCTTGAAGAACGTCTCGTTGCGTTGCCGCCAATCGGTGGTCTGATAGGTGTTGCCGATCGCCGTGCGGATGTCAGCCTGGTAGGCGTTCACCGCTTCGGGATCATCGACCAGCACTTCCAGAACATCCACCGCCTCGCGCTTGGAAAAATAACGCTGCGCTTCGCTAAGCGGCATGAAGATGACGGACCGGTCGTATTCGCTCATCCCCATCTCGAAGATGGCCGCAATCCTATAAGTCCGGGTCCGTGGTGCAGTCCCGAATGGTGTCGTCGCGCCTCTGGGCGACACCAGCGTAATGGAATCATTCTGATTGACGCCCAGCGCACTTGCCAACCGCGTCCCAACCGCGATCGCCCGAGACTCATCGAACCCATCCAGAGTGCCCGAAAGGATATTCCCCGAAACGAGCTTCAAGGATTTCAGCCCGGCTTCCGACATTCCCCGAACCAGACCACCGGTAGCCTGCACCTTTGAGGAGACCATCACCTGGCCCTCGATCAACGGCAGCGCATGCTGTACGCCGGGCACCTGCTCGATCCGTTTGGCAATGGCATCGTAATCCTTGAACGGCTCTCCGATCTTTAAAACGACAACGTGACCGTTAAGCCCGAGGATTTTGGAAAAAAGATCATTGCGAAACCCATTCATCACCGCCATCACGATGATCAAGGTTGCGACCCCAAGCATGATGCCGACGAAGGAAAACCCGGCAATCACCGAGATGAATCCTTCCTTGCGGCGCGCTCTTAGATAACGCAGCGCCAGCATCCACTCGAACGGCGCAAACGCAGAGGTTCCGTTTATAGGCTTGTTCCGTCCGGCCGCCATTTAGTCCCCTCGTGGTTGCACAACTGCTCCAGCCCTTATTCATGGCCCGGCATCATAGACGGCCTGGCAAAAGACCTGTCAGGCCGCCAACTCAAGCGAGAATCCGCTGACCTTGGACGCCTTCGATGACGCGATTAAGTCCGGCTTCGACAGTCAATGTCTCGCGTTCACCGGTAGCGCGAATCTTGATTTCCACTTCGCCGTTTTTCACACTCCTGGGCCCGACGATCAACTGATAGGGCACGCCGATCAAATCCATAGTGGAGAACTTCGCACCCGCCCGCTCATCTCTATCGTCGTAGAGCACATCGATTCCAGACGCCTGCAGCTTTTCATAAAGACCTGAGCAGGCCCCATCGGTGCCAGCATCCCCGGCTCTCAGGTTGATAAGCCCGACCTCGAACGGCGCCACCGGCACCGGCCAGATTATTCCATTATCATCATGGCTGGCCTCAATGATTGCTCCCGCCAGTCGCGAAACACCAACGCCATAAGACCCCATTTCCGGCGTCACCCACTCACCATCTGCGCCTTGCACCTTGGCCCCCATGGCAGCCGAATACTTAGTCCCGAAATAAAAGATATGGCCGACCTCGATCCCGCGCGCCGTCACCCGCTTATCTTCGGGAACGTCGGCTTCGAAGCTTGCAGCATCGTGGATCTCGTCTGTTGCCGCATACTTCGATGTCCAGGCGTCCATGATGCCCGACAAGTCCCCGAAGAAATCCGTATCGGCTGGCGGCACTTCTTCGTCCAAAAGATCCTTATGCAAAAACACTTCGCTTTCGCCGGTCTCCGCCAGGATAATGAACTCGTGGGACAAGTCGCCTCCGATCGGCCCTGTGTCCGCCTTCATCGGCACCGACTTCAGACCCATCCGCGCAAACGTCCGCAAATAGGCCGCAAACATCCGTTGATAGGTGGCCCGCGCATCATCGATGGTCATGTCGAAGGAATAAGCGTCCTTCATCAGGAACTCGCGCCCTCGCATCACCCCGAATCGGGGGCGAATCTCATCGCGGAATTTCCATTGGATATTGTAGAGGTTCTTGGGCAGATCCTTATAACTGCGCACACTATCGCGGAAGATCGCCGTCACCACCTCTTCAGCCGTCGGTCCGAAAAGCATGTCGCGCTCATGACGGTCGACGATGCGCAGCATCTCCTTGCCGTAAGCCTCGTAACGTCCCGATTCGCGCCACAAGTCAGCCGACTGGATCGTCGGCATCAGGATCTCGACGGCGCCTGCGCGGTTCTGCTCCTCGCGCACGATTGCTTCGATCTTTTTGAGAACCTTCAGCCCCAGCGGCAGCCACGAATAGATCCCCGCAGCCGATTGCTTGACCATGCCCGCGCGCAACATCAGTTGGTGCGAAACGATCTCGGCTTCCTTTGGCGTGTCACGCAAGACAGGAAGAAAATAACGACTGAGATGCATGAAGGACCTTCCGCAAATTCTCTTAATCTTGGCATTCGATACCAATCGGCCTGAAATGCGCGACCGCACCAGACAAAAAAGGTGTCGCCGCTATTACCCAGGAACGGGGCACGGCGCAATCCCGCATCCGATTGTGTGCCGCCGATAACCCCGATCGGCAAATGCAAATTGACCGAAACCCGATCTGAGGCATCGGAAAAAACCGCAACGGCCCATTGCACAAATATCAACCACCGGCGCTAAATCATGATCACTTTTCACGATTTTGCCCGTGACAGCAGACCACACCTCGGCTATAACGGCCTCGTTAATAAAAAAGGGACGCAAGCCGCATGAAGTACCGGCTAAGAGCCCAAGTCTAGGGATGGACGCAAAGAGCCCCACAAAGGCTCGCTTAGTTGCTAATCCCATGAACTTGGGAAAGCAGCAAAACAGTTTCGGTCTCGGCCGGCGTTTCAAAAGAGCAGGATTTCCTGCTCTTTTGTATTTTTAGGGCTTCGTTAGCGCCGTTTCGGCAAACTCATTGCCAGCCGCATCGCAAAGCCTGAGGTTTGCCCGTATGGCGTCTAAGAAAACTGCCCCCCCGAAAACAGCCCCAAAAGCCCCGGCCCGTAAGCCGGTGGCCCGAAAGCCCGCAGCCAAAACGCCAGCCGGCAAAGCGGCTGTCTCTAAGGCCGCCGAGACGTCCGCCCGCAAGGCGATTATTCGCATCTCGCTTGAAATGAGCCGCTCGCAATTGTCCCCAGGGCGCTCAGGCAACGTCTCCTGCCGCTGGAAATCGGGCATGTTGATCACACCGACCGGCATTGCCTATGACCAACTCAAGCCGGCAGATATCGTTTATGTCGATCACGACGGCACCACACCGGCACGGTCCAAAAAGCCATCCAGCGAATGGCGCTTCCATCTGGCCGCGTATCTCGCCCGCCCCGACATGGCCGCCGTCGTCCACACGCACTCCTTGCATGCAACCGTGTTAGCCTGCGCCCACAAGCCCATACCCGCGTTCCACTATATGATTGCCGTCGCCGGTGGCACCGATATTCCGCTGATTCCCTACGCACCATTCGGCACCGTAAAGCTCGCCGAATATGTCGCTGAAGGATTGAGCGACCGCAACGCCCTGCTGATGGCCAACCACGGCCAGATCGCCATCGCCAAGGATCTGGATAGCGCGCTGGAACTGGCCCACGAGGTCGAAGTCCTAGCCCAGCAGTACGTCAATGTCCTGAATCTGGGAAAACCAAAAATTCTGGGCAAGAAGGCCATGACCGACGTACTCGAGCGCTTTGCCTCATACGGGCAGAATGCCCAGCCCCCCACCAAGTCCTGAAAACTCCTGCTTCACAACCTTGCAGCAAATTTCTTCACGAACCGGTCGAGCTTTTCCCAGTTTGTAAGCACCGTATCGCCTGAAGGATCGGCTTCTTCGCCATGTTGATGCAGGATCGAATGCATCACCACCTTCTCGACCATGTTCAGTTGCCGGTCCTGCACCGCACCTGCCACATGCTCCACGTAGTCGGGATGCCATCCAGCTTCGAATAAGAACCGGTCCGCGATTTCACCGACAGCGTCGATTTCACATTGATTGTGCGACGCCGCTGACAGGCTCACGGGCAAAAAGGCTGACGCGTGCGAACGGATAGCCGGACCATGACGCATCAAGAAACTGGAAAGCTCCATGGCGAAACAGCCACGGTGGACCGACCCGGCCAGCAACGAAGCATCGCAATCATCAGCACCAGCCTCGCCATCGTGGTTCGTCAGGTTGATCAGCCGAACAACGTGCTCCAGATCTTCGAGCTTGCGTGCGACATGATGGGAAATCCGCTCGGTGTGACCTTCCTGGGAAGCAAAGGCGAGGAGTACACGGGCCATTATTCGGGCTCAATTGGTTAGCGATGGTTGTTGGACGGTATCAAGATGAACATCTTTCCACCCGGAACGCTCGTTTTCTACCCGGCAAGACGACACCTTACCCAGCAAGTCTACACCAAAGCCGCGCCAATATTCCATGAGCCCGATCAAGACGATAACGACCGCGCCTGTGTTTTTGATTGAATCGCCGGCTTTCACCAAGTCCGAGCAATGTCGCATGTCGAAAAAGACGCATCATCTTGCGTGATACTCTCACTCCAGCACACTCAGGCGCGCCGCCGGGCAAATTCACTACGAAAAACCAAGAACTTGCGCATGCCAGCAAACATGCCCTATCAACAAGCACCCGAGATGCCGCACCACCCCAATCACGCCGAGTAGCCCGTTTCCATGACTAACAACGCGAGACCGTCGACCCGCCGTCTGCCCGTAACCGTCGGGCTGGCATCACTCATCTCGATCGCGATTCTGAGCGCAGACCCGGCCTCAGCCAAACGCTACTCCATCCCATGCGGCGAAGTCTCAGTCCCAGAACTCTTCCAACAAATCGATCAGACCTACCAGCAGTTCGCCGGCAAGTGGCTCGTCATCGCAAAGGACTGGTTCTCCAGCTACACCGTCAAGGTCGAACAAAAAAATCCATTATTGCCCTCGAAGACGATAGCCAAACCCGTCACCGGCTTCGTCTGGCTCAAATCCGTCACCTGCATTGCAACAAGAGACACGAAGGCAAAAACCTGGACCATGCGAATTCAGGGCCGCCACATCAAATTCAATGAAGAAGGTGGCGGATGGGTGCAGGCGGTCAAGAAGGGCGCATTGGCCGAGTACATCTTCACCCAAACCACGGATGGGTGGACCAAGACCGATCGCACAGCCGAAGTCTCCGTCCTCGGTGGCGACGATGCCGAGAAGAGACCTGCCGCTGCGGACCTGCCACCACGCATCATCACCAAGCCTAAAAAGAAGAAGAAGTAGTAAGACCCGCCCAACAGGACTTCAGGAACTGTTGGCTCGAACATTGCCGAGCAGCGCACCGGCTTCGTCAAGCTCGCGGGCGACCTCGCTGTCATTGGCATTGCGCGGCTTTACCAAACCGGCGATCAAAACGTATAGCGCCGGGGTCAACAGCAACGTGAAAAGTCCCGCAAGCCCCAACCCGCCAAACACCACCCAGCCGATCGAAGCCCGCGCCTCCGCCCCCGGACCGGCCCCGTAGATCAACGGCACACCGGCCAGGACGGTCGAACACATGGTCATAACAATCGGCCTTAGCCGAACAACCGATGCCTCACGTGCAGCGGCATAAACCGACTTGCCCTTTTCGCGAAGCTGGTCGGCGAACTCCACCATCAGGATCGAATTCTTCGCCATGATCCCGATAAGCATCAAGATCCCGATCTGGCTGTAGATATTGATCGACGTCCCCGTCAGCGCCAATGCAAATATCGCAGCGCATACGCCGAACGGAACGGTCAACATGACAACCAGAGCGCTTGTAACGCTTTCAAACTGGGCAACCAGCACCAAGAACACGATCAATAGCGCGACACCATAAGTGATCCAAATTCCAGCCGACGTATCTTCCAACGCTGCAGCTTCATCGAGAAACAACAGCCCCGTTCCAGCCGGCAATCCATTCACCGGATCTCTGGCCGCCCGTGCAATTGCATTGACCGCGTCGCGTAGGGTAAAGCCTTCGGCCGTGTCGCCGAAAACCTCCACAGCCCGCCGCTGCCCGTGCCGGTCAAGCTCGGCTGCAACCGCCTTCTCGCTTAAAGTTATCAGTTGCGAAAGCGGCACCAGCCGCCCGTCCTTGGCACTGACGTAAAGGCGGCGCAAATCCGATGGGTCCTTGATCACTCCCCCACTTGCCTGCAGGATCACCGGCACCCGCTCATCGTCGATGTTGAGTTCCCCCACTTCGTCTTCGTCGACGAGAACCTTGGCCGTTGCCGACAGGTTTTCAATCGGCACCCCCAGATCGGCAGCCCTGCGCCGGTCGACGTTGAGACGCAATTGCGGCTGTGTGGCGCGAAACTCGACCCGCAGGTTGCTGACCTCGGGCGCCTGCTTTTCGAGCACGACCGCAAAGGCTTCGGCAGCCGCCGCGATCTCCTCATAATCGCCACCGGTCAAAGCAAACCGAATGCCGCCATCGGCATTTCGCAAGCCCAGGCTATTGCCGCGCCGAACCCTTGCGCGTGCGCCGGCAATGTCGTTCAGCTCCTTGTTGACTTCCCGCGCGATATCTCCCTCGCTCACCGCACGCTTGTGCCAATCCACAAGACGCGCTTCGATATAGCCGCGGTTGAGATCCCACCGCCCGGTAATCGAATAAAGCCCCTGCGCCACAGATTGGTCCACCCACGGCTGGAGAACCCTTTCCGCCTTCTCAACCTGCCGGTCGGTATATGCCAACCCGACGCCATCAGGCCCCGTGAGACGAACTGATATCAGCCCGCGATCCTCCTCGGGGACAAGTTCTTCGCCCAGCGTCCCATAGGCGGCAACTGCTCCCATCACAACAAACACCATCATTCCTGCAACAACCAGCGGGGCTGCCAGCACACGGTCGAGAACCGCTGCGTAAAGGCGGACAAGCCAGTCGCCAATTCTATGTCGCACACTGCGTCGCTCCGGCTGTTCACCAACCGGAAGCCGCGCGGCCAGCATCGGCACGACCGTCAGCGCGACGAACGAGGAAATGAAAACCGACATGGCGAGAACGAAGCCAAACTCACCAAACAACCTTCCTGCCGTCGACGGCAGGAACGAAATCGGCAGGAAAACCGACCCCAGCGTCAGCGTTGTCGCAATCACCGCAAAGAAGACCTGATTGGTTCCAAGCACTGCCGCCGCACGCGGTTTCACACCTTCCGACTCCAGGCGCTGAATATTCTCCAACACGACAATGGCATCATCCACCACCAGCCCCGTTGCCAGCACCAACGCCAACAGCGTTATCAGGTTGACTGAAAAGCCCATCAACCAGATCGTTGCCACTGCCCCGACAAGCGCCACCGGGATGGCAACTGCCGGGATCAACGCCGCCCTGAGCCGTCCGACGAACACCGCGATGACGCAAATCACGATCCCCACCGCCAGCCCGATACTGATAAGGACTTCGCCGATCGCACCCTTGATGAAAATGGCGTCGTCGGAGGTCGTTGCGATATTAAGATCCCGGTGGCGTTCCCTAAGCCCCTCCAGCGCCCTGCCAACGTCTCGTGAAATTGCCACGGTGTTTGATTGCGCCCGCCTGATAATCCCAAGCCCGATCACCTGGCGGCCGTTGTAGCGAACAATGCTCCAGGCCTCTTTCGGCCCGAAATATGCGCTGCCGATATCGCCAATGCGGATCGGATCGCGAACCACCAGATCTTCGACCGCGGCAGGATCGGTGACCGAAGCATCCGCCCGCACCATCACTTCTTGTTCTTCGGATTGGAAACTGCCCGCCGGGACATCAAAGCGCGCCTTTTCCAGAACGCTGACGACATCTGCGACCGCCAACCGGTAGGCAGCCATCCGCATCGGATCAACCGCGACATGCAGCACCCTGGGCCGGCTACCGAAAATCTGTACGTCGGCAACACCCCCAATCGAGGTCAGCTCAGGGATCAAGTCGGTCTCGACGCGCCGGGTCACCTGTTCGATGGATAACGTTGGGCTCGACACCACAATCCGTAGAATCGGATATGCGTCCCCGTCTGCCTTGACGACGAACAGGTCCTCAACCCCGTCGGGCAACTCGCGCTCAACCCGGCTTACAGCCTCACGCACATCGTTGGCCGCGGTGATCAGATCGACCGACGGCTGAAACACGGTGCGGATACGAAAGTTGCCTTCTTCACTGGACGAACGAACTTCTGAGACGCCGTTGACCCGTGAGACCGCCGCTTCAACCTTTGCCGTGATTTCCGCATCGATGGTTTCAGGCGAACCGCCCGGATAGTTGCCGCGCACCGACACAATCGGCCGATCGACATCGGGCAACTCGCGCACCTCGACGCCGTAAATCGCCGCCACCCCGGCAATGACAATCAGAAGATTGAGAACGATTGCCAGATAGGGCCGCCGTACGCTGATCGAGGGGAGTGAACTGCCCAGCATCATCGGGTCGCCTTACCCCTTCTGCTCGGACTTGGTGCGCAATGAGCTTTTTGGCGCATCCACGGCTTCCGGCCTTCCAGTATCCGGCCTCCCGCTCAATGAATCTTGCCGCGGGGCCTCAAATCTCACCCGCTTGCCCGGCCGCAACCTTTGCACCCCCTCAATGACGACCAGCTCGCCAGCCGAGACCTCACCCTCGATAAAAACGATAGCATTGCGCCGCCTCACCAGCCGTACCGGCACCTGCCGCACGGTCTCATTCTCGACGATCCAAACGAAGCTGCCACCCGAGCGCCATTGCAGCGCCAGTTCAGGCACAACGCCGAACTCCTCGCCACGTATATTCACTTCGATTGCAAACGACATCCCCGGGCGCAGCAGATCGTCGCCGTTGGGGATCACCGCCCTCACCATGACGGTCCTCGACGTCGGGTTGACCCGGCTGTCGATATAGCCAATCCGTCCGATGAATTTCCGCTTGGCATAACTGGGCGTGGCAGCCGAAACGCGGTCTGAAACCTTGACCAGCCCAATAAATTGCTCCGGCATTTCGAATTCAACGAAAAGTTCCGAACGGTCATCCAGCGACACGATCTCAGTCGAGCGAGTCACCCGCTCGCCCACATCGACCTTGGCAATTCCAACGTAGCCGTCAAACGGTGCCACAAGCTTCATGTCGCGGAGCTGCTCTTGTGCCTGCATCACCTCAAGGCGGGCGCGGTCCAGAATAATCCTGGCATCCTCCACGGATGCCCCCGACCCGACCCGCCGCTTCTTCAGGTACTGCGAGCGGCCAAGCTTCTGCTCCATCTCCTCAACGGTCTTGCCGGCGATCCCCACCGCCAGCTTCGCCTTGGCGCTGTCGAGTTCAAGCAGCACCTGCCCCTGAGCCACACGCTCTCCGGGTTTGAACGGCAGTGAAACGATTTCACCATCCGATTTGGCAAACAACATAATGGAGCGCCGCGCACGAGCCGTCCCGATTGCGGCAATCGTTTCATCGTTGCGCATCCGTTCAACGCGCTTGACGATCACTGGAACCGGCCGGTCACGACCGGTTTTCCGCTTGTCCAGCGCTGCCTTGCCAGCGCCAGGACCAGTAAAGTTGGCAAACGCTTTCGCAATATCATCGCGAGAAACCCACACGCCGACCGCGGTGCTTAAAATAAGCACCACACCGACAATCTGCGATTGTATCGACCAGGGACGCGGCACCACGACACTCTCAATTTGAAAAACTTCCGCTATTCTACAGGCAATTGCGGCCCAATCCCTATCCCCAACTGACGTTTTGGTGATTGCGCCCAATGCTGGCCCCCGTCTGCCTCAGCCAAACCCAGCCCGCCAGACAGGCAAACGGGCCAGCAGCTTGCGCCACCGGCCCGTCAACAATTTCCGTCGCTTGCCCCCACCAACCGGGGCTGACGCAAACCTATATGCGCTTCAGATAACCGTTTGGAGCAGCGGTCAGCAGCAGCTTGCTGTCGTATTCCTCATCGATTTCCATGTTGAGAGGATTACCGTCGGCAGCCTTGCGCCCGTCCTCTTTCAACAGACGCAGATATTCCCAAATTGCGGTTTTCGGGTTGTTACCCTTGCACCATGGCCTGTCTGGGAACATGTCGTCGGGCAGATCCTCGACGATTGAATCGAACACTAGGCAATAGCTGCCCGCCGACGTAAGCGGTGCATAAAGTTCCAATTCAGCCATCACATGCTCATGGGTGTGATTGGAATCGAGGCAAACCATGATCTTCTTGTGGCCGGCTGCGTATTCGCGAACCTTGTCGGCTGTGGCTTCTTCGATAGACGAACCCTGGATCATATCGATTTTCTGCGCGAACGGATGGCCTTCGATTGCCGCCCGGTTGTGGTCGCGAATGTCGATATCGACGCCCAGAACACGGCGCTTGCTGGCCTTGGGGTCAAGCGTTGTGCCGTTCTCGATAGCTTCAGCGACATCGATCATAGCCAGGACGGAAGCACTCAGGATCAGCGATCCGCCGTGCGCAATTCCCGTCTCAACGATCAGGTCAGGCTTCACGTCCCAGATGATTTCCTGGATCGCCACCATATCGCCTGGCAACTGGATGATCGGCCGCCCCAGCCAATCGAAGTGGTACATGTATCGGCGGCGGAACGCATGATCCATCCACTTGTTGGACGACGCCTGGAAATCCTTGTCGCCCTTGTAGCTTGCAATAGTCTCAACGCGTTCTTTTTCAAACGCCGCAATCGGATCGTTGTTGTTGTCAGCCATGACTATCCCCTTGTTTCTCTCTTATCTCGTCCGGTCATCCAGCAGGCCTTCAAGATCGTCCACCAGCCGCCGGGGTTGAATGTCAAATTCTTCGCAAATCCGAGAGGCATCGATCTCGGGGAAGTTTCGTCGCGGCGCGCCGGCAGCAAATGTCACCGGTTTACCCGTAATCTCAGTCAACTTCGCTGCGATATCACCGTGTGTCGTGGAGAAACCGCTGGCGACATTGTAGGTCCGCTGCCGCCCTTCAAGGGCGATACGAACCAGGGACTGCGCAACGTCGCTGACATTGACGTAGTCCTTCGAGGAATTTCGATCCTCGTTTATAACGACCGAGCCGGTATTGACCAGTTCGCCGATCACCGCGCCCAGAAAATTGGCACTTCCCATGCCCGCGCCATAAACGTTGGAGATGCGCGCCACCCTGATCGCCGGATTGTCACGCCCAACACAGATCGATTCACCAAGTAGCTTGCTCAAATCATAAAGCGAATCGGCAGATGGTCTCACCTTGACCGGCTCGCCCTCCGCGCCCCGCCCATCCGGCCCCAGCCCCCCATAGACCCGCGTGCTCGAAAGGTAGAGCCAACTGTCGAACCGGGCGTCCTTCAAGTATCGCACCAGCGTGCCGACATGCGCATCGATCGTGTCGAACGGCCGCTTGCGAAAATCCGCAGTGAGGCCAATCGCATAAATCACATGGCCCAAATCTTCAGAGCCCGATGGCTCGAAATCGCGATCAGGCACCAACACGTCATGGCCAAGGCGTTCTGCATGCTCGACAACCTGCCCGCCGATAAATCCGCGACCGCCAAACACCGTAAACTTCATTTCCGGTATCCCGTCGTTACCAATGGATTACCGACATTGATCGAGTACGGCTCAACCTCGCCGCGCACCAGCGACAAGGCGCCGATCACAGCCCCCTTGCCGACCACAGCGCCGTCGAGAAACACGCAGCCCGCGCCAATCCACACGTCGTCATGGATTATCACCCCGCCCCGGCCCGGCATGAACCGCTGCTCACGAATCAGAGTATCGCGATCCCGGAACTCATGGTTGACCGGCGCGAAAACACAGTTCGCCGCAATCGCCACGTCATTGCCGATGGTCAACCCGTTACCGGTATAGATGACGCAGCCCGAATTGATCGTGACCCGCTCACCGATCACAACATCTCCCGATCCGCCCGCCGGCTTCACCTTCACGAAGCTATCGATAACCGAGTGCGCTCCAACCGCAATCCGCGTTCCGCGCACGCTTTCTTCGATATCCGCCAACGCGGAAATCCGTGCATCCGGATGCGCCTCGATTGGCATCGCTCAGCCCCCCAGGACTTGCAGCGAGGGAACAGCGCGAACAAAGCGCCCACCCCAGGCATTGACGTAGTCAAGCTGCCCGACAATCTCATCGGCAAGGTTCCACGGCAGGATCACGATCCGGTCGGGCTTGTCGGCCTTCAAATGGTCCTCACCCACAATCGGAATCCGGCTTCCCGGCAGATACTTACCCTGCTTGTTGGGATTGAGATCGACCACATACGGCATCAGATCGGCATGCACGCCGGCATAATTCATCAGCGTATTGCCCTTGGCAGCCGCCCCGTAGCCAGCAACCTTCAAGCCCTCACGCTTGGACTCGATCAGGAAGTTCACGAAGTCGTCCTTGACCTTGTCGGTGCGCGCCTGGAAGCCCTGATAATAGTCGATCGTCGGCACGCCCTCTTCTTTTTCGCGCGCCATCATCGCCCCAACACGCGGCGAGGTCTCATGTGCCTTGGTATCGGAGCGCTGTGCGTAAACCCGCAAACTGCCGCCGTGGGTGGGGATCTCCTCGACATCGAACACACTCAGACCGTTGGCTTCAAAAAACGTACTGACGGCCGTCAGAGACAGATACGAATAATGCTCGTGATAGATCGTATCGAACTGCGTGTGCGTGACCAGATTCAGCAAATGCGGGAATTCGAACGTGGAAACGCCATTCGGTTTCAAGAGCGCCGCGAACCCGCCGGCGAAATCGTTGATGTCGGGCACGTGGGCAAGTACGTTGTTTGCAGCCGTAAGGTCCGCCTGTCGGCCTTCTGCGGCCAGTTTTTTGGCCTGTTCGACACCGAAGAATTCTTCGACGATCTCGATGCCTTTTTCACGCGCGGCAGCCGCCGTGCTGGCCGTCGGCTCGACGCCGTAACATGGAATATCGCGACCCTTGACGTATTGCAGGAGATAGCCATCGTTGGCCGCAACCTCGACGACCATGCTGTCAGCTCCAAGACCGAACCGCTCCACCATCTTTGCAACGTAGTCTTCGCTGTGCTTCAGCCACGACGTCGAAAACGAACTGAAATAGGCATAGTCTTCGGAGAACAACTCAGAGGCATCGGCGTAATCTTCGGTTTGCACCAGCCAGCACTTGTCGCAGACCAGCACCTTCAGCGGATAATACTTCTCGCTCGCCCTCAGGTCTGCCTGTTGCAGATAGGCATTCGACGGCGGCGCCGTTGCAAGGTCCACGAAAACGTTTTCTAGCTCGGTCGCGCAGTGCCGACACTTCATAGCTCAAGCCCCAGGAATTGATCGTCGAATTTCGGAAGCGCCTTGTCGCGCTCCGACATCTCGCTGATTTCGATTGGCCAGTCGATGCCGATACTCGGATCGCAGGCATTAAGGCCGTCTTCGGCCCCCGGTGTATAGTCACGCGTATGCAGGTACAGCATCTCGCAGTCGTTCTCTAACGCCTGCAACCCGTGGGCAAACCCCTCCGGGATAAAAAGACTGTTGAAATTATCGCCCGCCAGCTCCACGCCATACCACTTCAGGAACGTCGGCGAATCTTTGCGTAGGTCGACCGCGACATCGAACACCCGGCCGCGAATGCAGGTCACAATCTTGGTCTCAGCATAAGGAGGCCGCTGAAAATGCAAACCCCGCACCGTACCCGCCTTGCTCGTATAGGTCCGGTTGGTCTGCCGGATGCCATCCTTGAGCCCGATCGACGCAAATTCGGTGACACAAAACATCCGCTCCAGGAACCCGCGCGTATCGCCCAGCGGTTTGCGCTCGACCAGCGTCAGCCCCTCAAGACCCGTTTCGTGAAAACCGATCCGGCCACTCATGCCATCATTCCGCTATAGCGCGAGATCTGCGCCGCCGTAACCTCGCCCATGTCTTCGCCCGCATGCCACGCCTTGTACCAGCTCACCGTTTCCTGCAGCGTCGCCTCGATCGACCACACCGGCTGCCAGCCCAGCCCGCTGCGCGCCTTCGTCGAATCGAGGCGCAGCAAGCCGGCTTCCTTGAGCTGCGGACCAGCCGACTCAACGCGCACTTCAGCCCCATCGCCCCAAGCCTTGGCCGTTAGCGAGGCTACGGTGACGACATCTGCCTCCCCACCCGCGTTCGGCCCGAAGTTCCAGCCCGAGGCACCATTCTCCCGGCCGGTCGGACTACAAAGCTGCTGCGCCAGCATGAGATAACCCGAAAGCGGCTCCAACACGTGCTGCCAGGGGCGCACGGCATGCGGATAGCGCAGCACCACCGGATCGCCCTTGATGTAGGCCCGGATGCAATCGGGAACCAATCGGTCCTTGGCCCAGTCACCGCCACCCACGACGTTGCCCGCGCGGGCTGAAGCGACCCGCGCACTATCTTCGGTATTAAAGAAGCTTGAGCGGTAGGCAGCCGTCGCCAATTCCGCACAACCCTTGCTGGAGCTGTAGGGGTCATGCCCGCCCATCGGATCGGGCTCGCGATAAGGATGCACCCACTCGACGTTATCGTAGCACTTGTCGGTGGTTATGATCACGATCCCCCGAACCGTGTCGACGTTGCGCGCGCATTCCAGAACGTTGACCGTTCCCATGACGTTCGCCGCATAGGTGTAAACCGGCGTGTCATAACTCAGACGAACCAGCGATTGCGCCGCCATATGGATCACGATATCAGGGCGCGCCTCTTTCATCGCCCCCTGCATCCGGTCAAGGTCCAGAATGTCAGCGCGGTGATCGGCCTCAAGACCACTGGCGACGTCGGCAATTTTGTAAAGGCTAGGGTCCGTGGGCGGCTCCAGTGAATAGCCGGTCACCACCGACCCTAGCTGCTTCAGCCACAACGACAGCCATGCCCCCTTGAAGCCGGTGTGCCCGGTCAAGAAAACCCGTTTGCCCTTCCAGAAGTCCTGATCTAGTCCCATACTTTCCAAGGTGCCTGTCCGGATTCAATGAGTTCTTCGAGGTAGTTCTTGTCACGCAGCGTATCCATCGGCTGCCAGAAACCCTCGTGGTGATAGGCCTGTAGTTGCCCTTCTTTGGACAGCCGGGTCAAAGGCTCCTGCTCCCAGGGTGTCGATTCATCTGGGATATAATCCACAACCTTCGGCGACAGCACGAAAAACCCGCCATTGATCAGGCCACCATCGCCGCGCGGCTTTTCAGTGAAGCCCGAGACCACGCCGTCATCCTCGATCTTCAACGCGCCGTAACGTCCTGGCGGTTGCACCGCCGTTACAGTCGCCAGCTTGCCGCCCGATTTATGCCGGTCGATCAGCGCCTTGATATCGATATCGGCAACACCGTCGCCATAAGTGAAGCAGAAGTCTTCGTCATCGAGGTAAGAAGCAACATTCTTCAGCCGGCCGCCGGTCATCGTGTTTTCGCCGGTATCGACCAGGGTCACAGTCCAGGGCTCGGCCCGCTGGTTGTGAACCTTCAACTCGTTGCTGCCCATGTTGAAGGTGACATCCGACATATGCAGGAAGTAGTTGGCGAAGTATTCCTTGATCACATAACCCTTGTAGCCCAGGCAGACGATGAAATCATTGATCCCGTAATGGGAATAGATCTTCATGATGTGCCACAGGATCGGCCGCCCGCCGACCTCGATCATCGGCTTCGGCTTGGTGTGCGATTCTTCGCTGATCCTCGTCCCCAGACCACCGGCAAGCAAAACGGCCTTCATAAAAAGCTACCCCTTTTCGTCACGGATGCGTTTCCTCGCGATCGGCAACCCAGTTAATCCGATTGCCGCGTCGACCGACTGCCCGAACCGACCCGACACAGCCAACCTAATCCTCGTCTCGCCCGCCCGACATTGGCTCTAGCCGCTGACTGCCGGCCCCACCACCCATTCTTAAGCCCTAAAGGCCGATCAGGGAGAAGTCCGTATCGGGATATAGCGAGGCCTTGTAGCGGATTTTTTCAACCACTTCATCAGACAGCTCCGACCCGCGACCGCTGACCCCGGCATTTTTCCGCGTGTTCGCCTTGCCCGAGGTCTCGAACGCCTTTTCGATCCCACCTTCGGGAATCTCCAAATCCATATAATCAACGATCTTTCTGACGGCTGCCTGCTTGTCCGCCATCACCTGCTCATAACTGATAAGCAGTTTTTCGTCGCATTCCTGCCAGCACATGAAGAAATTGATGTACCAGGGAACCACCATCTCGGCGATGAAGTCATGCAACCGCTCATCGGGCCACTCCTTCATATCGTCGTTCACGTAGGCCATCGACATAAAGACCGCCTGGTTGCGGTAGTGATCGCGAACGCTGACGACAATGTCGAAGATGTTGCGCACCAACACGATCGGCCGAATGTCGTACTCTTTCATCAGGTTGCCCGACGGCTCGCTGTAGCGAAGATGCATTTGCGCCACATAGCCCGCCGGCTTGGGCTCATCGCGGGCCATACCCAGGCGCCACTTTGTGTAGGCCTTCGATGTCACTGCCTCAGCATTCTTCAGGCGCTCAACGCAGATTTCCTGTTCGCGCCTGCGAAACCCCGGCACCAAGCGCTCCTTGCGCATACCCGGCAGACCACCCAACGTATGCCACAAATAAGTCGAGCCACTCTTGGGCATGCAGGCAATAATCGCCCTTCGGAAATCAGCCGGTGGCCGTAGTTCAATTAAGCGCATTTGAAATCACCAACCCCTTTGTGAATGCTCCGGAATTCCGCATTCGCTCCGCAATACCGGCCTTTGCTGAGCCCTTGCCCGATCGGTGCGTATTTCCAGCTCGAATTCGCATCATTCCCCTGTTATCCGATGCCCCCGAGCACGAAACAGCGCAAACCTTCCCACCGCCAGCCATCACGCGCCGCATCGCCGCATTCTAACAAAGCGTTAATATTGCCGCTCGTTCTGCAATCCACGGGCTTTTGAGTCAATCCCCGCCCCTGGCCCGCCTTGCTCAGAGAAATTACGGGCATCACCGCCTGGGAGCGGCGCCACGCACCCTGTCACAACGAGGGGGGCAGCGCGGCCAGACTGAATGCCGGCGATGTTGTGAGATTGCCACCAGCTATCGCGATGCATTGGTGGACAGGGCAACCTGGCGACACTTCAATAAGGGATTTCTCGATGGTCGGCCGCACTTCAACATCGGCTTGCCGAATGTTGAGCAACAAAAACACTTCAACATCGGCTCGCCGAATGTTGTGCACTCAAAAACCCTTCAATATGGGCCTGCCCGATGTTGAGCACAGACATCTCGCCGCCCCGTCTGGAGCGCGACCAGCGCGTGAAGACATAAAAGATGGCGGAGACGGAGGGATTCGAACCCTCGATACGCCTTGACAGCGTATGACGATTTAGCAAACCGTTGCCTTCAGCCACTCGGCCACGTCTCCGTAATCCGCTCTTCTAGTAGCCGATGAGCGCGATTGCAAGCGGTGGCGAACCGTTCAGGGAAAAGCAAAACCGAAGGTTCCCCGATTTTCGGCGGCACCACCGCTTGGCTGGCTTCGATACTCTACTGAGACCATTAAATTAGTGCTACAAACTGGATCGAAATTCGCCAATTTTTGCCAACACGCCTGCGGACCCGGCATCATGAGACCGACTGCTATCATCCTCACCACGACCGGACTGGTCGCCCAGTTCGCACTGGCCGCCGGCAGCGTCCACGCCAGAGAAGCCTGCGTGCGCTGCGATGGACCCTATGCCCTTTACCGCTGCGTCATCGATGACGCCCAGGTGCCGCCTGCCGCCTCGATCCACCTGGTCTGCATGACCGAACTGGCCAAGCGCCACGGCCATCGCACTTGCAGCGTCGACCGCAATATAACCAACGCCGACTGCGCCGGCTCCGTTGCTGAAATCTATCCCGCACCCGATTTCGCCTGGCCCCAATCACCGCCGCCTGCCTACACCGCAACGACTCCGCAACCAGGAACCGAGCCCGCTCATCCCGATACCGACACCGCCCAAAATCCACCCGGCGTTGACCCCAAGCCCAAAGGCCCTCCCAAAACCGTCGAGGAATTGGCCAAACAAACCGCCAAGGCGTCCAAAGAAGGCCTCGAAACAGCCGGCGAAACTGTCGTCGATGCGGCAGAAACTGCGGCAAAATCGACCGGTGATGTCCTTAAAAAAACCGGAAAGACCATAGGCACGGCAGCCGAAAAAACCTGGCGCTGCCTGTCTTCATTATTTGGCGACTGTTGAAGTCATTGATGCAGCATCATTATTTTGACCAGCACTGTATCAACACAGATTTCAGCCTCAAAACCACCCCCCCTGAGCACCATTCAGAATGAGTTCATATGCCACCTTTTAACCTCTTGTTTGACGGCTGCGAGGCGCTACTTTGCCCGCAGGGGAGACTGCAAGACAAAGAATGTGGCAAATGAGCTTCAAGCTCATGACTACGGGGAGCATCATGTTAGTTCGCCTCGCAACGATTGTGACGCTGTGTGTTTCATTGACGGCTTGCGCTCAATCACCGCTACTCGTCGCACCCGGCTTCAATACCGGCAGCCTGCAAGCTGTGGCGACCGCCTCAGCACATGAGCCATCGGCAGACATGCAGATGCTCGGCCGCCCGACACTCGCCGGCAAGGTGCTCACCGCAATTGCCCTGGAGCGCGTCACCGGTCGCAAACCAGATCCCTCAGCCTTTTCCGACTTCGACTAGTCGCGCCGCTCAAACCCGAGCCGAAGGCCCGCTTGGCCAGTGAGTGAATTGATACGGCTACACACTTGCCGAAACACTATATCAAGGCCGCGACTGCGGCCCGGCGCAAGCGCCGCACCCGCGTAGGTGCCCGGCGCTATTGCGCCGAATCAGCACCGCGAGCGAACTAGCAGGCTGTTGAAGAACTCAGTGAGGTCGCGATGCGAGACGAAATTGGCTGCCGGCAAGACGCGTCCGGTGCAGGTGTGGTGGACCCCACGGCAAACCGGCGCAACGCAGTCCGGCAGTCAATTTCGCCGCATCCCCTTGGGACACCGCACTTTTTCGCCTCGGCGGCGTCGCGGCACTGGCACGATAAACCATATCGCGCTGCGCGCCGCTTCTGACCGAATGCGAAAAAGTGACAGGTGTCGCGAGCCACATGAGTTTTTCAACAACCTGCTAGAGCCCCAAGCGGCGCGACCGGTCGCTATTGATCACCCGCTTTACCCGGCCATTCTCGACGATCAGCAGTCGCCATTCACTCTTGCGGTAGCCAGTTTCGCGCCACAGATGCTGCCACGGCACGACAAGCTTTTCAGCATCGGCCGCGCGAATGCCCTTGGGCAGTAGGAATCTCAGGAACCTTTGCGCCTTCTTATCGGGCAAGTCCCGATCCCAGACATACACCACCCGCCCCCGGGTCCAGTCCGCTCCATCGGGGGTAAACCTGGGATACCCGCGCGTCACCAACTTGGCGTTCGGAAACAGGGCTCTCAAATTGCCCGACAACTCATGCTCAAGACTGACGATGGTCCCCGAACCGCCAAACCCCCGGTCGCGGATTTCCTGCGCCAGCGTTGCATACGGAATGCCCCACCGGCATTTCTGGCAAACCGGGTCCATGACGTAGAGGTTGGCCATCCGCGCAAAGAACGCCACCAGCGCGATGGCAATCGCCAGGCGACCGAACCGCTTGATGTAAAGCGGTTGATTGGCCGCCCGCCGCGCAACACCAAACAGCCAGATCACGATCGGCAGGTAGAGCGGCATCAATACGTGCACCGCCAGGCCATTGATCTCAAATATCAACGCCCCCAGAATCGATGCCGCAAAAGATAGCAAACCCGCATGCAGGACCAGCAATTCATAATTGGCCGTCTGTTGCTGGAATGGGGAGGTTTTCAGATCCACCCACGCCGTCTGCAACCATTTGGGAAAGACGATCGGCAAAATGAACAACAGCGGCGACAGATAGGCAATCGGCCCCCGGAGGGCATCAAACAAACCATTCCCATTGAATTGCCAGCCATCCCACCATAGCCGGGTCAGCCACAACATCCTTCGCGGTTCATCGAGCATCCACAACAGATAGGGCGAGGCGATCGCCAGTGCTGCAACAAACGCCAGCACAAGGGGCGGAGAACCGACAGCCCGCCGCAAGCCCGGTTGCAGCATCGCCGCAATGATCAACGTGACCAGAAATACCACATAAGCCGGCTCCGTCAGGAAACCCAGCCCCATGGCCACGCCCAGCCCGACAAAATCTAGCGCCCGGCCCTCCTGCAACACGCGCAAAAACAGCCAGGTCGTCGCCAATACCGCGACCATTGCCCCGACTTCATGAGTGAACCCCTCATGAAAGCGCCATGCAATCGAGTAGATCAGCGCCAACGACTCGACCGTCAGCAGCGCAAACAAGCGATCCTTCAACACCCTGTAGGCGGCTAGATATAAAAAACCCGCCGAAGCAACCAGCGCCCCATACTTGATGATTAAAAAGGTCTCTAAACGCGGACCGAAAACCTGCTGTGCCGCCCACAAGACCCAATTGTAAAGCGGAGGTTGACGCGGGAAGGCGTCGTATCCCGCGCGCAGATCCTGGGATAAGACGATGTCTATGACGTCGTCTTCGCCAAGAACATGGGAGGCCAGCAAACGAAATCCGGCGTGCAGGAACGCATACCCTGTCACAATAGCAAGAACCAGCAACAGTCCGCGCCGCACATCATCCGATCCGCGACCGGTGCTCCCTGCCACCGCCGTCTCCACTTGTCCTTCGCTCATCCCGTCCGCCCTGGAAACTTCACCCCCTTAGACCACACCTCAAGGAATCAGCACAGTCGACCCCGTCGTTGCCCTGGTTTCCAAATCCCGGTGCGCTTGCGCTGCTTCCCGCAGGGGATAGGTTTGATTGACCGGAATTTTTACGATTCCCCGCTCCACCAGGTCGAACAGATCGTGCGCACTGGCCAGCAGATCCTCACGTTTGGCGACATAAGTGAAAAGCGTCGGCCTTGTTGCAAATAGCGATCCTTTCTTGGCCAGAATACCCAGATCGAATGGCGCTATGGGTCCTGATGCATTGCCAAACGAGACCCACAAACCAAGGGGTTTCAGACAGTCGAGCGAAGCTGGAAAGGTATCCTTGCCAATTGAATCGTAGACGACATCGACACCCTGACCATCCGTCAACTCGCCGACCCGCTTCGCAAAATCCTCGGTTCGGTAGTTGATCGTCTCGCTACACCCGTGCGCCTTGGCTAACGCGGCTTTTTCATCCGAACCGACAGTTCCGATAATCCTTGCCCCCAGATGCTTGGCCCATTGGCACGCAATCAACCCAACGCCCCCCGCCGCCGCATGAAACAACATCGTCGTTTGCGGGCCGACCTTATGTGTGACGTTGAGAAGATAACGCACCGTCATGCCCTGCAGCATCATGGCAGCGGCAGTTTTCGCCTCGATCGCGTCGGGAACCTTCACCACCCGCTCAGCCGCAATCAGCCGCTCTTCGGCATACGACCCAATCGGATTGGCGTATGCGACCCGGTCCCCGGCCTTGAATTCGCCGACACCCTCGCCGACCGCGACGACCTCGCCACACGCTTCCATGCCGATCACAGCCGGCAAATCCCCCACTGGATAAAGACCGGTGCGGTGATAGGTATCGATGTAATTCAGCCCCACAGCCAAATGCCGCAAGCGAACCTGACCTGCCCCTGGCTGACCAACCTCGACGCTCTCCCACTTGAGCGCCTCCGGACCGCCGTAAGCGTGAATTCTGATCCCATGAACCATCAGGCTACTTCCTCCAAAATTGGGGCCCCTGCAACCCGCCCACGCCGGTCTTTCTCAACAGGCCTAACCAAGCGGCACCCGGCGCCTGCCTTGACCCTGCCATCGCTGCCTTCTATGGGCTCATGAAGGTAACAACAAGCCCGCTGCTCAATAAAGCCAGCGGCAGGCTTTGTTCGCGCTGGGGCCAAGCCGCCATCCACCGGGCAACCAGATGCGTATCAGCGGGATTATTCATGCCAGTTGCAACACCCAAAATAGCTGCAATTCTAACCGGCTGCATCCTGTTGGGAGCCTGCGCCGTCAATACCGCGACCATCACGTCGCCCTTGGCCGGATTGAGCTGCGTCGACGATACGCCAAATTGCATCGCCAAGCGCCAGGCTACGCTTCGCTACATGACCAATGATCCAACCCGCGCATGGGTGCGCCAGCGGCCCACCGCGCTTGCCTACGCATCAGGCGTTCGGCTGTTCGCCTTCAGGAAGAAGAAGTCTGAATTGTCCTGCGCCGAACTGAAGATCGGTAAATCGGAAGCTGACGCAGCACCCAAGGTGCTTCGCGGCAGTACGGCCACCAGCCTCACCCCGGCACAAGTTTCACGTGGAACGATGCTGGCGTCCGAAGTCTCACGCGACCTGCGCCGAGAACAGCGCCGCCGCTGCAAGGGCTGAACCGGATCAAAACGTCCAGCACGCTATTCCGCGATTAGGAAAACACCGCCAGCTCTTCAGTCAGCCGTTGCCAGGCAAAACCCGAGCCTGCACGCCAAGTCCCGACAGCATCGGCTTGCGGCTGGTAAGCACCCGCGAATTCACTCCCGCCCAGCCGATCTCGCCCGACAACCGCGCGTATTCGATCTTCGGGCACCGGTTCATGACCACGTCCAACCCGGCATCTTCCGCCATACGTGCTGCATCGTCGTTGCGAACGCCCAGTTGCATCCACGCGACCTTGATACCGAGCTGATCCTTCAGGCGAACTGCATCCTCAACGATACCAAGCGCCGCCTTCGAGTTGCGGAATACATCAACGACGTCGACAGGAGCTGGCACATCCTCCAGCTTTCCATAAACCGTCTGTCCCAGGATCTTCCTGCCCGCAAGTCCCGGATTGATCGGATGAACCACGTAACCCTTGGCCAACAGGTACTTCATGGCGAAATAGCTGGGCCGGCTGACGTTGGCCGACGCCCCGACAAAGGCGAAAACCCGCGCTTCGCGCAGCACCCCGGCGATATAATCGTCGCTATAGGTGTCGTGGTTCATGAAGATCCAACCGGCGGCGGCAATGTCAGGCCCCCGTTCTCGTTCAATGTCGTAATTGGATTGTAGGCGATTTCCCATAGGTGCCCGTCGGGGTCGGCAAAATAGCCAGAATACCCACCCCAGAAGACCTCGCGAGCGGGCTGGATAATTCGCCCGCCACAGGACTCAGCGAATGCCAGCGCTTCATCAACAGCCGCTTTGGTTTCCAGATTGATCGCTAGGCTTACAGCCCGAAAACCATCGCCAGCCGCACCGACACCAGCATCCTCGGCAAGGGGTTCGCGTCCGTAGAGGCCAAGGATCGTGCCGTTCATATCAAAAAACGTGACCTCCTCGCTGGGAAAACCTGAGGCAACAAACCCCAGCCGTTCATAGAACGCCCGCGATTTTGCGACGTCATCGACGCCCAAGGTGATCATGTTCACTCTGGCCGGTAGCACGGTCAGCACTCCTTCCATTCCGGCTTGCGCTTCTCAAGGAACGCCCCGATGCCTTCCTCGGCATCCTGAAACAGCATGTTCTCGACCATCACGTTGGCGGCATAGTCGTAGGCTTCCGACAGCGGCGTTTCGATCTGTCGGTAGAAAGCCTCTTTGCCAACCGCCACCGTTGCCGAAGACTTGTGCGCGATACGCCGGGCGAAATCGAGCGCCACATCCATCACCTCATCAGCCGGTACCGAACGATTGATCAATCCATAGTCGGCAGCATCGGCGGCCGAAATCAACTCGCCCAGCAACAACATTTCCATAGCCTGCTTGCGCGGCACATTGCGCGACAGCGCCACCATCGGCGTCGAACAGAACAATCCGATATTGACCCCGGGCGTACAAAACTTGGCTTCCTCTGAGGCCACCGCCAGGTCGCACGTGGCGACAAGCTGGCAACCCGCAGCCGTCGCCATTGCATGAACAGCCCCGATGATCGGTTTCGGACACGCCACCATCGCCTGCATCAATTGCGAGCAGGCTTCCATCGTTTCGGTAAAAAACGCCTTGCCGCCATCAGCACCCTGCCGTGCGGCCGTCATCTCTTTCAGGTCATGCCCGGCGCAAAACGCCGGCCCGTTGGCTGCCAGGACAATCGCCTTGACCGAGGCATCGCCACCCAGTTCGCCAAACACCGCTTTCAGCGTCTTCAAAACGCCAAGCGACAGGGAGTTTCGCGCCTTCGGCCGATTGAGCGTAACGACCGCGATGCCAGGTTCCGGCCGCTCCACTAAAACAGCTTCGCCACCTGATTCCAGGCCACCACCAACAGCCGCCTGCTCCGCCCCCGCACTTCCCATCGCCCCGACACTTCCCATCGTCAAGCCTCCATCCCAGCCGCAACAATAGTCACGGCTGGTCAATTCCAAACACCGAATGCAAATCCCGGTAGTAAGATGATCCTACTTACCGTCGCCCTCATCGAGCGCATTCTGAATCATCTTTTGATGCTTCTTCACCAACTCGATGTTTTCCTTGAACTTTAACGCCGGCAAAGCGGCAACAGCTTCTTCCAGTTCCTCGACAAGCGCCTTTCTCTCGTCCTCCTCCAACGCCTTATCGACGCGAACTTCCTCCAACTCTTCCTTCAGCCCGACGATCGGATCCTCATAGGCTCCGGTATCGGGATCGATGCCATCCAGAACGATTTGCACATTGGCCGAAACCAGGTCCAACTCATTGAAATCCTTGAAACCATGCTTTGTTGCTATCGCATCGAGTTCGTCCTTGACGCTGACTTCGCTGTCATCAGGCAGGCCCTCGAGCCGCTTGGCCACCGCCCCAAGATCCTTCTGGGCAGCAACCAGATTCACAATCTGCCCTTCTGTCAGCTTGATCTGCTCGATGTCGCCAGAACCATCCTGAGCACTCGCCGATAAGACCAAACCTGACAAGCCAACCATGCATGCCACCAGTACCGCCAAAGCCCTACTTGCCTGCTGCATTCGTCGTTTCCTTAATGTTCGACCGCCGTGAATGGCGGCGCTGCCTTAGAAGTCGCCGGCCTGCAAATCGAGTTGTTTCAAGCCTGGAACAACACTTCGATCCACCCGCCCCAAGAACTCTTACGATTTGTGTCCGCACCAACGATGAACTTGGCAAATCAGTGCACCAGCCCCATTAGGCGTCCAGAATCATTTGAGCCATGTTTACAATCCGTTCAAGCAGAACTTGCGGCAGAATTCCGCCAACAATCAGTCCGCCGATTAGATACAGCCGGCCCGCCACCCCCCTTGAGAATCATCAGGTAACATTTTACCGCATAACTAACCGACTGATATGACGATATTTTTTGCGAAGGTCGCCGAATTCCGTTGACACAAGACGCCGACGCATCTATCCGACTGACCATCCCAATTCCAGCGGACAGGTGCCGCCTGGGCACATCCAGGTAGCACCAGATTGCAGTGGCATCGCTCAAGGCGCCACGGCATTACCGTTTGAACTCAGTCAACTCTCCAACCGGCAGGAGCTCTGCCCCATGAAAACCTTCGTCGCCAAACCCGGCGAGGTGGATAAGAAATGGATCCTGATCGACGCCACCGGCCTTGTTGTCGGTCGCCTCGCCACCATTATCGCCACCCGCCTCAAGGGCAAACACAAAGCCATCTACACCCCGCACGTCGATTGCGGTGACAACGTCATCGTCATCAACGCCGACAAGGTGGTGTTCACCGGCAAGAAATTCGAAGACAAGCGCTACTATTGGCACACCGGCTATCCCGGCGGCATCAAGGAACGCTCACCCCGCCAGATCCTGGAAGGCCGCTTCCCCGAGCGCATTGTCGAAAAAGCCGTTGAACGGATGCTCGCTCGTGGCCCACTTGGCCGCCAGCTTATGCGCAACCTGAAGGTCTACAAGGGCGCCGAGCACCCCCACGAGGCCCAGCAGCCCCAGACACTCGATGTCGCCTCGCTCAATTCCAAAAACGTGAAGGTCTGATCGATATGGCCGAAGAAACCAAATCCTTGGAGGATCTCGGCGAGATCTCCAACGTAGCGCCCGCCGCTGAAGAGCAGCCGGTCCACGTTCAAAAACTCGACGCCCATGGCCGCGCCTATGCCACCGGCAAGCGTAAGAACGCGATTGCGCGCGTCTGGATCAAGCCGGGCTCCGGCAAGATTATCGTCAACAAGAAGGACTATTCCCAGTACTTCGCACGGCCGGTTCTGCAGATGCTCATCCAGCAGCCGATCGCAACCGCCGAGCGCAAGGACCAGTACGATATCATGGCAACCGTTGTCGGCGGCGGCCTGTCGGGGCAGGCTGGTGCAGTCCGTCACGGCATCTCGAAGGCCTTGACCTACTACGAGCCCGAACTTCGCTCGGTGCTGAAAAAGGGCGGCTTCCTGACCCGCGACAGCCGTATCGTCGAGCGCAAGAAGTACGGCCGCGCCAAAGCCCGCCGCAGTTTCCAGTTCTCCAAGCGCTAATCTCGCGCCACAGACAACTGAAAATACGAAAAAGGGCTGCGTTCGACGCGGCCCTTTTTTGTTGCATGAACAGACGCTATCAAAACGCCTCCCCCTCCATCCGGGAAATCAAAAAATGTATCTGCCCGAGCACTTTGAGGAGAAAGACCCCTCCCAGATCCGCCAGTTGGTCGATCAATTCCCACTGGCCACCCTTGTCGCGAACTCAAAGGCCGGCCTGACAGCAAACCACCTGCCCCTGCAGTTCAATGGCGACCGGGAATTGTTCGGCCACATCGCACTCCACAACGACATGCACGAAATCATTCCCGATGGGGCCGGTCCAGCGAACAACATGCGGCAAATCCGGTCCGGGCAGACTCAACGGCCACGCTGCAGCAAGTCGCTGCTGCAAACCGCCCACCACGCCGTTGGCTGTTGTGTTTCTCCGCGAGTAAGGCTTGCCCTGTTCGGCGGCCAATGTCACATAGCGCCGACCCAGCCGTTCGGCCGGCAAAGGGAACCAGGCGACGGCGAGCCAGGCGAATACCGAAATCATAAGGGGTAAGACATGGACTTTATGGGCGCAGATGCAGGCTCGCTGTGGCAGTCACTGTCTTCGGAAATCGGCCACATGCTCACCGCCGCTTGGTGGAGCGAGCATTCAGTCGCCCTGTTCAACATCCTCCTAATCGACCTGACGCTAGCTGGCGACAACGCCATCGTCGTCGGCATGGCTGCTTCCCGCGTCAACCCCTCATTGCGCGCCAAAGTCATATTCTGGGGCATTGCCGGAGCCGTCGTCCTGCGCATCCTGTTTTCCGGCGTCGCCCAGCAGATGCTGCAAATCATCGGCCTGACGTTAGCTGGCGGCCTGCTACTGTTGTTTGTCTGCTGGAAAATGTACCGCCAGATTATTGAGGGCGAAGAGCACTCCATCGACGAGATCGAGGGCAAGCTGGCCTCAAACGCCCCGGTCGAAAACGAAGCGGGCTTCTGGTCGGCCATGTGGACGATTATCCTGGCCGACCTCTCGATGTCACTCGACAACGTTCTGGCCGTTGCTGGTGCCGCCGGCGAATCCACGCTCGTTTTGGTCATCGGCCTGGCACTCGCCATCATCCTGATGGCCGTTGCCTCCACCTACATTGCCAAGCTCCTGCACCGCTATCCCTGGATCGCATGGGTTGGCCTGATCATCATTCTTTTCGTCGCACTCGACATGATTTACCGCGACAGCCACCACATCGCCTGCGCAGCATGGCAGATTGGCTGTTCGGAAAACTTGCTGCAGGCCATCGCTGGACGATTGGGTATCGACTTACCCGTGTGGATGGATGGCATTCCAGGACACGGACCCGCCCCTCACTAAACGAAAAAATTGAAACGACGCTCCATGGCAAACAAAGACCAGGCTAAAGTATTCATCGACGGCGAGGCCGGTACCACCGGCCTCCAGATCCGCGACAGGCTCGCTGATTTTGACGGCGTTGAGGTCATCTCTATCGACCACGAAGCCCGCAAGGACCCTGAGGCTCGCCGGGACATGATGCGCCAGGCAGATGTCATCATCCTTTGCCTGCCTGACGATGCGGCCCGCGAAGCTGTCGCACTCGCCGATAGCCTTGCTGACGATGGCCCACGCATTATCGATGCATCGACCGCCCACCGGACCGCCGAAGGCTGGGTCTATGGCTTTGCGGAACTGGAGCCTCAAGGCGCCCAGGCCGCCCGCATTGCGTCGGCCCAGCGCGTCGCTAACCCGGGGTGCTATGCGACCGGCGCCATCGCTCTTTTGCGCCCGTTGATCGAGAGCGAGTGGTTTGCCGCCGACTTTCCCTTCACCATCAACGCCGTCAGCGGCTACACCGGCGGCGGCAAATCGATGATTGCCGACTTTGAAGCCGGCAGCGCACCTGTTTTCCAGTTGTATGGCCTTGGCCTCAACCACAAACACCTTCCCGAGGTCATGCACCATGTGGGCCTGACCCGGCAGCCAATCTTCGTGCCCTCCGTTGGCAACTTCGCCCAGGGCATGCTTGTCAGCGTCCCACTACACCTGACGATGGCCAAAACCCCACCGACAACATCCGATGTCGAGGAGCTGTTCGCCGCCTATTACCGGGACGCTCCAAGCGTCCACTTCAAAACCGAAGATGAAGCCTACGAATCAAACAAGCTGTTCGTGGACCCAGCCAAGGATAGCGACCACATGGATATTTGGTTGTTCAGTGGTCATGAAGCCGGGCAAGCGGTCCTCATCGCCCGCCTCGATAACCTCGGCAAGGGTGCCGCCGGCGCCGCCGTGCAGAACCTGAGGTTGATGTTGGGATTAAGTTGCTAGCCCGCACCCTCCTGGGCAGCCCATTTGGACCGGGCCCGACGGGGCCAAGCCGCTGGCGAGCACATTACGGCCACCAGCCCGCACTCATGCCGGCCATGACCAGCATGAGCTGAAGTTCCGCGTAAATTCCGTGTCCTGCCCGGAGCCCGGCTTAACCAAAAAAACGCCCAACCAATCAATGCCTATCGAGGAATTTCGGTTGATAGCGACCCTTCTCATCGGTCACAAACAACTCATCAATCTGCGGATGCCTTAACGGCTCGCCAGCATTGTCGGGAAGTAGGTTTTGTTCGGAAACATAAGCCGTATATTCAGTCTCATCGTTTTCCGCCAACAAATGATAAAATGGCTGATCCTTGCTTGGACGCACGTCCTCAGGGATCGACAGCCACCACTCTTCTGTGTTGGAGAACTCCGGATCGACGTCAAAAATCACACCGCGGAACGGATATATTCGGTGCTTAACAATCGCACCCACGCCATATTTAGCTTCTCGCATGGCCCGCTCGCATCTGCCGCTGTTTGTCAAGCGACATAAGTTTTAATTAATTAGTCTATCAGAAGGCATCTCGACGAGTCTGTCAATGTGGTTTGGCGCCAATACGGCAGGATGGGCAAAAACCTTAGCACTAGAACAAATAGAGAGCGACGCGACGGCATCCGCGCCTTCAACGCAGATCGCCACCTCTCATCGACAGCCCGAAAGCGGGTGAATAGATCGGGCTAAACCCCGTACTCAGCCCCGCGTTCCGGGTCTTTTTCCGCCACCAGCCTAGCCAGATCGACGATCACCTTGGCCTGCTTCCAGGTTGCATCGTCCTGCATTTTTCCATCAATCATCACCGCCCCTGTGCCATCGGGCATCGCCTCCAATATCTTCTTGGCGAACCGAACTTCTTCAACGTCGGGGCTGAACACCTTCTTGGCAATCTCGATCTGTGTCGGATGCAGCGACCACGCCCCAAGACACCCCTGCAGGAACGAGTTGCGGAACTGGCTTTCACACGCCGCCAGGTCGCCGAAATCACCAAACGGACCGTAAAACGGCTTGATACCGTAGGCCATGCACGCGTCAACCATCTTGCCGACCGTGTAGTGCCACAAGTCCTGCTGGTAGGCCGCGCGCGGCGCATCTGCATCGGCTCCAGGGTCAGCCAGAACGGCGTAATCGGGATGCCCCCCACCGACCCGCGTCGTTTTCATGCCGCGAGAAGCCGCCAAGTCTGCGGGCCCAAGGCTCATGCCATGCATGCGTGGTGAGGCAGCCGCAATCGCCTCGACGTTCTTGACGCCCTCAGCGGTTTCCAGGATCGCGTGGATCAGGATCGGCTTGGTGACCTTGTGAGCGGCTTCAAGTTGCGCCAGAAGCTGATCGAGATAGTGGACATCCCACGGTCCCTCGACCTTGGGAAGCATGATCACATCAACCTTGTTGCCGACCTTCGTGACGATTTCGGTGATGTCATCCAGCGCCCACGGTGAATTGAGGCAATTGATCCGCGTCCAAAGTCCCGTCTGGCCATAGTCGTGCTCTTCAGCCATCGAGATGAACCCGGCGCGAGCCGCTTCTTTATCGGTCGCTGGAATTGCATCCTCCAGGTTACCCAGGATGACATCGACCTTCTTGATCATGCCACCCAGTTTGGACCGGATTTTTTCGTTATGTGGCGGAACGAAATGGATCATCCGCTCCAAGCGCACAGGCAACGCCCGGAACGGTTCGGGCGCTCCGATGGCGAGCGGGGCAAAAAACTTGGCTGGCGTGCGGCTGGCGTTATCCATCGAGCGCTGTCGTCCTTGTTGAATATCACAGGATTGTTGCGCCGCACTGTAAGGTTGGAGCCGTCGGAGTCAATTGTCGAGCCACACGAACCACCCAACATTGGCCTGCCGAATGAACCCGCACTGGGCGATCCCGGCGCGCACGCCGGTGAGAATGGCGCGCTAGGTCCAGTGTGTTAAGCTCAAAACCATGAGTAAGATCGAAATTATTCCGTTCACCCGCGACCATAAAGAAGCGGTTTTGGACCTGGCGATTGAGGCCTGGACACCCGTTTTCGCACGCACCAAAAACGACGTCCCCAAATTCGTTTACGATGCCTTCTATCCCAATGGTTGGAGCGAAAGGCAGAGAAACGATGTCGCGGAACTCTTTGCAAAGGAACCAGACAACATCTGGCTGGCAGTCATAGGCAACGAACTCGCTGGCTTTCTCGGGCTGCGCATCCACCCTGAAGATCAAATGGGTGAAATTCATATCATCGCCGTTTCACCCCAACATCAACGACACGGCATCGCCCGGCAACTTATGGCCTTTGCCGAAGAACGCACCCGCGCTCTTGGAATGAAGATGATGATGGTCGAAACCATTGGAGACAGCGGCCACGAACCCGCCCGCCGCACCTACGAATCCTTAGGCTTCCAACGCTGGCCGGTGGCACGATACTTCAAGCAGCTCTGAAGTCGAAGCGGCTCCCATAAAGCCTCGAGCAACGTGGCATCCGTGCTTTGTGCCACTCACTCACGCACCGTACTTTTCAATCGTTTCCTTCCATTTTTGAGGAAGCTCCTTGTCAAGAAAGTCAGCGCAGAATCCATAGACATTCTCAAACCTGTCAAACAGGATCTTTCCCCTCTCACTTCCCAGATCCAAGTCAACTGATGTCTCATTTCTTCGGCTTGCAAAATCAGTTTCCACATAATTTATGCCGATGAAATTACACAAACTCTGCACCGACTCGCGATCAAACATCGTCTCGTAATAATCAATGTAAATCTGATCGCGAGGGAACACCTTCAAAAAAGTCTGGATCGCCACATCGTAATCACTGCGATTGGTAATCGTAGGCCCTTCGAAGTGTTCATGGAAGTCTTTCACAGGATCGAACGCCGGGTCCCGCCCATGCAAGAACCGGCAATGCGACCAGAAACGATCGACTGGATCCCTGAGCAGAAGAACAAATTTGACCTTTATTCGGTGCTTCGAAAACAATTCCTGAATGTACCGAAAGCCTTCCTCGGGCAAGACTTGATACTGCGGAGTGATCTCACAAAGGAATTCTACGTTTTCCTCTGAAATGCGTGAAAAATGTTCAAAGTAGGCATCTTCCGAATACATCATACGCAACCGGTCAATCGACGCCTGGAAGTGCGGCCTTTTTTGCAGACGGTGGATAAATTCACCATCTCTGTTTATGTGCTCCAGAACCCTGTTGAATGCGCGTGTTTGATGGAAATCTGTTTGGACGCCAAATTTTACATCAAAATAATGGAATTCCTTCAATGGCGAGCAGATGATTTGCGGGTGTTTTTGAAAGTACTGAAACATCCAGGATGTCCCGGCCTTGGCCGCGCCCAACCCTATCACAAAGGTCTTGCCCGCAAGTTTGGGATGGTTGGTTGAAGAGCCGGCCAAGCTTCGGAGCAGGTTTCCCAGGTGCATTTCTTTCCCACGCATTTCAATTTATAAAACAGACACCGTTTGAGAAACCAGCCGGCGCCAAAAAAACCGGTTGTCAACCAACCCAGTTTACGACGTCAGACGTTGGAAATATCCTCAGGTCACAGCTAATTCGAGGTGCCGTCGCTTTTGCCGGAACATACGAAGCGTGTGGAATGTGGTGATCAAAGACAAGAAGATCACCAACCGCAATTTTCGGCCGATATACCCAGTGCCCATCAATTTCCACGATCTCTTGGCCGGCATCGGTGCCCGAAAGACTTGCCTTGTTCAGTTTCGTCAACTTCGGTCGGGCAGTCTCCTCGTAGTTTGCCAATTCGGTCTGGCGCCAGAACTCCGTCTCTCCGAGCGCAAATTGCATTCCCGCCGTTGCCTCGTTCGCCAACTCGCCATCAGGATTGAGAAGTATCCACATGTTCTGGCCTAATGGCTGCTCCATGTGCTTTATGCCCCATTTCTCCTGATGGAAAAACAATGCACCTCGCCGATCCTTTTGCGACCCTGCGCCCGGATCGATAATTCTTATACGTGCCGCATTCGTAGCCCGGGCCTTGGGAAAAACCGCCTCCAGGATTGGCCACCCCGGCCCCTTACGGATTGCGCCAAATAGGCTTGTGGATGGCGTGTGGTCCTTGGCACCTGCATCTTTTTCGTCAACCTGTTTTCGGTCCAGGGGTCTGCCGCAGCCAACTGCAGCGACATGCCGCTTTCCTTAAAATCATATTTCGGACTGAAATTCGGGCTTTCGCCGTCAATGAATTTTTTCAGGGCCTCGTCCCGGCATTCTGAAAGGTTGTTGAAGAGCCCACCAAGTTCGGCAGGTGAAAATGCTCCACGCAAGACAACAACTCCGTGGCGATCAAGAATACTGCGGCCTCGATCACATTCGTCGGCCACGGGTGCAGAACCGCAATTAATCTAAAGTTCTGATTTGCAGTATTTCTGTGTCCCAGTTTCTGACAATTATGCCTCCGAATAGCAGAATGTGGATCATTGTGGTGGATTTCGATTGCCCAACTAGCCCGCCTTTCAGGTGGCCTGAGGCGGGTCATCGGCTGCATGCTGGAAGCACGCCGCCGGCATGACGAGCGGCTTAACCGTATGAACCAATACGCATTTCATCACTCGCTTAGCCGATTGATTCCGCCTGAGGCCATGACGCTCCACTACCCTGTGAGAAAGTCGGGCTAACCCGCCGAATGTTGTTTGGCCAAAGCTAACCTGCAAGCGCGAACGCTGTCCACCATCGTGTTCGGCGTGGAGAACGTGCGACCAGCCCGCGACGGCCAAGGACCAAGTGTCGATAAAGTCACCAACATCCGTTGCAGGGCTCGCCCCAAAAGGCAAATAGTCGAAACGGCGGACACTCAGGCACACGTCGCATCGGTGGCCTCGGGCGCAAATCTCCCGGCAACAGCCTGCTATGACGTCGCCTGGCCGGCGTTTGGGCCGCCAGCTTGCCATGTCGGCACTCCCTCCACGCATCGAAGGCGCAACTTTGAGCACTTTCCGACCAAATCGGATCAATTCTGTTTCTCAAGCGGCGAGTCGTGCCGGAGGCGCGCTTCCAGCACGGCCCAGCAGGAGAGTGGCGCGGGTCGATCTGGGTGATCGGCCAAGCCGCTCGACGCGTCGTGTTGGAGACACGCCTCACTGCTGTCCGGTTTAGCATAGGGCCAACTCCCGTTGGGCGGCGTCATAGGGTTTTAGCGGCGGTGGCCGATAAAGGTCGTGGATTGATCTGAAGTGCATCAAATTTGCCCTAACGAGCCG